>NZ_JBHIMA010000006.1:0-136043 GCF_042193775.1 Bartonella sp. OD88NMGDW | reverse complement strand
TCTTCCCATGATCAACGTGACCAATCGTACCAATATTAACATGCGGTTTTGTTCGTTCAAACTTGCTCTTCGCCATCTGAGCTCTCCATTTTCCGTCCAAGCCAAGGACTAAGTTAAAAATTAATTACCAACCTGAAATTACGCGTATTTCTTTTGAATCTCCAAAGCAACAGCCGAAGGTACAGGCTCGTAATGATCAAACTGCATTGTATACTGTGCACGCCCCTGACTCATAGAGCGAAGGGTATTCACATAACCAAACATATTTGCCAAAGGAACCATTGCATTCACAACCGTTGCAATACCGCGCGCTTCAGTTCCCGAAATCTGTCCTCGACGAGAATTGAGATCACCAATAACATCACCAACATAATCATCTGGTGTAACAACTTCCACCTTCATGATCGGTTCAAGAAGCTGCGCACCAGCCTTCTTTGCTCCATCACGAAAAGCTGCACGAGCAGCAATTTCAAAAGCCAAAACCGAGGAATCAACATCGTGATAGCCACCATCAATGAGTGTCGCTTTTACACCAAGCATAGGAAAGCCCGCAAGAGGACCTGACCCCATAACACTTTCAATCCCTTTTTGGACACCAGGAATATATTCTTTAGGAACAGCACCACCAACAATCTTTGACTCAAAAATAAAGTCATCACCATCATGAGGCTCAAAAATAATTTTTACACGAGCAAATTGACCAGCACCACCCGATTGTTTCTTATGCGTATAATCAATTTCCGCCATTTTAGTAATTGACTCACGATAAGCAACTTGAGGCTGCCCAACATTTGCTTCAACCTTAAATTCACGGCGCATACGGTCAACAATAATATCAAGATGAAGCTCACCCATTCCAGCTATAATAGTCTGACCAGATTCCTCATCCGATTTAACACGAAATGAAGGATCTTCGGCTGCCAGACGATTAAGAGCAATACCCATTTTTTCTTGATCTGCTTTTGTTTTCGGTTCAATTGCAATCTCAATAACGGGCTCTGGAAATTCCATCCGCTCCAAAATAACAGGCTTCAAAGGATCACAAAGAGTATCACCTGTTGTCGTCTCCTTAAGTCCTGCGAGAGCAACAATATCACCAGCAAATGCTTCTTCAATATCCTCACGAGAATTTGAATGCATTTGAAGCATACGCCCCAAACGCTCTTTCTTCTTTTTCACAGTATTCTCAAGAGAAATACCTTTCTGAACTTTACCTGAGTAAATACGACAGAACGTCAACGAACCAACAAAAGGATCATTCATAATTTTAAAAGCAAGCATAGATAGTGGAGCATCATCTGAAGATTCGCGCGTCGTCTCAGTCTCAGTCTTCACATCAATACCACTAATTGCCGGAACATCAACTGGAGAAGGAAGATAAGAAACAACAGCATCCAAAAGCGGCTGAATTCCCTTGTTTTTAAAAGCTGTACCACAAAGAACCGGATGAAACTGAACTTCTACTGTCCCCCTACGAATGAGAGAAACAAGCTGTTCATTGGTTGGCATAACACCTTCCAAATAAGCCTCTGTCGCAGCTTCATCAACCTCCACAGCCATCTCAATCAATTTCTCGCGATATTCTTCAGCTTTCTCTCTTAAATCAGAGGGAATTTCACTTATCACCGCCGAGGCACCAATAGAACCATCCCACTTTAAAGCCTTCATTTCTACAAGATCAACAACGCCTTCAAAGTCATTTTCAGCACCAATCGGCAACTGCAAAACAAGCGCTTTAGCACCCAACCGAGAACCAACCATCTCCACACTACGATAGAAGTCAGCTCCTATTTTGTCCATTTTATTAACAAAAACCATACGAGGCACACGATATTTCTCAGCCTGCCGCCAAACAGTTTCCGTCTGAGGCTCCACACCAGCATTTGCATCCAACAAGGCTATCGCACCATCAAGAACACGCAAAGAGCGCTCAACTTCAATCGTAAAATCAACGTGCCCTGGCGTATCAATAATATTAAAGCGACGCTTCCGACCATCACGCCCTTCCCAAAACGTCGTTGTCGCAGCAGACGTAATCGTAATACCGCGCTCCTGCTCCTGCTCCATCCAATCCATCGTAGAAGCACCATCGTGGGTCTCACCAATTTTATGATTCTTACCGGTATAGAACAGAATACGTTCAGTCATCGTAGTCTTACCAGCATCAATATGCGCCATAATACCAAAATTACGATAATCTTCAATTTTATATTCGCGAGCCATTATATTTGCCTTAGTTTAAAACTTCTACCAGCGATAGTGAGAAAAAGCACGATTAGCCTCAGCCATACGATGAACATCTTCACGCTTTTTCACGGCAGAACCGCGATTATTAGCCGCATCCATCAATTCACCAGATAAACGCTCAATCATCGTCGTTTCATTCCGACCACGTGCCGCAGCAATCAACCAACGAATAGCAAGAGCCTGACGACGATCAGGACGAACATCAATCGGAACTTGATAAGTAGCACCACCAACACGGCGTGAGCGAACCTCAATATGAGGAGCAACATTCTCTAAGGCCCGATGAAATAGAGCCACAGGATCTGTTTTTACTCTTTTTTCTACAGAATCGAGCGCACCATAAACAATACGCTCTGCAACTGATTTTTTACCATCAAACATAATGGCATTCATAAATTTCATAATAACCAAATCACCAAACTTAGGATCTGGATTAATTTCACGCTTTTCTGCTCTATGACGACGGGACATTAGCTTTGTCTCTCAATATTATTTTGGACGCTTTGCGCCATACTTTGAACGACGCTGTTTACGATTCTTGACACCCTGCGTATCAAGCAAACCACGAATAATGTGATAACGAACTCCTGGCAAATCTTTCACACGACCACCGCGAATCATCACAACAGAGTGCTCTTGAAGATTATGTCCCTCTCCAGGAATATAACCAATCACCTCAAATCCATTCGTCAAGCGAATCTTAGCAACTTTACGAAGAGCAGAATTAGGTTTCTTCGGCGTTGTTGTATAAACACGCGTACAAACACCACGCTTCTGCGGATTCGACTGCAAAGCAGGAACCTTATTACGTTTAACTGGCGCTACACGCGGTTTGCGAATCAACTGGTTTACGGTAGGCATGCAACCTTCCTCTTTTCGATCTATATTCGTCTCACCCAATCGGGCTTTTCTATTTCATTTCTATCCACTCCAACAAAATTGGAACAGATATCTAAGTCTACACACAAAATCGGGCACACCTGCAAATAACAGTTCACCCGACCACAAGCAGAGAAGGCAATAGCCTTTTGCACTAGCATTTGCTTTTAATCTTCTTAACACCTGTGAATAATCTTCCGGTTCATATCCAAAACACCTGATCACATCCACATCGGTTATGTCCATCTCTAATAGCGAGAACACTTACATTCGTCAAGAACTAAACAGCAGAAAGTTTTTAAAAATGAAAATAAATTAAATTTTAAAACTTTAAATTTGCTTTTACCGCTACTCTTGATAAATCAATTTACCATAGTAATATCCCTATAAATAAAAGAAGCAGCAATGTGACTGTAATAAAACATGAATGCAGTAAATTAAATTGAATTACATGCTTGATATCTAATGATGAGCGCCATGAAAATAGTAACGTGGAATATTGCTGGAATAAAAGCACGACATGAAACATTATGTCAATGGCTGCAGCAAAGCCAGCCGGACATAGTCTGTTTACAGGAAATTAAAAGTATTGATGAAAATTTTCCACGCGATGCAATTGAAAATTTAGGTTACCACATAGAAACACACGGACAAAAAAGTTTTAATGGTGTTGCGATTCTCTCTAAAAAAACACCGGATGAAGTGATCCGTCGATTACCAGGCAATGATAATGATGAGCAAACACGTTACATTGAAGCTGTTTATTCAACAAACAAAGGTGTTGTTCGTGTTGCATCTCTCTATTTACCAAATGGGAATCCTATTGAGAGTGAAAAATATTCCTATAAAATAGAATGGATGGAAAGATTATATACACATGCAAAATCATTGCTTGCGTATGAAGAACCCCTTATTCTAGCAGGTGATTATAATGTCATCCCCGCTCCATTAGATGCAAAAAAACCTCAAGAATGGTGTCAAGATGCCTTATTTCTTCAAGAAACAAGAAAAGTATTTCAACGTATTCTTAATTTAGGTCTTTACGATGCTATCCGGAATGTCACCGATACTCCCTCCTTCAGTTTTTGGGATTTTCAGGCGGGTGCTTGGCCTAAGAATAATGGGATTCGCATTGATCATTTATTATTATCACCAGAAGCTGTTGATCAACTTATTTGCGCTCATAGTCAAACAGAAGTAAGGGGATATCAAAAACCGTCCGACCACGTTCCCGTTTGGATTCACCTTAATATCAATTAAGAAAGTACACCCCCCATTATGAAACACCAAAAAAATTCCACTCAAACATAATAACTATGCTACACCATGTAAACAGTATATCTTAAACAGCTAAAGTAAAGATAAATGAATGGAGGACATAAATGAAGAAATCATTATTAATGTTTATTGCAGCAACGGCCATTGGTTTCACAAGCGTCGCGCATGCTGAACATGATACTCTTGAAAAAATAAAACGAACAGGGGAAATTACTTTAGGTGTCCGTGAATCATCTGGTTTAGGCTACGCCCTTGGTAATAATAAATATGTAGGTTTTCATACAGAAATGGCAGAACGTATCATTGATGATATCTCAACAAAAATTGGTAAACCAATTAAAATTCATTATCTTCCCATCACTTCTCAAAATAGAATTCCTCTCTTAAAAAATAAAACCTATGATTTTGAGTGCGGCTCAACAACAAATGATATTGCCCGCAGTAAAGAAGCAGCATTTGCTTATACGACATACATTGAAGAGGTCCGGATTGCTGTAAAGAAAAACTCTAACATTAAATCTCTTGACGATTTAAATGGAAAAACAGTCGCAACGACCACCGGTACAACATCTGTTCAACTTATTCGTAAAAACAAACGTGCAAAAAACATTCAGTTTAAAGTTTTAAAGGGGAAAGATCACGGAGATAGTTTTTTATTATTAGAATCTGGTAAGGCAGATGCTTTTGTTATGGATGCTTCAATTCTTGCTGGACATATTGCTAAATCAAAGAATCCATCTGATTATGTCATTCTTGATACTGTACTTTCAGTCGAACCTATCGCCTGTATGCTCAGATTAAATGACAAAAAATTTGAACAAACAATCAACGATAGTATCGTACGTCAGATTAAAGATGAATCACTTGAAAAGCTTTACAATAAGTGGTTTATGAAACCGATTCCACCTGCTAACACTGTTATGAACCTTCCCTTGTCAAAACAAACAAGATATGCTTGGGATCACCCAAATAATAAGCCTCGAGAAAGCTACACAGAGAAAGATTTATAAAATTTAATAAAGAAGAACCACACTCTTTAAAAATTGAGTGTGGTTTATATTTTAATTCACTTTTTAATAAATTTAGCCTATGTAGATGCGCTTAATTTATTGTCCTATTTGTGAATGACTAATTTGAGGGAATATCAATTAATGGACTTTTCTTTCCTTTGTAGAGATGACCTTACCCAAACACTGGTAACAGGATGCATGGGAACTCCCGGCGTAAGTCATACCTATTTAGATACACTTCTCGATGGCTTAAAAAATACGGTTATATTGTCTATCACTTCACTTATCTTAGCTGTATTGTGTGGTGTTATTATAGGAACAATGCGCACTTTACCCAAAACATCGATAATCAATTATATATTTCGCATTATCGGTACTATTTGGGTAGAGATTATGCGTAATATTCCCCTTCTTGTACAAGTATTTTTGTGGTATTTTGTTGTTCCTAAGATTTATCCACCAGCGATGAAATTTTCCCCCATTCTCTTAATAACATGCGCATTGGGATTCTTTACATCTGCACGCATTGCAGAACAGGTTCGTTCAGGCATTGAAGCGATTCCTTCTGGACAACGTTATGCTGCTATGGCAATGGGATTTACAACTTATCAAAGTTATCGCTATATAATACTACCACGTGCTATACGTACAATTATGCCGCCTCTTACTTCAGAAGCAATGGGCATTGTAAAAAATTCATCTATAGCATTCGCCGTTTCAATAAACGAGCTCATGCAATTTCAATACCAAGCAATTGAAGAGGTAAGCCATGTTTACGAAAACTATTTGCTTGTTACGATTCTTTATATTCTAATAGCCTTATTCGTATTCATTGTGATGACCGTCATTGAACAAATACTCAAAATTCCTAATTTTCAAACAAAGGGAAATTGAAAATGATGAATTTCATAAGCTCTCAGTTTGGACTTTATTTTCCTTTCAATTTTTCCGACTTTGATTTTTCCTTTTTTACCTTTGATGTATTTCGTTCTTACATTTTATCAGGTTTGCTCTTTAGCGTTTTTCTAACTCTTTTTGCAACGGTATTGGGGTTTGTTTTCGGCACCCTTTTAGCAATGATGCGCCTTTCTTCCATAAAACTTCTTTCTTGGTTTGCAATCGTTTACATAACAGCTATGCGTTCAATACCACTTGTGATGGTTATCTTATGGTTTTTCGTGCTTTTGCCTTTTTTAACCGGTACATCCATCGGTGCAAATAAATCAGCACTCATTACCTTTACCGCATTTGAAACGGCTTATTTTGCAGAAATTATGCGTGCTGGCATAAACTCAGTTTCGCAAGGACAAAAATATGCGGGACAAGCTCTCGGAATGACATATTGGCAAAGTATGTACATTGTCATTCTTCCTCAAGCCTTTAGGGACATGCTACCAGTTTTTTTAACACAAGTTATTATCCTTTTTCAGGATACAACCCTTGTTTATGCAATCAGTGGCAACAGTCTTTTAAATGGTTTTGATATTGCTGCTAATAATTTTGGTGTAAAGCAAGAAGCTTATATCTTAGCAGCTGTTTTCTATTTTGTTATCTGTTTTACACTGTCACAAATAGTTTTGTATTTACAAAAAAAAGTATCCATTATTCGCTAATAGGAAAAAAAATGTCTACTCATATGATCGAAATAAAAAATGTTTCTAATTGGTATGGCGAAATTAACGTCCTTAAAAACTGTACAACCAACATTAATAAAGGAGAGGTCGTTGTCGTTTGTGGTCCATCAGGATCAGGAAAGTCAACACTCATTAAAACTATTAACGCTCTCGTTCCTTTTCAAAAAGGTGAAATTTGGATTAACGGAGTACCAGTTCATTCAAAAAAAACGAATCTGCCTAAATTGCGAAGTCAGGTGGGAATGGTATTTCAACACTTCGAGCTTTTCCCCCATTTATCTGTCACAGAAAATTTGACAATTGCGCAAATCAAAGTCCTAAAACGAAGCAAAAAAGAAGCACTTGAACGTGGATTGTTGTATCTTGAACGCGTTGGGCTGATTGAACACAAAGATAAATATCCTGGTCAACTTTCTGGAGGGCAACAACAACGTGTTGCTATTGCACGTGCCTTAACTATGGATCCACTTGTCATGCTTTTTGATGAACCAACATCTGCTCTAGATCCTGAAATGGTAGGTGAAGTGCTCGATGTCATGATTAGCTTAGCAGAAGAAGGTATGACGATGATTTGTGTAACCCATGAAATGGGGTTTGCACAAAAAGTCTCGGAGCGTGTTATTTTCATAGATCAAGGAACAATTCTTGAAGACTGTTCATCTAAAGAGTTCTTTTCTGATCCACAAGCGAGAACACCAAGAACGCAAGAATTTTTGTCTAAAATCTTAAGTCATTAGCCGTTATATTATCACAAAAAGCTATCTCTACTGTAAACTTAGACACAAGACAGTAGAGTTTAATAACGGATGAGAGAATGTAAAAATATTACAATCAGATGTTTAAAAACTGTTATTTTTTAAAATATCAGCAACCAGTGAAATTGCTGTACGTCTCTCAAATTCATTACAAAGAGCAAAAGCCTGTTCTTGCAAAGGGCGAATCCAATTTCTGTCTTTTACATTAGCTTTTTCATAGGCAGCAGTTAACAATGCTGCCCCACGGACAATTTTTCCTTCTTGAAGCAGCATATTTCCAAGCATTGCTTGGGCGGAAGGATTTCCTTTTTTTGCTGAAAGTTGAAACCATCGTGCTGCTTGTATAAGATTCTTCTCCCTTCCCTCTCCCTTTAAAAATATTTTTCCTAAATGATACTGAGCTTTAGAATTTCCATAGTTCACCGCAGCCTGCATATAAAGATGAGCAGCATAAGAAGGATCAGGTTTCACAGGTGATTGAGGAATACCTTTTTTTATATATCCCGCAAGTTTAACCAATGCATCAGAAACATAACTTTCATCCTCTGAACCAAGATCAGTGCCTTTTTCAACAATATATGCAAAAAAATAATATGCCTTATAATCATTTTTAGGGACACCATCACCATTTGCATAGATAGAGCCTAGTTTCCAATTCGCACCAATATGGCCTCTCTTAGCCGCACGACGTAATGCTGCAATAGCCTGATTTATATGCCCATCTTTATAAGCAGACATACCACGTTTAAAAAAATAAAACGCACCATCATTCGCTTCTTGCAAGCTATTGACATCTATTGCATAAACAGTCGAAAAAAATCCCCCTAAAATCACAACAATAGTGGCTTTTTTCCATATCTGAAACCTATTAACCATTTCCCCCCTATCTCAATTTTAATGATTATATCTGTTACAAATTTCTTTGTAGATATTTAAACCCTTTTTCTTAGTAAAAAGCACACGCGATTTCAAAATAAAAATTTTAAAAGAAAAGATCAATAAATAAAAACCATCCAAAATGTTCGATAAAATTAAGTATCCATTTTTATATATAACAAATTGATTTTTAAATATAAATCATTATCCTATATTTTGTAACACCTCCTTTAACATTCTAGGATTTATTGATTTTAAAATTTTATACGTATAAGTAAAAATCGCTCAATAAAATAACGTGCATTAAACAGCAACTTGAGAACGAAGAGAATACATGATGAATGGTAAGCATTTAAGTATAAAAAACAATACGAAAGATAGATAAATATAATGATGATCGTTAACTTATAACTTCACAACTGCCTTACCACCTTAAAGATGAAGTTTTTTGCCACCGTCAATCTATAAACAATACAGCTTTTTGCTTAACAGATTCCACCTAACATCATTTCACATGGAATTACTTCATACTTTATACACAAGCCCTACCTCAGAATACTCACCATTACATACAACAAAAATACCACATGTGTAATTTTACATGCCTTATATTGCTACTCTAAATGATGATGTTTTACAGTAATAAAACAACGTACTGATTTATAATGATAATTTACTTTTTTGCATATTGAATGAGTCCCTCGAATATCGTAAGATTCTCTTATTCAAAACCTGTTCCATGTTGAATCAATCAAAACCATCCGCTTGCACATTACAAGCAGAGAGAGCTATGTGGATAAAAACTCTGTGTAAGAAAGAACTAACAATGCCTCTCATGAACGGTCTTAAGTGCCAAGTCCTTGTCCGGATTGGGGCGGGATAGCGCCACAGCGCTTGTTACTTTACAAGCGTAAAGAAGGGGAGCTCAATAGATTTACCGTTATACTATTCATGATCTCCGTCATGAGATAGGCTTGGGTACCTTAAAAGATGTTTTTTTAATGATAAACAGAAAACTATGGATTTCAGTAGAGATTTTATGATCGTTCATGAAAAACTAACAAAAGAAAAAGTCTCTTTAAAGAAGATCTATACCAAACCTAATGGTATGAAATCATCCACAAAAAAGTAAAAAGTTGAAATCAATCCAACCGCTCTAAAGCAACAAATATCTTCTTCTGCGCTGCACGCAGTTCTACAACCCTGTTCCGTTCACGCTCAACAATTTCTGCTTTCGCATTTGCTATAAATTTGGGGTTGTTTAACTTAAGCGATATTTTCTCAATATCTTGTTCAATTTTACTGACATCTTTCCTCAAACGAACACGTTCAGCCTCCAAATCGATCAACTGTCCTAATGGTAAACAAAAAACAGCCTCTCCCAAAATCATTTGTGCCGACACTTCCGGAACTTTATCAGAGAAATCAATAACTTCAATACGCGCTAATTTTTTAAGAAGTGCATCATAACGCTTCACACGCTCTCGCGTTACTTCCCCTCCTTCAACAACAACAAGAGGTGCTTGTGTTGCCACTGGAATATTCATTTCAAAACGTACAGACCGAATCCCTGTAACGACATCAATAAGCCAATTAATATCATCAGCAGCTTCTTCATCTATCAATGTTTCCTCTGGCCATTTTGTCAATGCGAGCATATCCTCACGCTTGATGGCTTGCGTTTCTGTAAGAGACCACAACTCTTCCGTCATATGAGGCATAAAAGGATGAAGAAGTTTATAAACTTCATCTAAAACCCAAGCAGTACAAGCTTGAACCTCATTTTTAGCATCTTCATTTTCCCCCTGAAAAATAGGTTTGAGAAGCTCCAAATACCAATCACATAATGTATTCCAAACGAAACGGTAAAGTGTGGCAGCAGACTCATTAAATTTATAGTGTTCAATACCAGTCGTCACTGCTGAAATCGTTTTAGATAACTCTGTTAAAATCCAACGATTAAGCGCCAATTTTGCTTGTTCTGGCTTAAAAGTTGGATCATGCTTCACACCATTCATCTGTGCAAATCGGGTAGCATTCCACAATTTCGTAGCAAAATTACGATAACCAGCAATACGAGAAGCGTCAAGTTTTACATCACGACCTTGTGCTGCCATAATAGCTAAAGTAAACCGAAGTGCATCAGCACTATATTGATCAATAAGCTCTAAGGGATCAATAATATTTCCCTTTGATTTTGACATCTTCGCACCCTTTTGATCCCGAACAAGAGCGTGCACATAGACCGTTGGAAAAGGAACGTCACCCATAAAGTGAAGTCCCATCATCATCATACGAGCAACCCAGAAAAAAATAATATCAAATCCTGTCACAGACAAAGATGTTGGGTAAAAAGTAGATAATTCAGTCGTTTTATTTGGCCATCCTAATGTTGAAAAAGGCCAGAGAGCTGATGAAAACCAAGTATCTAAAACATCCGGATCACGGATTAATTCAACAACCTCACCATAATGAGCATAAGCTGAATCTAAAGCCTCTTTTTCACTTTTTTCAACAAAAACCGTCCCATCAGGACCATACCAAGCAGGAATCTGATGTCCCCACCACAATTGGCGAGAAATGCACCAAGGTTGAATATTTTCCATCCAATTGAAGTAAGTCTTTTTCCAGCTATCAGGAACGAACCGCGTTTTGCCTTGTTGAACAGCCTCTATCGCTGGCTTTGCTAATTCAGCAGCATGAACATACCATTGATCTGTCAAAAACGGCTCAATAAGAACACCACTGCGATCTCCATGAGGAACCATATGGGTATGATCATCAACAGAGGCTAAATATCCCTGTTCTTCCATCAAAGAAACAATCTTCTGGCGCGCAACAAAACGATCAGATTTATCGAGATTTTCTACTAACATTTTTAATTCATCTGACAAAATCAAACCATCAAAAAAGGCTTCATTTTCACGGAGAAAAATCTCGGCTTTTTGGGTAAAAATATTGATCAAGCGTAAATGATTACGCTGTCCTACTTCAAAGTCATTAAAGTCATGAGCTGGTGTGATTTTTACAGCACCACTTCCAGCTTCAGGATCAGCATGCGTATCACCAACAATTAATAACCTACGACCAACAAGTGGCAAAAGAGCATTTTTACCGATAAGATTTTTATAACGCTCATCTTCAGGATTAACAGCAATTCCTGTATCACCAAGCATTGTTTCTGGTCGTGTTGTCGCCACTGTTATAAAAGTTGTCGCATCATTTGGATCAAAAATTTTACCCTCAAGTGGATATCTAAAGTGCCACAAATGTCCTTGAACTTCTTTTTGCTCAACTTCAAGATCTGAAATAGCTGTCAACAATTTAGGATCCCAATTGACGAGGCGCTTATCCCTATATATCAACCCTTGCTTATAAAGCGTGACAAAGACTTCACGAACTGCCTGCGACAACCCCTCATCCATTGTAAACCGCTCACGCGACCAATCACATGAAACCCCAAGGCGACGCAACTGGTTTGAAATAACGCCTCCAGTTTCATAACGCCACTCCCAAATACGCTCAATAAACTTTTCTCTCCCCATTTCTTGACGCGTTGGCTCTTGGCGTTCTGCAAGTTGACGCTCTACAACCATTTGTGTAGCAATCCCAGCATGATCCATACCAGGCTGCCACAAGACGTTTCTGCCACGCATCCGCTGAAATCTAACTATTATATCTTGAATTGTCGTATTGAGCGCGTGCCCCATATGAAGTGAACCCGTAACATTAGGAGGTGGAAGCATAACGCAAAAAGGTTCTGCACCGCTTTTAGAACCAGCTCCCACTTTAAAGGCCCCACGAGTCTCCCATCTCTTTGCAACCCGTTGCTCTATAGAGGCAGCATCATAGTTTTTTTCTAACATTCTATCCATCCATAACGCCGCTGAAAAACACAATACATGATCAAATCCCGATCAAAAACCCGTGATTTTCAGCCATTCACTAGAGAGCTCGCAAAATCGCAAACAAAATTCTCATAAAATGAAAAACATAAAAATAATTAAGATGATTTTTTAATCGCTTTCACAATCTCTTCACGCAAAATATCTTCCAGCAAAATAGGCAATTTAGACTGTAACCATTCTGCTATAGCCGGACGCAACACATCCTTTGCAATCTTTTCTGCAGAAGAAATACAATATGCAGACAATTCCACATGACCATCCCCTCTAGCTTCTGACTGTGATTTCCTTATCTCATCTTCATATTCTTTTGCTTTATAAACAGAATTCCGTTCTTCAGAAGAAAGCTTCATCTTTTGCATATCCATACCAACTGTATTATTCTCTGCCTCTATATCCTCTTTCTCTTGCGTTATCTTCCCCCCTTGATTTTCAGAAGAAAGACCAATACGATCAGCTAAAGCTTTCATAGCATCATCAACCGATAAGGTTGTATCATAAATACCTCCTGATGCAGCTTCTGAACGACCTTCCGAAGCATTCACTGCAACATCTTCATTTAAAAAGTGATCAGATTGAACCGCATTTTCTTCGATTATTTCACGAATAGATGTTAAAATTTCATCCATACTTGGCTCACGTAACACGCTTGAACTCTGTACCATACTTTACAACCTCTCAAAGACGCAACAACAAATAGAATCATACTTTCAGTGTATGCAAAAGAATCATAAGATCAACATGCCTCCCGCGATATTTTCAAATATGCTTGTCATAAAGAGGGCGCTACACACAATTTTCTACACTTATAAAAATAACATCTCACCGTTCTATTTTTAAACATACTCAACTATTGATTTACCAACTTTTAAAAACTAAAATAATTTAAGATTAAAGAAATACTTTTATGCATTATCGGATATATTTAATTGTTTTTAAACCTAAATAATTTGCAGTCAATCTACCAATAGAAGATTGAACACTATAGCTTGCCACAACAGCATTACGCTCCGCCATTGCAAGCGCAATCTGAGCATTAATCAATTGAGTACGAGAATTTAAAACATCCAGCGTCGTTGCTTGCCCTACGCGATTTTCTTGAACACGGCCTTTCAGAGCAATTTCAGCAGCACGAACACTTTCACGGTAAGCAAGAACAGATGAGCGTGCGCCCTCCAACTGAAACCAAGCAGAAGTAAGTACTTGCCTAGTATTACTATGCGCCAAATCGAGTTGAAGCTGCGCCTGTCCAAGCTGTTCCCTTGATTGACGAATTTGCGCAGACGTACGCCCTCCTTCAAAGATTGGGACACTTACTGACAATCCTATTGATTTAGAAACTCCATCCTCTCCAGCACCGCTGTAGATTCGATTATAAGATGCTGTTGCAGAAAAATCAACTTTAGGGAGCAATGCTCCTTCTTTCGCCTTTACATTGTAAACACTTGCATCGACTAAATATTTAGCATAAAGGATTGCTGGATGCATCACAACGCTCATTTGGTAAGCCATATCAAGGTTGACGGGAAAATCTTTGGCTACGGGTGGGCGTTTTAACTTTTCAGGATCAGAACCAATAACTTGTCGATACACTGCCTCTGCTGCTTTTACATCAGCACGAGCAAGA
This sequence comes from Bartonella sp. OD88NMGDW, assembly GCF_042193775.1. Taxonomy (NCBI): domain Bacteria; kingdom Pseudomonadati; phylum Pseudomonadota; class Alphaproteobacteria; order Hyphomicrobiales; family Bartonellaceae; genus Bartonella; species Bartonella sp. OD88NMGDW. The sequence goes on along the minus strand of NZ_JBHIMA010000006.1, from coordinate 121,832 downwards.
CTCAGCTCTGAAACAGCCACAGAACGTGCAGCTTGAGCTTGAGCAAGATCAACATGCCCTCCTTCACCCACATCAAATTTTGCTTTATTGGAACGAACTTGTTCTTCAAGAGCTGCCAAATTTTCTCTCCGAAGATCGGCAACACGACGTGCGTGATAGACATTAGCATAAGCGGTCACTGTCTCCAGAAACGTATTTTGTTCAACATTACGAAGATATTCACGCTGAGCCTGCAACTTAATTTGAGCTGAAGAAAAGATATTTTGCGTGATAAAACCATCAAATAATCTTTGATTTAATCTCACGCCTATAGATCCAGAAGTGACATAAGGACCTGTAAAAGACTTATTCCGACCATAGTTCCCAACCCCCTCAACTTGTGGCAATAACCCTGATCGCGCAATGACAACATCATCACTGGATATACGGACAGCTGCACGTTCACTATTCAACTTAGCATTATGCTTATAAGCCTTAGAAAAGGCATCCATCAATGTTTCAGCACAAACAGTATCTGATAGTAAAATACTCAACCCCAGTAATAAAGACACCTGAAACTTTTTGTTTACTCTAAACACAATACACACAATAACAAACCCCAAATAAATTACGAAATTATCTTTTATTCACAAAACAAACAAGCACTAAAACACAAAACCAGGTGTTTTTAAAAAGCAAGGAAGAGGCTTTACAGCGAGGTTAAAAGCACGACGTGCCGAAATGATCCCATCTTCTTTTATATAGATTTGTGCAACAGCAGCATTTCCGTACCCTTCAACCACAACAAGACGTCCACAGTCTTTCATTTGATCAAAGATACCTTGTGGAATAAAATCAACAGATCCCTCAATGAAAATCACATCATAAGGTCCCTCAACGGCATATCCTTGCTCTAATGGACCATGAACGACAACCACATTATCACATTGATTACGTTCTAAAGCTTCAAGAGCACGTTCAAAAAGAGATTTATTACTTTCCAACGCAATCACAGACCCTGCAAGTTTTGCAAGCAACGCTGCACAATAACCACTATTTGCACCAATATCTAAAACAACATCTGATGATTTTACAGCGGCAAGCTGTAGTAATTTCGCTAGAGATGCAGGTTTCATCAAATAGCGTGCAGGAACCCCATCTTGTACTGGACATAGAACAATGTCGGTATCAAGATAACTTAATACTTTCATATCTTCCGATACAAAATCTTCACGAGATACCGTTAAAAACGCTTCAAGAACTGATAAATCCGTTACATCAACTGTACGAATTTGATTGTCAACCATTTTGCGACGAAGCTCAGCAAAATCTGCAACCATAACGAATATTTTCTCCTAACCTACAAAAAACAAACAAAACAGCGACAAAGATGGACGAAGATCTCTTAAACTATGAGCGTTACGAAAAAGGGTGCTCCAGTCAACAATTAGATTTTAACTGTATGATCTCTCATAAAAAAATGTCTTCACAACTATAGAGGGAAATAATCTATTTTCCTATACCTCATCTCCCCTAAAAGCCGTTTCGTTTAAAATCGGCTGGAGGCCTCGCCCGGAATCGAACCGGGATACAAGGATTTGCAGTCCTCTGCGTAACCATTCCGCCACGAGGCCTCGTCAACAAACATAAAGGTTTCAATAAGGGAAGGCAACGCATCCGTCAAGGTGTAGAAATCTTCTCTCGCCTTTTTTCCTCTTATTACACAATTTATCATATTTTTTTAAAAAAAGTAATTTTATCCTTTGCAAATCAGTATTGCTTTGCTATAGCCTTTTCAACTAAATGATTGGGCACCATTCCCCGGTAGCTCAGCGGTAGAGCAACCGGCTGTTAACCGGTTGGTCGCTGGTTCGAATCCGGCCCGGGGAGCCACATTCTTTTCTATCACAAATAACTTATTGATTTTCCGTATGTTTTTTACAGTGAGGGATTCGTTAATAAAAGCTATGGAATAAGGTTTTTACAATAAAGTAGAAACGCAATATCCTACGGGATGTATTTTTTTCAATGAACGCAAAAAACCATTGATTCATTTTAAAATAGCACAAATAAGATTACTTTTTTCAAACTACCGCGCCTTTATCAGAGAGCGCTGCAATTATTTGCACATTATAAAATATGGCTTCTTTCACGAGAAGGAATTATTAAGCGCCATCAGCAATGAAAAAAATCTCATATAATTTTTTGTCCAAGGAAAAATGATTTGTACTCCATAAAGCAATTAAACTTAAAAACCTGCTCATGAAGCAATCATTTTGAAAAATGGAAGAAACAAGAATCAGGGAATATATTATCTCCATATATCCCACATAACCTCCTCCCCATCCTAAAAGCAAAAAACATCAAACAAGTCTGTAAACATTCCGGCGTCTTATCTAACAGGTTGTTCCTCCTGCTAACCACTTCAACGCTTTACAAACAACCTTGCCCTGGATATTTCATCCCACTGTCATAAAACATTTAATACATAAAGTCTTATCGGCTTTAAATTGTTAAGAATCCTGAGAAAGCCTTCAGAAATCATGACATTCTTGCTATTGTATTATGCAGTCACACGCTTTTCTAAAGAGATATCTCTTAAATTTCCCCCAAGCCCATTTCACAATAACTCCCGCAAATGATATAAAATGAAATCGATTAATCATCCCATCTTTATTTATAATAAAAGCCATACCATCATACTATTTTCCAACTCTCAATCTTAGCAATACCCCTCGCCTTTGAAAGAGTTTATAAGTATCATTTTATTTATTTCTCAAATGTTTATCTATACGATAATTTCACATATAACGTGCAAATGAATACTTTTGATTGATCCACATAAATAGCTTAAAAATGAAAAATTTTTACGATATAATGAATTATTTATATATAAAACAATGGCTTATTATTAGAAATCAATTTTTAAAATTAAAAGTTATCATTAAAGATAAAATACATCTTTTAAAAAATAATTTTATATAAATAAAATCTATTTTCATTCCCATTTTAAAAATGGAAATAAAGAAAATAAATAATCGCCTCTACAATAATAATTTCTTTTTAAAAGATTTTTAAATAATCCAAACACTTAGAGGTTTTCATTTTTTAGAAATGAAAACCTCTAAAAGACCTTCTTATTTTGGCAAGAGTATTTTATACCTCTTTTCAATTGAGAATAAATCAACAAAAGTAAAAAATCTCCAGTACATAATCTTTTTTCAAGACTTTATCTAGGCAGCCTTCTTAACTGATTTTCGAAAACGAAAAGGCTTTGCACGCTTTGCCACCGCTTTTGCTTTTTTATGCCTCTCATTTGGAGATGAAGAATTCTTTCGCTGCAACTGTGCGGCATCATCTTTTCGACCTAAAAACTGTTTTTGACGTTTAGATTTTTTAAAACGGCGTTCCTTATCGTTTTCTTTTTCTCTACTTTCTGGCAAAATTGGCTTTTCTGGAAACACTGCAAATTGTTCTGGAACTGACTCAACCGCCAATTTCATACGAATCAAGCGCTCTATAGCACGCAACCGTTCCCTTTCTATCTTCTCATCAAAAAGTGTAAGTGCTTCGCCAGATGCACCATTACGTCCTGTACGACCAATACGATGTACATAACTTTCAGCTTCATCTGGTAAGTCATAATTAATAACGTGGCTTATCCCTGGTATATCAATACCGCGTGCAGCAATATCTGTTGCCACAAGGATCCGCACAGATCTTTCACGAAAAGCTTTTAAAGCAGACTGGCGAGCACCTTGTGATTTATTCCCATGAATTGTTGCGACTGAATACCCTATCTTTGCCAAACTACGTGTAACAGAATCAGCCCCATGTTTAGTTCGGGTAAAAACAATAACCGAATTAAAAGCTGGATTTGTCAAAAGTTTACTTAAAACATTCTTTTTTTCATTCGTAGGAACACAATATAATTTTTGGCAAATCTCTACAGCCGTAGTACCTTGAGGAACAACTTCAATTTTAACAGGATCATTGAGTAAACATTTTGCAAGCACAGCAATTTCCCTCGGCATTGTTGCAGAAAAGAGTGCTGTCTGACGCTCTTGATGCAAAAGCTTTGCAATTTGCTTGACATCATGAATAAACCCCATGTCCAACATACGATCTGCTTCATCCAAAATCAAAAAACGAGATTGGGAAAGATCAACACACTTTTCACCAACAAGATCTCTCAAACGCCCTGGAGTCGCTATCAAAACATCCACACCTGCTTCCATACGTTTAATTTGTTTTAAACGTGATACGCCCCCAAAAATAAGACATGTTGAAAGATGAGCTCCCTTCGCCACAGTGCGAATCGTTTCATCAATCTGGACAGCAAGTTCACGCGTTGGAGCTAAAATCAAAGCGCGTGCAGTTTTAGGACAGCGTTTATCACCCAAAGCCAAAATCTGACTTAAAATAGGTAAACCAAAAGCCAAGGTTTTTCCAGAACCTGTCTGAGCAACACCTAAAATATCGTGTCCTTTCAACATTACTGGAATAGCTTGTTCTTGTATAGGTTTAGGTTTACTCATCCCAGCAATGAGTAAATTTTTAATCAAAAGAGTAGGCAAACCTAACTTTGTAAAAACATTTTCTTCTTTTATAGGCAAAATACAATCTTTCCTCAGCTGAAGAACTCAAAACAAGTAACCAACTGAACTCTCCACTCAAGAATCCGCGCAAGAGAAATCCCTGACATTTTAAATGAAGCAACGCTTTAAAAGCGGCCTGCGCAGCTCATGAGCACCTTGAAATCAAGATAAAGGCGTATAAACTTCACTTTAGAAAAAGCCAACAAACCAGCCTAAATGCCTTCACCCCCATTATCCCTGGATTATGATAAAAAAGCAAGAACTTTACGAAATACATTTATCATGAATAAAAAACAATATTTAGATCGTTTACTTTTTAATGATTGTGTCCATCGGTAAATGTACCTTGATAAAATCAGGATAAATCTCGAGAAAAACTGGATTTTGTAAAGTTTTTTGACCGCCATAAATTAAATACCATTGGGTTTTATCAAAAATCGCCAAAGTTTTATATCGAATGATGCGATCCTTCATCTCAAGAACTGTTGGAATTAAAGCATACAAAGTCCCATTATCAGTTTGTAAATACTCTATATTTTCTTTATCTAAATAATAAGCACCAGAAGGCAAATCCTCAAATTTCCTATGCAACTGTTGAAGAAAATCACTACGTAAAGCACTCTCTGTTGTATTCAATCGATGTGCCATCTCTTTATAAAGTCGCTCAGGCATATAATGAGAAATAGGCGCAAAATCCCTGTTTTTTATAGCATTATTGACATCAACAACAACTTTTGAAAGTTCAGCTTTTTGTATTATTGTGGGCTGAGATGCTAAACTCTGTTGATTAACAATCAAAAAGAAAAACAGACTCAGCAGCAAATAAAAAATAGGTTTCATCATTATGCTTCTTGTTTTAGTAAAATTTCAGTTTCTCAAATAACGAAATCAAATAATGTTTGATCATCAGTAATATCACGATAACGCCAACCTAACGCTTGAAATTTTTCCTCTAAAAGACAAAAATTACCGTATTTTTTTGTTTCAATCGCAACCAATACAGAACCAAAGTTTCTCGCTGATTTTTTAAGATATTCAAAACGTACGATATCATCATCTGGTGATAATGTGGAAAGAAAATGACGCAATGCACCAGGATGTTGCGGAAAACTAAAAATAAAATATTTTCTCAACCCTTGGAAACGTAAAGAACGCTCTTTAATTTCTGGTAAACGCTCAAAATCAAAATTACCTCCTGAAATAACGAGAAGAATTTTTTTCCCCTTTAACTCTTGAGGAGGAATACTGTTAAGCGCGTCAATCGATAAAGCACCAGCCGGTTCAAGGACCACACCTTCAACATTAAGCATTTCAACCATCGTAGAACAAACACGATTTTCAGGAACCGTAATGACAGAATCAGGGGAAAAATTCTTTAGAATTGTATAGTTTAGCGCACCAATTTCAGCCACAGCAGCACCATCTACAAAAGTGTCAATATTTTCAAGCTTGACGCGTTTTCCACTCTCCAAACAAGCAAGCAAACTTGCAGCTCTTTGCGGCTCAACAAAACGAAGCTTTGTTTTCCAACCATATCCATGTAAAAACTTGCTCACCCCACTTGCCAAACCACCACCCCCTACCGGCACAATCATTAAATCTGGCTCACTTTCTCCATTGAGTTTTTTCCATTGTAAAGCAGCTTCACAGAGCACTGTTGCCTGCCCCGTAATAATGCGAATATCATCAAAAGGTGGAGCCATTACACCACCGCTCTCCACGACAAAGGATTGCGCAGCTTCATAACATTGATCAAATGTTTCACCAATTAAACGAATATCAATGAATTCTTTACCAAAAATACGTGTTTTCTCAATTTTTTGTTGTGGCGTTGTCATAGGCATAAAAATCACGCCTTTACGTTTAAAATAACGACAAACAAAAGAAACCCCTTGCGCGTGATTCCCCGCTGAAGCACAAACAAATGCAGAATCTGGTGGTAGACTGCTAAGCATTTCTGAAACAAAATTGAAAGCACCCCGAATCTTATAAGACCGCACCGGTGTTAAATCTTCACGCTTTAAATAAATTTCTGCATCATACTTTTGACTAAGAAAATCATTTCTTTGAAGTGGTGTTTCAGCAAACACGTGATGCAATCCCACCATAGCTTTTGTGACGTCTTGAATAAATTGACTCATAACACTAATCATTTCATGCTTTATTTACATTATAAAAGCTTTTTCTAGCGATAAAGAAAACTATTGTCAGTCAAAATTTCACTAAAAAAATGAAAAATGTTTCTTTTGTCATTAATTCTTGATTCAATAAAAGATATAGCTTATGAGAGAACTCTCATCGCGGACGTGATGAAAACGGTAAACATAGCAGACTTAAAATCTGCCGGTCGAAGACCTTGCGGGTTCAAGTCCCGCCGTCCGCACCAGAATACTTTAATTTCCCTTATTTCCCAATGATTTATTAAAAATCAATAAAAATCAAACCACCCTCTCAACCACCTTTCGCAACGCCATTATAACGCTATCAGACGGCACCACGATGATGCTAAAATACGAATCATTGCTGCTTTTTGAAGTACCTTTTTAGCACTTTGAACTCCTCCTCATCTTTTAGGGTGGAGAGGCAGTCAATCTTGATTTTCTCATCCTTAAGGATGAGAAAATGAGTCATGTTTTTAACGTTAAGCAGCTTTCACAACAGGGCTCGATAAAATTCGCTTAGCTTCTGTTGTAACTGATTTGTAATGCTTAAACTCTTCTTCAAGGTCATTTGCATCTAACAAACGCCTCATCAATAATCCTAAGATTTCTCCAACACCAGCAGCATCATTCACGCTCTTAACAGGAGTAAGATAATACGAAGAAAAGTAAGTGAGGTATAGAATGGAGATAGATGAAAAAGACAAAATAATAGATAAAGAAGCTGAAATAGTACATGCACAAAAAGATATAAATTAAAAACAAGAAGAATCAATTCGAAGATTAACTGCTTCCAAGCTTATTTTTCCTTGAATGGCAGTAAAAAATTTGGCCAAAAAGTAGTTTTAAGTATTTTCTCACAAACATTTTTCAAGACAGGCAATCACAACACGCTCTGTCATAGCTCACATATAAATTACGCAACAGCCTTAATGGGGGGAACATGATCATCAATACACAAACCATTCTCTGCCTTGATCTAGATACCAAGACAGGCTGGACAATTTCTCGTGTAGACAGCAATATAACGAGTGGCACTGTCAATTTTGAATCCTATCGTTTTGAAAGCAATGCCTCAAAAGGAGAAATGATTAACGCGGCATGTGCAAAAGGACATGCGCTACAAGATCACTTAGAAAACAATCTTTGGGCGAAAGCCAATCTTGTACGCAAGGCTGTTTTGAACACCCGTGAAAAAAATCTGAAAGAAAAGGCAATGAGAGAGAATTCAAGACCACTCACGTTGGTTGAAAAGCAAAAGCTTGAAGGGATTTTAATGATCTTGGAGGAACAATGAAAAACATTGCAGGTTAGCAAACTAGTAAAAATGCTGATCGTTTTGTGATTAGATGTGCGTTTAAATCGACATAAAAGCACCGTACAAAGCGATTCAAGATTTTATGATAAAAAATTTATAATATAAAACGCTCTGTACGGTCAAATTTGAGGCAAATAGACAAATTTGTAAAATTAGAATTAAAGCATATCCATTTTAAAACATCTGTTCTTAAAAAACCGTAAACAGCCCATGCGAAAGAGGTTTGTTGCAACGGCGGTGGGATATGCACCATGGAGGAAACGGAGCAGAGGAGTATTTTTACAACCTCTACGAATATGAAGACGGTACAAGAGAGTGTGAAAAATTTGATACTGATCAGTATTACAAAGCACCTAAGTAATGCGGATTTAGTACCAAAGCGCAAGTAAAAGCATGAGCTTATGGTGGTCTATTCCGAAAAGCGTTCTCAATTACAAACCTCTTATAGACGAGATCAACAGAGAAATCAAAAATTATCGAAAACCGCAGGAAATTAATATGTTTACAGATAAGCAGCTAAGAGCCTTGTTTGGCGTTATAACTTTTATATTTTTTATGTTTTTCAGGAATAAAAATTGACTTTATTCAGAATATTTTGACATTTGCGTTTGTTTCTTTGGTAATAGTCACAACGGTTTTTGCAATTTTATGCAATTCTAATATTCCTTCTGAATTACAGAGCAACCCAAAATACAAATGCGGCAATACAACAGGTTGGAAGACATTAACACGTGATTTACAACAGTACATGCACAGACTCTTAAAGCTAATAAGTTTAGCGCTTGTCGTTTTAATTTTCCCAAGTAGTTATAAAGAAATGGTTTCTTTACCTGTCATTTCTAAGTACGTGGAGTACAAGTTTTATTTTCATTGGATACTGTACTTTTTTAATACTCAGATATTGCTGTTTGGTATTCTCTTTTAGTCTGTGTATTATTTCTTATGTTACGTACACGCAGTTTAATAAATATATCTATTTACACACTACAGTGCTCCATTAAAAAGCCATAGTAAAATTCCGATTTTATAAAACTGTTCAGATTAAATGGCGTTGTCTCTTCTCAACGTTCATAGATAAAATCAACAAGGAGATAAAAAACTATCGGGGGCTGCTTAGCTTCAGAGACTAATTTTCTAGGTGAAGAGAAAGTTCAAGCTGCATCTTTGATTGTAATAATGACTTGCTTGCCAAGAAGACTCAGTGCTTTCTCTAGTGTTTGAAGCTTAGTTGGATAATTTAGATCAAGAATGCGTCTTTACCCAAACAATTGCCAATTCTGTTTTTGTGATATTCGCTTCATTAAAGGCTTCTACTACTGCAAGTTTAAGAGCATTCCACGCATCTACCCTAACCTCTACAAGGTCTTTATACTGTTGTGGCATTGGTAAAGGCAGACCACGCATAGGACAAGCTCCGTAATGCTAACCCTAAAGATTCAACAGCATTCTCTAATGCCTCAGTTCTATTTTCTCCAGCTGTTATTGCTTCTGGTACACCTGGAAAGGTTACAATAAAACTACCATCTGAATCAGATTCCAGTTTTGCTTGATAAGTATATTCCATGTTTATGTCTCCTCGTCATAATCAAAATACTTTTGAAACAAAAAATTTAAGCCTTTGAGAAAACAGCTCATACCCCCAACTACTTTTTTATTATTTTCACATAAAGTGGAGTCAAGTCATCAGATTTTATAACGGTTGTCTTGTCTCCAAAAGTTACCAAATAATGTGACCCTTTGCCTGCATCAGGAGCTTTACTGTAATGAATGCCTCTTTTTCTGGCTTCTTTACGTAATTCCCTAAGCAGCACTTCTCGTTTCATTTAGCCTCACCATTTCTTCATAAAATGAAGATCGAACAAAAAAGTTTAATACAGACTCTTAATGAAAGGATATTTACTGAAAAGTTAAAAGCAGAAACAAGAAAGCCGTACCATTTATGTGACATGGTCTTTTGATGCATGATTTGTCAAATAATATTGTAATGTAATACTTTAAAAATATTATTAATAAACTTAAACGATTGAAAAAGTACGAATTATGTTAAGATTTTTACATATTAAATTGCTAATTTAATGGGGCTACAAATATGCTAAATAAAGTGATGTTAATTGACTATTTAGCTGCTAATACCAAAAGCAAAACAATGAATTCTAGAGCCGAGGTAGTCAATTTTCGTATGGCAACTTCTAAGACCTATATAGATAAAAGACCAATCAAAAAGTAGAGAAAACAGAATGGCATTCAGTTGTGATTTTTAATCCATATTTGGCAAAAATTGCACTTCAATATCTAAACAAAGGTTCAAAGATTTACGTAGAAGGCAAATTACAGACACGCAAATGGTAAGATAAAAATGGGCATGACCGTTACTCAACAGAGATTATCTTACCACAATTTAAAGGCGAATTATATTTACTTAATGCAAAGAAAGATTTATCGACATCCCCTACCCCTTCACCCATTACTTCTCAAAATTATGCTATCGTTTCAAAAGCCCGACGCATGAGATTTGGGTCATCACTCAAGTCAACCTTCAGATCTATTTTAGCAAAGGCTTGATGACAGCCTATGATCTTGATTTTATCATCAAGAATAAGTTTATAATTCTCATCTGTTATCAGATGTTGAATGGATTAACTGACTTCCTCTTCATCAACACCCCAAATAATAATCTTATAAGGAGCTAAAAGTTCATTCTTAACGGCTTTGGAGAATGTATAGGTAATAAAGCTCTTTTCCATAGAGCTCTTCTTCGTCCATAGATGCCACAACGGCATTGATCTCATTGGCTTGCTTTTTCTCAAAGCTTTTGAGCATCAGTTGGTAGCTGGTAGAGCGAGATCTGAGACATCGAGCTCGACAGCATCATCTTGTGTTTTACGACGCTTGCCAACTTATGTATCAGAACATACCGCAAAGAAACACAAGGGGGCTTGTGCAGGTGCGATCGCCCTCTCATTCATATTCCTGAAGCCTAAAAGTACTGAGTTTGAATCAGCTTTTTTCGCTTTTAGTGCTCATCGAACTTGGACATAGCAAAATCTCCCAGAATTCTGAGACACCCACAGAGTGGGCTCATTTTATGATCGAACTTTAGGGTTTTCAGACCCTACTGATCGCTGCGTAGACGACCAAAAACACCTTTAAAGTATTGAAGGAATTTCACGCGATTAGCAACCAAAATGAAAGCAGTGTTTCTTATCTCTTAAAGACTGTAAGATTGGGCACTCTTCAAAAGAGAGATAATGCCAAGAACTGTCATCGTGGTTAGTTATCAACCCACACAATACCTCTTGTTCAGAAAACGCACAACACGAGATAAGAAAAAATGTTGTTTGCAAAGTTCTCTCTTACCTATACAAAAAGAAAATAAAAAATTTGGAGGGCTCCTATGATAAATGACATTTACTGTGTTGGACGCAATTATGTTGAACATGTTCATGAACTAGGCAATGTTGTTGAAGATGAACCCGTTATCTTTAGCAAGCCAAACAGTTCACTCGTTTTAGACAATGAAATTTATCTCCCTGATTTTTCAAAAGAAATACATTTTGAAACTGAAATTGTGCTCAAAATCTCAAAGGATGCTTTCATGGTCACGGAGGCAGAAGCAGAAGAATGCTATGATGCCATAGCAATAGGTCTTGATCTCACAGCGCGGGATTTGCAAACAAAACTGAAAGAAAAAAAGCTGCCTTGGCTTTTATCTAAAGGATTTAAAAGCGCCGCATACGTCTCTGACTTCATAAACAAGGAAAAAATAAACAACCCAATAACCTTTGCAATGAAGCTGAATGGCGAAACAAGACAAGTTGGCAATACGCAAAATATGATCTTTAGCTTTGAGAAGATAATATCATTTTTGAGTCACTACATTCAGCTAAGACGTGGTGATCTCATATACACAGGTACTCCACAGGGTGTAGGAAAACTTTCTCAGTTTGACAGAATAGAATTATATCTCAAAGATCAATTAATTTCAGAGCTAAAGGTAAAATGAATCATCAAATACTGACCTTTTTCATTGTTTCATTTTTTTTAGTCATCTCACTTAATTTTAGTCATCTTACTGGGGCCGAATATGGCCCTTATCATCACTAAGACAACGAGATTAGGAAGAAAGAACGCATTTGTAAACGTTTTAGGATTGTGTACAGCAACATATGTGCATGAGACATTTTCCATACCTAAGTGTATCAGCGCTCATTCTCAACAACAAAACACTATTTTTTTAGTAAAATTCATGGGTGGCAGCACTTTATTATACATGGGCTTTAAATCGATTAAATCTGGAAAACACAGCTTAAATTCAAAACAATATCAACGAATGAAAAGAGTGCTATTGGTAAAACAAAACTTTTCACCAGCTATATGGACGGTTTTTTGACACAAATACTAAATCCCAAAGTATCAATATTTTATATAACGGACTTCCCGAAATTTTTGTCTTCTGGCGGTGGAATTAAAAAAGGCTTTGAACTTGTCACAATACATTCTTTCAACATCTTTGCATGGTTTACTTTAACGACCATTTTTATATCATTTGCCAGCTCCGCTTTAAAAAGCGGCGGATAAAAGGCGCGATTAATATAGCGACAGGAACAATTTTATCTTTTGATAACAAATTGCAAAGCTAATAGAGCAATCTTTTCCTGATTCTGTCTCTCACGATGAATAGCTCAACCTCTAACAGAGCTTATACAATCCCCAGTTTTTTTCTTTGTATAACTGAATTCGCTGCATTTCTTTATCATAGTCTCAAGGATTTTTGTGTAAACGATGTGAATTTCTCGCAACCTTTTATAAAATGTTATCACTATCTAAACAAAATCCTTATTCATCACTTTAGAAAAAATAAGCTATGATATTCCTCTTTTCGTTTATGAAACAAAAAAGTGATTTTAAAAATCATTTTAAATTTCTATCATTAAGAACTGTTTCTTAAACTAAGATGAGAACCTTTGAGCGCTATTTGAGCCAAAATTAAAACTCTCACCATTATGAATAATAACAATTAAAAACTCCCTATTCAAATATCTGTTACGTTATTTAAGAGGAAAACATCCTCTTTTTTCAAAACCATATTCTTGTCTTTATCCACACAAAATTATAAAAAACGTTTTTTTCCTTTACACCTCATTTATATCATGCTTCGATACAGAATGATGCATTTTTTAGTGTAATTTAACCTCAAAATAATTAAAGGGAACCCCCAAAAAATGAACTGTAAACAAAATTTAAAAGATGGTCCTAAGATAAAACTACAACGTGGCTTGGATAACCGTCACGTACAACTTATAGCCCTCGGTGGAGCTATTGGAACAGGTCTCTTCATGGGATCAGGAAAAACAATTAGTGTGGCAGGACCTTCCATCATACTCGTTTATGCGATTATTGGATGTGCCCTATACTTTGTAATGCGTGCTATGGGAGAATTATTGCTTTCTAATTCACAATACCGGTCCCTTATTGATTTTTCAACCGATATGCTAGGACCGGGAGTCGCTTTCTTTGTGGGCTGGAACTATTGGTTAAGCTGGGTTGTAACTGGAGCTGCAGATATTATTGCTATCATTAACTATATGCATTTCTGGTGGCCAACACTTAATCCATGGATTGTTGTTTTTGCTTGCATTGGTTTCTTTTTAATCCTTAACCTCCTTGCCGTAAAATTTTTCGGTGAACTTGAATTCTGGTTTGGTCTTATCAAAGTCGTAGCAATTTTGGCATTAGTTATTGTTGGATTCTATATGATCGCTACAGGCTTTACCTCTCCAAATGGTACTGTTGCCTCTCTTAACCATGTATGGAACGATGGAAATATCTTCCCGCGAGGAATTACAGGTTTTTTTGCTGGATTTCAAATTGCCATTTTTTCTTTTGTTGGTATAGAAATTGCTGGAACAACGGCAGCTGAAGTTAAAGAGCCTAAAAAAGTTCTCCCTAAAGCAATTAATGCAATACCAGTGCGTATTGTACTCTTTTACATCCTTTCTCTAGCTGTGATTATGTCCGTTACACCTTGGAATCAAATCGTTCCAGAAAAAAGTCCCTTTGTCTCCATGTTTTGGCTTGCAGGCATTCCAATAGCTGCTGGTTTGGTCAATTTTGTTGTTCTCACCTCCGCTGCCTCTTCAGCAAATAGTGGTATTTTTTCGACTAGCCGCATGATATACGGGCTTGCAACACAAAAAGGTGCTCCTCCAATTTTAGGGAAGCTTTCCAAATACCATGTTCCAGCCAATGCTCTGTTCTTTTCCTGCCTATGTATTTTAGTAGGATACACAATTGCATCATCATCTCCAAGCATCATAAGTGCTTTTACAATTGTGACGAGCATTTCAGCGATTGCATTTTTATTCGTATGGTCCGTCATTTTGATTAGCTATATTGTGTATCGTCGCAATCACCCTCATCTACATGCTGAATCCGTCTACAAAATGCCGGGAGGTGTTATTATGTGCGGAATCGTGTTAGTTTTTTTTGCTTTCATGCTCTATTTGTTGACATTAGAACATGATACCCTAACAGCTTTAAAATACAGTATCTTTTGGTTTATTTTCTTAGGTATAATGTATTTTATATTTATAAGAAAAAAAATCGCTCCAAAGAACAAATAAAATCTATACAAAACATCTCAAAAAAGGGTAACTAAAGTTACCCTTTTTCTACTTAACCTCCTCCTCACACATCAAAAGACGAGAGTTCCTCGCAAGTCTGGGTTTGTAAACAATCCAACTTTGTTCAGGGGGATGCTGCTAACCACTTTATATGGTTCACCTACATAAGGCTCTACGGGCTAACCCCGCCCTAAATACCCCCCTACATTCTAAAAATACTTAATGTGTAAAATTTTATATGCTTTATATCACTACCCTAAACAACAGTATTTTACTGCATTATAGGATAAGAAACGCGCTATTCTGTAAAGAATTCTCTATAAACTTCACTGACATTGTTTACTAATAAAACATGAGATTTTATCTAAAACCGCCCCCCTAAAATTTATATTCAATTTTTTATCAAAATTAAAAATACAGCTCTAAACAGGATATATCTTAGTAGCTATCTACAATAAAATATATTCTATGAAAATATTTTTCTATTTATAATAAATATTTATAATATATGTATAAAACATAAAAATTATAATATAATTTATATTTTAGTTATTATTTATAAAGTAATTATTCCATTAATTCATAATGTTTTTCTTTGTTCACATATAGTCATAGAAAAAAATTCCTTTACTCCTTAACCATAGTGTGTTCCGATAGAAGGGATTACCTTTTTTAGGATAATTTTTATTTAAAAATAACTTAAGGGGAACTTCCCAAAAATGAATGAACAAAATTTAGAAAAAAAACCTAAGAAAAAATTGCAACGTGGGCTAGATAATCGCCACATCCAACTTATAGCCCTGGGTGGAGCTATTGGAACAGGTCTCTTCATGGGATCAGGAAAAACAATTAGCGTCGCTGGTCCTTCAATCTTATTAGTTTATGCTATTATTGGTTGCGCTATATACTTCGTAATGCGTGCTATGGGAGAATTACTGCTTTCTAATACGCAATATCGATCTTTTATTGATTTTTCAACCGATCTTCTTGGTCCAAGTGTTGGATTTTTTATCGGCTGGACATATTGGTTGTGCTGGATTGTAACCGGAACTGCTGAAATTATTGCTATTGTTAGTTATACGCACTTTTGGTGGCCTGAACTCAATTCGTGGATTCCTGTTCTCATAGGTATCCTTTCCTTTTTAATATTTAACCTCGTAGCCGTAAAACTATTTGGCGAACTCGAATTTTGGTTTGGCCTTATCAAAATCCTAGCAATTTTAGTATTAATTATTGTAGGATTTTACATGATCTTTACTGGCTTTATCTCCCCGAACGGCACCGTTGCCTCCCTTGGCAACATATGGAACGGCGGAAATATCTTTCCTCGAGGCATTACAGGATTTTTTGCCGGATTTCAAATTGTTATTTTTGCTTTTGTTGGCATTGAACTCGCTGGAACAGCTGCAGCTGAAGTCAAAGAACCACAAGAAGTTTTGCCCAAAGCTGTCAATTCGATACCAATCCGTATTATTTTCTTTTATATTTTCTCTCTCATTGTGATTATGTCCGTCACTCCTTGGAATCAAATCATTCCAGAAAAAAGCCCTTTTGTAACGATGTATGCACTTATTGGTATTCCAACCGCTGCTGGTTTGATGAACTTTGTTGTTCTAACAGCTGCCGCATCTTCAGCCAATAGTGGTATTTTTTCTACCAGCCGCATGATATACGGTCTCGCAGCGCAAAAGGGAGCACCTAAATTTTTAGGAAAACTTTCTAGCAACCGCGTTCCAGCCAATGCATTACTCTTTTCCTGCTTATGCATCTTATTAGGTTATGCAGTTTTATCGCTATCACCAACAATCATAAGTGCTTTTACAATTGTAACCACAATCGCAGCAATTTTGTTTATATTTGTATGGTCTATAATTTTAATCAGCTATATTGTCTATCGTCGCAACCGTCCTCTCCAACATGCCGTATCTCCTTATAAAATGCCTGGAGGTATTTTTATGTGTTGGACTCTTCTAATCTTCTTTGCATTCATTATTTATTTATTGTCATTAGAAGCTGATACTGCCATAGCTTTAAAATACACTCCAGCGTGGTTCATATTTCTAGGAATTCTATACTTTCTTTTTGGAAAAAAGAATTATGCAAAAAAATAAAAAATAAAGCTTATGTCGCACAAAACATATAAAAAAGGGTAACTAAAGCTACCCTTTTTTGATATTTATCTATAAAATTATAAAAGCTATTGACAAAACATCTCTATAGAAGCTTCAATTACGCTCTTTATCAACCAAAGCGTTAGATTTTATCCAAGGCATCATAGAACGAAGTTTTTTACCAACTTCTTCAATAGGGTGATTATCATTTAAACGCCGCATACTTTTAAAATGAGCAGCACCAGCTTTATATTCTTGAATCCAATTTGATGTAAATTTACCTGTTTGGATATCTTTCAATATACGTTTCATTTCTGCTCTGGTTTCATCCGTAATTACGCGTGGACCAGACATATATTCGCCCCATTCAGCTGTATTAGAAATCGAATAATTCATATTTGCAATGCCCCCTTCATACATGAGATCAACAATCAGTTTAACTTCATGTAAACACTCGAAATAAGCCATTTCCGGTGCATAACCTGCTTGTGTTAATGTTTCATAACCTGCTCGAATCAGTTCAACAAGACCTCCACAGAGAACCGCTTGTTCACCAAAAAGATCAGTTTCGCACTCTT
The DNA here is from genome assembly GCF_042193775.1 of Bartonella sp. OD88NMGDW. Classification (NCBI taxonomy): domain Bacteria; kingdom Pseudomonadati; phylum Pseudomonadota; class Alphaproteobacteria; order Hyphomicrobiales; family Bartonellaceae; genus Bartonella; species Bartonella sp. OD88NMGDW. Next base: position 104,466 of record NZ_JBHIMA010000006.1, on the reverse strand, counting down.
CTTTAAATGTTGTTTCAATCACCCCAGCACGTCCACCACCAAGACCACATGCATAAGACAATGCTACATCATGAGCATGCCCTGAAGCATCTTGTGCCACCGCTATTAAGCAAGGAACACCACGACCACGTTGGTATTCATGACGAACTGTATGCCCTGGACCTTTAGGAGCAATCATCACGATATCAACGTGTTTTTTAGGTTCAATCAAGCCAAAATGAATGCTCAAACCATGCGCAAAAGCAATCACTGCCCCATCACGTAAATGATCATGAATATGCTCTTTGTAAATATCAGCTTGCAATTCATCTGGTGTTGCCATCATGATGAGATCTGCCCATTTTGCTGCTTCTGCAACACTCACCACTTCAAAACCATCTGCCATAGCTTTCTTAACTGTTTCCGACCCTGAACGCAAAGCTATTTGCACATTTTTTACACCGGAATCTTTCAAATTTAAAGCGTGCGCACGCCCTTGAGAACCATAACCAACAATGGCTACTTTTTTCCCTTTAATAAGATTAACATCCGCATCACGATCATAATAAACAAGCATAAAAACTTCCTTCTTTTTCTATTTAAACTGGATTTCAGATTATTTTTATTAAATAAGAAACATTATCTTCAGTGCATCACACACTTATAAAGACAAAAAACACCGCTTATAAGAACATAGCAATTGAATAATTTTTAAAGTTTACATATTGCATAAAAAAAACTGTAGTCCCCAAACATACCCAAAACATATACAGATCCCCAAATCAACTTCAACTACTATTCTACAAAAAGAATAATTACGCAAAACAAGATTTCTAAAGAAAATATATTTGCTAATATTTTACTCTTCTATCGTGCAACAAAAAACTATATTCTAAAAATTAAGATAAAATATACAATTTTTAACATGAACCAAATCAATACGGATAGCAAGAAAAATTACAAAATAACAAGTATTGTTTTAATACAATATTCAAAAGCATATACAACAATATTTTTAGAATAATAAAGAGAACATTTTAATTTTTACGTTCTTTAATATCCACGCTTCTCACGCGAAAAAGAACACCCCCATACTGCCATTATGTTATTCATTTATGGCGCCTTATAAAGAACTTTTAATGTGCTCGAGCCCTTTTCTAGGCCCCCTATAATCGCCTAAGATTTATTGCACACCACTCTCTTTACTTCATAAAGCTACAAGTCAATATCATCAAAACCCTTATATGCCAAAAACTGCCACAACATTGAATTAGCCAATAAAATGATGATAGCAATAGACTTCATATCATCCATGGATGATTTTACATTATACTATTTACAGATAACCCGTAAAATGAGCTCAAACATCAAGAAAATTTGTGTATTGATCCATAAAAACCCTACGCACTCTTTTACAAGGAAAATACCTTCCAATCCCTATTTCTTCTCCCTAATAGATAGTACAAATAAAAAACATCGCATACACTCAAAAACAAAAGATAGAAAGCAACCAATAAACAGAGCAACAATAGAATATTTATAATGCACGCTAATAGTGCTAGTTATCTAAACATATATTATTTTTTAAGATAAATTGGCAAAGCTTTATAAAAATTTCTCTTTCAATTTCATAGAGAGAAAAAGATTACGATAATAACCGAACAAAACGCTGAACAGTATCACGCATTCCATACTCTAATGCATCGGCAATGAGCCCATGGCCAATAGAAACTTCATCAAGCCAAGGAATACGATTGATAAGAGCAGGAAGATTAGCAATCGTCAAATCGTGACCTGCATTGATACCTAATTGCAGTTCTTTGGCTTTTTTTGCTGCTAAAACAAGTTTATTGAGCTCTTGATCCTGTTTTATTTTTTCCTGAAATGCACCACCGTAAGGTCCCGTATAAAATTCCACACGATCAGCCCCTATTGCTTTAGCAATATCAAGACCGTCGATAGTAGGATTAGCAAAAAGTGATACACGAATCTTTCTTTTTTTCAAACGCTTAACAACGGGTGCCAAAAATTCCGCATCATGAGAAAAATTCCAACCATGATCAGACGTTGGCTGATTTGGATCATCAGGAACAAGGGTAATCTGATCCGCGTAGTTTTCAGCAATATCCAAAAATTGATCACTGGGATAACCTTCAATATTAAACTCAGCCGCAGGAAAATTGTTCTTGATTAAACAGTATATATCTGGCAAATCCGCAAAACGAATATGCCTTTCATCGGGGCGTGGATGAACAGTCAAACCTGCTGCTCCAGCAGCAAGCGCTATATGCCCAATATGCGTGATATTTGGCCACGGAAGATTCCGTCGATTACGCAAAACAGCAACAGCATTAAGATTAACCGAAAGTTTTACCGCCATGCCCATTTCCATTTTTCTATAGTGTGTAACAAGATAGAAAAAAGGCATTTTCCATCTGAAACTTAGATAATATACATATTTTTTCTATCGAACAATCATTAAACGTTCTGCTGCGCGCGTAATTCCCGTATAAAGCCAGCGCGCATACATATCACGAAATGCAAAACTTTCATCAAACAAAACGACGTTATTCCATTGAGAACCTTGCGCTTTATGAACCGTTAATGCATACCCATAATCAAAATCATCATATCGCTTTTTTAATTGCCATGAAATTTCTTGATCAGGGTTTTCAAACGCTGCTTTTAACAGTTTAATCTTTGCTACCCCACGCTCACTTTCTTCTGGTTTCACAAGAAGATTAATACTTGGTTTAACTGTTTCCTTCTGTGAAGTCATCACCTTCCATAAAGAGCCATTCAACAAACCTTTAGTAGGATCATTTCGCAAGCACACAAGCTTGTCTCCTGCTTGCGGATAATCTGCTGTAAATCCTTTTAACACACGCAAACGCTGATTATAAAGGTAGCGCGTACGATTAACCCCTACCAATACCTGATCAGCATCCAAAACCAATTGTTGATTGACCTCTTTACGTGTAACAACGCGCGCTTCTCCATAGTCACCATAAGCAATATCGCGTCCTTCACGCACATCCATAGCAAGACGTATAATCGGATTATCCCGCGCTTGCCGATGAATTTCTGAAAGAAGAAAATCTGGTTCTCCATTAGAAAAAAATCCTCCACCTGATATAGGAGGCAATTGACCTGGATCACCAAGAACAAGAATTGGCGTCCGAAAGCTCATTAAATCACGCGCCAATTTTTCATCTACCATCGAGCACTCATCGACAATAATGAGCTTAGCTTGTGCAGCTGCACTCCTCCGATTTAATGCAAATGTCGGTGCAATAGACTTCTTTCCCGTAACTTCATCGGAAACTTCTTCTTCCCCACGCGGACAATAAATCAACGAATGAATAGTACAAGCATTACTGGCACCTTTAGAGCGCAAAACCTGTGCCGCTTTGCCTGTAAACGCCGCAAACTGAACAGAACCATCAACTGTTTCAGCAAAATAGCGTGCCAGCGTTGTCTTACCCGTCCCCGCATAGCCAAAGAGGCGAAAAAGTGGAGAACGCCCCTCTTTCAACCACGCAGCAACAGCCTTCAATGCATTATCCTGTTCCGGTGAAAACTGCATGACTTACCAACATAAAATTTGCATAAAAAGAGCACTATTTTGAAAAAAACCAACTATCAAGAAAAACTTTTTTATTAAGAATTGCTGACACACGCCCATCTAACAACTTTCATAGCACAATTATCAATTATTTACCCATTGCTTTTTCAAGATATTGTAGCAATCTAAATTTTATCTATACATCGATCTTCTTGGTAACACCTTATACTTATCAAATAAAATATCATTTTTTACAACAGTAACACCAACAATGGAATATGCATGTCTTAAATTTAAAATAATACCTATATACGCTTTTTCTAACCAAAATTTAGAATGAGAAAAAGAGCATTGCAATTGCAAAACCCTCGCTAGAAAAAATGTCCTTAACAGGATAAGAATAATGTAATTTTATGAATACTATTTTACACAATCACTCAGCTTTCTTGCACATAAAAATAAAGTACATCCACTATTACGAAATAATAATTAAATATATCAAAAACCTTTTGGCGGAAATAGAAATAGCTCTCAACAAAACGACTTAACCCTATGATGATACACCTATATATTTCCTATTTCCCTCTTATCACGATTTTAATAAATTTACTCTTCATGCTACAAATAAGTTATATCTCAACGAATAAAGAGAGACATCACGCTTATATAAAGCCCGCTTTATCTTGCACAAATATGTAGCGTTTTCTGTTTCGACAATAAAATCTGGTTCGTAAGTATGGCCTTCTTGGTAGTCTATTATAAGAAAACTGGGACATGGGTTTCAGTCCAGCGTAGCACTTCAGGTCCGTCCTCTAGAATATGAGAAAAGCGCAATTCTCCATCTACTGAGTCAAACTTTTTGTCGCAATGTTTTAAAGTTTATAAAAACTAACTGATTAATGCTATTCTTATTGCTAGAAACAACAATGAAATCAATGGGTATAATTTGTTAATAGGCTTGGCGTTATGTCAAAATATCAGCGATGAGATTGCTTTTTGGTTGTTTTAGAAATGAAATAATGAGCTCAAATATTGATGAATGAAACGGGAGATTTAAATTGAAAATATTAATTCCAGATGACTATCAAAAAGCTACCCTAACATTACAGTCTATTACAAAATTAATGAAATCGCATGAAGTGCTTGTTATAAATAATTTAGCTAAAGAATGTGATTTAGAAGATAAGCTCAAAGAGATAGATATTCTTATCTTAATCAGAGAGCGGACCATGGTTGATAGAAATCTTCTCCTGAAACTGCCAAATTTAAAATTAATCTGCCAAACAGGCCCCATAGGTTCACATATTGATATAGAAGCTTGTAGAGACTTAGGAATTGAAATATTAGACGGTGGTGGAGATCCAACTTCTGCTGCTGAATTTGCGTGGCTCTTAATTATGTCTGCGCGTAGAAAACTCTGTAAATCTGTGTCTGATATGAAAAAAGGACGATGGCAAACAACATTTGGCAACCAAATGAAAGGGGCTACTCTTGGAATATTCGGGTTTGGGCGTATTGGTAAAATGGTTGCTCAATATGCTCAAGCTTTTGGCATGTCCATTTTGGTTTATGGGAGCGAACGTTCAACGCAAGAAGCAAAAAATTTAGGTTATCATTTTACGCATTCAAAAGATGAATTTTTTACACGTCCTGACATTATATCCGTACATTTACGTTTAAGCGATAAAACCAGAGAAATCATTCAATTAGATGACCTATTGAGCATGAAACCTCATGCTATTTTTGTCAACACAGCGCGTTCAGCTTTGGTTGAAAAAGGGGCGATAGAAAAAATACTAAGTTTGGAAAATTCAACTTACTTTGCACTGGATGTTTATGACAGCGAGCCGGTATATGAGAGCAAATTATTGCAATCAGATAGAGTTCTTTGCACACCGCATCTGGGCTATGTGACTGAAGAAAGCTTTGAGAATTATTTTGAAAAAGCTTGCCAAAATATAGCGTCTTTTATGAAGAGCGCTTAATGCCGGATGAGCCAATGTTTGTAAAATTTATCTTATATCGCTAGCGTATCAAATTTGCACGACACATAATAGCTTATTTCCTTAAATTAAGCATATTCCTTAGCTTTCATATTAAGACCAATCGTATTGACAGATTTTTATGTAATCAGCATAAAATACCTAATTTATTGTTGCAAGCATTATTAAAAAAAGGCTACTTTATTGGAATACACTTTAATTGGAGGGGGCATAGTGAGCAATAATAAATTTATAGAAAAAAATTATTATAGATGGATTATATTGCTTGTTGCCACTATCGCTCAAGCATCAGCTTGCTTCTTTGTTCAAGGGATTGGTCCTTTAGCTGAATTTTTTAAGAAGGATTTCTCGCTTAGTGACTCTCAGATAGGTTTGCTGTCTTCAGCAGCGCAATTCCTACCTATTATTGGGTTACTTGTAGCTGGCGAATTACTAGACATAACGAGCGCTATATTGTTGGAGTTGGAGCGGTCGGTGTTTCTGTCGCTCTTTTGTTGGGAGCAATCGCAGATAACTATATTTCCCTTTTGGTCTGTTTGCTAATTGTAGGGGGATTTTATAGTTCTGCTCAACCCGGTGGCGCTAAATCTGTTTCTTCATGGTTTCCAAAATCGCAGCGCGGATTTGCAATGGGAATAAAGCAGACGAGGCTACCATTAGGTAGGGGACATTAGCTGGGATGGTTCTTCCTGCTAGTGCGCTTGTCTATGGCATACAAGGTGCGTTTTTGGTCGGTGCCATCGTTTCTTTTTTAGGGGGATGTATCTTTATTATTTTTTATCACGCACCAGAAAAAGTTGTAGCTCTCGTTCCAGAAAGTAAGGCAAGAGTTTCGTTCCATGCAAAGGTATTGTCTCGTCTTGCGATGTTGGCTGCGCCATATATGCCGTATATGAAGAATATTATTTTTTCAGGCGTTTCACTTGTGATAGTTTAATATGTTTTAACCATTTTTATAATGATTTATTTTTATAGAATCTATCACCTGTCTTTAGATAAAAGTGCTTATTTGTTCTTTGTTTCACAGGCTTCTGGTGCCTTAGGAAGAATTATTTTAGCAGCGTGGAGTGATCATTGTAGAAAAGGACGATTTTTTCCTGTCTTCTTTTGCATGATTGCAGTCGTTTTTGGATTTTTAATATTAATTTTGGGTATTAGTGGATCGATAATTTATTTAACTATTTTATCTGCTTGGTTAGGTTTTTTTGGATTAGGATGGTATGGCCCTTGAGTTGCTTATATTGTAGACTCTTCGTCGAAAGAAAGCGTTGGACTTTCTCTGGGTTTAGCAATGTATGTAAATCAAATCGCAATTATTACTGCTCCACCATTATTTGGATTAATCCAAGATTTTACAGACACTTATTTACTAACTTTGAGTTGAGCAATGGCGAAAGAGACAAACTTTGGGAGGCTTTAGACCATGTTATTTATGATCCATACGGTGGTATTGAATATTCGGTTAAGCTAAAAAAAATAGCATTTTCGCTGCTACCCCATAGAATATTGACAATTCTTATGAATCAAAAGATGTCTATTACCCCTAGAGCATATTTAAGCTTTGAAAACCTTCCAATTGATAGACAAATTAATACGTCACCTAATCCTTATAATTTAGATGCGTCTTGTAAAAGTGGCTATATTAGCGAAAATTTAATTATGATGTTTTCTTTATTAATCGGAGAGCCTTATTCAATTAAATTTGAAGGCGAACATATAGTAAACAACCTAGTTCCTTTAGAGGATAATAAAAAAGATTATACAGGATTAGGATCTGAAGTTGAGTTAGATTTTCATATAGAAAATACTGCACTAAAATTTATAACGAGTTTAAATTTATCTCCTAAAGGGATATTTTTCTGGTGTTCGCAATGATGTTGATGGCCCGTTAACGAGAATATCTGGTGCACATCTAGCTTTAAAACTTTTAAGTGAGAAGGATTTGAGTAGCTTAAGGGATAATTTATATATAATTAATTTTCTCTATAGAGGAGAAATTGGGTAACCTCTACAAGTAAAGTGCCTCCTAGTTCGAGAGGACGGTGAATTCCCAGATATCAGCGCTGTTTTTTATCTGGGCATGTTAGAGCCACAGTCAAAAAAAGCTAAGGAAGCTTTAAATCATTTTTATGAAGCTATGAAGACTGTATCTTTTGGAATTGATGTACAACTAGGAAGATTATTATACATTGATAACAGAATGGCTCTACACTCTGGAGGTAAATTTTTTGGATCATTTGATAGTTATGAAAATCCAATGCGGTGGATTCAAAGAGTGTTTGTGTCTGCAGATTTATGGAATCATAAATATGTAGAACAAATAAAAGAAAGAATATTTGATTTTCAATGTTAATGTCCTGATAATGATACGATGTTGAGTATTATTCCGGTTTATATATATTGACTACACATCTCATATGTATGGATTTCCCCCGCATAATCAGGTGAGATTACTACCTGATTATAAGCTATGGTGGCCAATTGATTTTCTATGGCTGCGTTTGATCTTTGTTATATTTGCCCTTCCTTTCAAGCCGCTAGGGGGATTTTCCTATCAATCCCTTGAAAGAGCGATTTGGAGTAATTTCATAATGCGAAACCAAAACATAGTGACAAACTTTTCTATTGTTTTCACAAGTATGACGGTTTGCATGGTTGCCCCCTTCAAGCACGGTGGCTTTTTTCTTGCACAATGGAATCTTTCATATATGAGACAACATAATTAATTTATAACAGACAATTCAATATATTATCTAAAAAATGCAACGAAATAGCTATTAATGTGAACATATGAATTAAAAAAACAAACATCGCATACAAATAATAATACACCCCATGTCTTTAAACAAAGAATGAAAATCATAAAATGAGCTCTAAGGATAATAGGAACTCTCCACAAAGAAGAGACAGAGATGAAGACTCCAAAGACTTCATCACCATCCTTTACTATTTTGTTAACATATTCATTTTATACAAGAATCTTTCCCTCGGAAGAAACAGCATTTGCAACAGCTTCCTCGCTTGCCTCATCGGGTAATAACATCTCATTATGAGCACATCCCGATGGGATCATAGGAAAACAGTTTTCTAAATGATAAACACGACAATCGAAAAGAACTGGCTTATCACAGTCAATCATCTGCTGAATTTTATTATCAAGTTCATCGGGTTTTGAACAATGAATTCCCACGGCTCCATAAGCTTGTGCCAATTTCACAAAGTCAGGCATAGATTCCGTATAAGAATGAGAAAGACGATTACCATGTAGCAATTGCTGCCACTGGCGAACCATCCCCATATACTGATTATTTAAAATAAAAATTTTCACTGGTGTATCATGCTGAATAGCTGTTGCAAGTTCTTGAATATTCATCTGAATGGAGGCATCACCAGAAATACACACAACAAGCGCATCAGGATGTGCTATTTGAACACCGATAGCCGCCGGAAGACCATACCCCATCGTTCCAAGACCACCAGAAGTCATCCAATGTTTTGGTTCATCAAAATGATAATACTGTGCTGCCCACATCTGATGCTGTCCGACATCCGTTGTGATATAAGCACATGCATCTTTAGTAAGAGCATAAAGTCGTTCAAGAGCATATTGTGGCATGATAACATCTTTTTTTTCCATATATGCCAATGAATTACGAGCTTTCCAGCGATTAATTTGCGTCCACCACGCCTCACGGACTTCACTGTTAAACGCTGGTTTCTGTATCTTTAAGAGTTGCGTCATATCTCCTAAAACACAAGCCACATCACCAATAAGGGGCACTTTCACTTTTACGATCTTATTAATAGAAGAAGGATCAATATCAATATGGATAATACGCGCATGAGGTGCAAATGCATCCAATCGCCCTGTGATACGATCATCAAAGCGCGCACCAACAGCCAACATAACATCACAATCATGCATGGCCATATTAGCCTCATAGGTTCCATGCATCCCAAGCATTCCAAGCCAATTTTTGCCAGAAGCGGGATAAGCACCAAGCCCCATGAGCGTTGATGTAATCGGAAAATCACCCAGTTGAACTAAATCGCGCAAAAGCTTTACAGCTTCCATCCCTGATGAAATAACACCACCACCAGAATAAATAACAGGACGCTTTGCTTCTACTAAGAGAGAAACAGCCTCTTCAATAGCCTGCGCATTCCCTTTCGGCTTTGAATAAGAACGCATAAATGTCGGCGCTTGAGGTGCTCTATAAATTCCTGAAGCAAATTGAACATCCTTAGGAATATCAATCAAAACCGGTCCAGGACGACCTGATTGAGCAAGAGAAAAAGCTTCATGAATAATAGCCGCAAGATCATTGACGTTTTTAACCAGCCAATTACGCTTCGTACAGGGCTTTGTAATTCCAACCGTATCAGCTTCTTGAAAGCCATTTGTTCCAATAATCGTTGTCGCTACCTGACCAGAAAAACAAACAAGAGGTATAGAATCCATAAGAGCATCTTGCAAAGGTGTAACAGCATTCGTTGCGCCTGGACCAGAAGTCACAAGCATAACACCTACCTTTCCAGTACTGCGTGCATAACCTTCAGCAGCATGCCCTGCAGCTTGTTCATGGCGCACCAAAATATGCTGGAGTGTATCTTGGTGATAGAGCACATCAAAAATAGGCAGAACAGCCCCACCAGGATAACCAAAAATATGTTTAACCCCTTGATCTATAAGAGCCTGAATCACTATTTCAGCCCCCGACATTATTTTTCCATCTGCACTCTCTTGCTTTCTTGGATCATTTCTCATTTTTCCCACTCACCTACTTGATAGGACAATAAAAAAGCCCCTAACGGAGCCCATAAAAAAAGACCCCAAAGGAGCCCATTACACAACACATACTGTATGATCACCCCCATTATTCCAACGTATAAAATATATAAAAATTTCCTTGTAGAAAGATTTCTAATTCCATTGATACCATTCGTCAATAAAAAATTATATTTTCTAAAAAAAATCTTATCTTTTATCTTTCGATAAGTTTCTTTGCAAAGCTCTAGCTCTTTTATCAAAAAGTAAGCATCCATTCTTCATCAAATTGATTACGAAACCATGTCATTTGTCTTTTTGCGTATCTCCTCGTTTGTGTTTTCACCGCTTCAAGAGCATTCTCAAAGCTTCTATATCCATCCAAATAAGCCATAAATTCAGGTATACCAATAGCCTTCATTGCTGGTAATGAAGGGGAAAGCTTAAGATTCTTCATAATCATCACCTCTTCTAAAGCTCCTCTTTCAATCATAGAATCCAAGCGTTTATGAATACGTTCATAAAGCAGAAGACGTGGTGGCATGAGAAGAATTTTTTCGATGAAATTCGGCGCTATGAGAGGTGTTGTTTTTTGTTTCTGCCACCAACTGAGCGTCTTACCGGTTGCATCATAAACTTCCAAAGCACGGACAATACGTTGACCATCGTGCGAAGAAATTTTTTCAGCAACAACAGCATCAATCTGCAACAACTGGCGATAAAGATTTGCAACGCCCTCTTTATCAAGCCGAAGTCGCCACTTCTGCCGCACAACATCTGGAACATGAGGGATTTCCGAAATCCCCTCTAAAAGAGCACGAAAATAAAGTCCTGTTCCACCAACAAAAATAACTGATCTTAAAGAAAAAGTAGCCAATAGCTTCTCGACATCACACAACCATTGCCCTACTGAATAATTCAAAGTAGGACTCACATGACCATAAAGATAATGTGGAACAATCGCAGTATCAGCCTCTGTAGGCCGTGCCGTTAAAATATTTAAAACATCATAAACCTGCATTGAATCAGTGTTAATAATGAGAGCATTTTTTTCTTGAGCCATTTTCAAGGCAAGTTCTGACTTCCCACTTGCCGTTGGTCCCGCTATTAATGTAACTGTTCTCTGTGTCATGAATAGCAATTTCTCCCAATCAATAACTTATTGCAACACACAGCCCCCAAAGCCCCCTATGAAACTTATAAAAAAAGAAAAAATTGACTTAATAACGACACCAAAGGAATTTCCAAGCATTTTTGCTATCATAATTCAATAATAAATTACAGCCATAATCATTCTGTCCGTTAGTCCATTAAAAATAAACATATTCTTTGTCATCATTTATGAAAATAATACTGAGCTTAACCTATACAATCAAACAGCTTTATTTTTTCCTATAAAAACAGCATGTTACTCTGGTTTATAATAAGAGATTCAGAAATTGTCTTCTGTACGCTCTCTTTCTTATAACTATTTTTTCATCCATCACCAAGAAAGGTATAAATATATATAACTAATTTAGTCTAATATCATTTTTCTCTAGGATAACTTTTTTCAAAATGAAGTAAAAAAACGTTCTCTATAGCACACAAAGTACAATCACAAAGTTCTAAAAGTCTCACTAAAGAAAACATGATTTATAATAATTGCACCCTTTATTTATAATAGTTGAGCGTTTTGCAACCTGAATAAGAGCTCCCAATATCATAAGATTTTCTCATTTTTATCCTTCTCATAAAGTGCCATATCAATACCATTCACTTGTGCATCAAAAGCAGAGATAAAAATTTGACTTAAACACAAGACATAGATCTTTTATGCAGCACTTCAAAGCCTAGGCTGTTGCAATATTGGGAACTAGCAAATCTATTATGGTACCAACTTGTACTTTTATTTAATGCAAAAATAGAGCTGCCCAACGGATTTTATATTATACAATCCATGCCTTTTTGTCATGAAATGAGCTTGAGAAATATTGGACATCACATGGTTGAGCTACAAAGTAGCCACATACCAAGGCTGATAAAAAACAAAAAATTAATTTTTAAGCCTCAATCCATTGGGGTATCAATCCATTAGGAGCGTTAGGAACCGTAACTCTCCATCTGGACGCGCTACGATGAATAGAGCATTTTTGCGTCCAGCTTCACGTAATTTATGAATACGTTTTTTAGCCTCATCGATTGTTGTGATAGCACTCTGATTAATATCAATAATGACTTCACCAACGCGAATACGCTTTTTATCCGCTGCGCTATTTTGTGCAACAGATGTTACCACTAGTCCTCGAAGTTTATCTGAAATTGAATAACGATGACGCAAATCCTCTGTCAATTCAGATAGCGTCATTCCCATAAATTGCATTGTCACGCTTTTCGACAGATCATTGTCTTTTTTATCATCAACTTCTTCTTCTATATCTTCATTTGCATCTGTTTCAATCAAACGTCCAAGCTTAACTTTTACTGTTTTTTCTTGCCCATTCCGTAAAACAGTAACATCCACCACTTTTCCTTCTGAACTTTCTGCAACTAAACGCGGCAAATCACGTGCATGCTTAATTTTTGCATTACCAAAGGAAAGAATAACATCTCCAGTTTGTAACTGGCTATTATCTACATTATTTTCTTCCGTCTGTTCTATTTTACCAGCCACTAATGCTCCTACAGCATTGTCCAATTTTAAACTTTTTGCAATATCCTCTGTTACCGGCTGAATACGAATAGCCAACCAACCACGCCTTATTTCTCCAAAATCACGCAATTGATTAATAACAGCAAGGGCCATATCCGATGGAATAGCAAACCCAATACCGATAGATCCTCCAGAAGGTGAAACAATTGCTGTATTAATGCCAATGACTTCACCATTTCTATCAAATAACGGACCACCAGAATTGCCCCGATTAATTGCTGCATCTGTTTGAATAAAATTATCATAGGGACCAGCATTAAGATCACGGTTACGTGCAGAAATAATACCAACCGTTACACTTCCACCAAAACCATAAGGATTACCAATAGCCATAACCCAGTCACCAATACGTGCTTTTTCTGAGTCACCAAAACGCACAGCTTTTAATTTTTTACGTCCCGCATCCACTTGAAGTAGTGCCAAATCAGTTTTGCTATCCTTGCCAAGAAGCTTCGCCTTGAGTTTTGTACCATCTGTAAAATTAACTTCAATATCATCAGCATCAACAATAACATGATAATTTGTAACAATAATCCCTTTTTGCGCATCAATCACAAAACCAGACCCCAAAGAACGCACCTTTTGAAATTGACTATTTTTTTGACCATCTTTGGGTGTAAAAAAATCATTAAAATATTCCTCCAGCAATGAATCTTTGGGAATAACGGGTACCGAAGTATTTTCATCCTGTTCGGTTCCTTCAACAGTCTGTGCCGTAGAAATATTCACAACCGTCTCCAAAAGCTCAGAAGCTAAATCAGGAACAGAAAGCAATGTCTTGTTTGTCTCTGCGCTCCAAGACAAATTCACTGATCCTGATAAAAACAAAACCACACACAAAACAACTCTTGTGATAAAAGACTTCAAAAACGTATTTCTACTCACGATACTTCTATCCATGACATGCCTTTAACCAAAGCTGAAAAGAGCCCCACTAAATTTATCTATGTAAAACCAGCACGGCTCGATACTCTCTACGACTTTTATCATAAAAGAAAATGGTCACAGATCATTCTTTTCATGCAAAATCTCGTATCTGCAATCCATTATTTTATCTATTCTCTCCCGATTTTGAATCCGTTTTACTGAGGCCAGTATTCATTGTCGGTAAGAATGATTTATTTGCCTGCGGCGGATTACGAAAATAGAAAAAGAAATCCTCATTTGGTGAAATCACCATCGGAGTATGCTCTAAATTCTTGTATTGTTCCATCGCCAACCAAAAATCGTAAAAAGATGGATTAGCCTCCCTCGCATTCAATAAAAGACGAATACTTTCAGCCTGACCTTCACCACGGGTAATTTCAGCATCACGCTTTGCAGCTGCTACGATTTCTTCATATTCACGATTAGCTTCTGCCACAATACGATCTCGCTCCTGCTGACCACGAGCACGGATATTTTCCGCAGCAGCTTCACGTTCAGCTGCCATTTGCCGATAAACATCTTCTGAAACAGCATCCGTCAAATCGGTTTTACGAATACGCACATCAACAATGGTAATACCCAACGAACCTGCATCTACAGAAAACTGCTTCTGTACTTCAGCCATCATCGCACCTCGTTCATCCGATAAGGCTGCTTTAAATTCTCGCTTGCCATAAACAGCACGTAAAGCGTCAATAAACCGTGGTGCAAGGTTTTCACGTGCCGCAATTTGTGGACGCCCAGAAGCAATGCGCTGTAAAAACAACTTAGGATCTGTAATACGGTAAATAAAGAACGCATCCACCTCATAATACGCACCACCACGAACCTGTACAGATTGTGTAGGAACATCGTAACGCAACAACCGATTATCCACAATGATGATCTTATCTATAAAAGGCGCCTTGAAATAGATTCCAGGGTTAGATTCTACCTGAACAATTTGTCCAAAACGCTTAATTGCTACTTGTTGACGAGGATAGACGATAAAAACGGACATCCACAAAATCATCAAAACAAACACTATAGCACTAAAAACAAACAAAAAACGAGATTGCTGCATAATTAATATCCTCCAGAAATGCGAGAATCCGAAAGCGATGCAGGACGCGCTGATGTTGCCTTCAATTTTTCTGATGAATTGCTACGCAACAATTCGTTCAAAGGTAAATAGGGCACCGCTGGAGAATTTGCCTGATCAAAAACCAACTTATTTGGTGAAGAAAGAATACGCCCCATCGTTTCCATATAGAGACGGTAGCGAGCAGCTTCTGGTGAAATCGCAGCCTCACGAGCTATCGCCTGAAAACGTTCCGCACGCCCTGTTGCCTCTTCAACCATTTGTGCCTTTTCACCTTTTGCGATTTCTCGTGTGCGTGAAGCTTCACCATTTGCTAAACCAATTTTCGTAAAACGCACACGATTCCCCTCTTCAATCATTCTTCCACGTTCCTGCTCCGCCTGCTGAACAGAATTAAACGCAGCAGCAACCTTTGTTGGAGGAGCAGCTTCACTGATAGACACACGGCTTATTTCAACACCAAGTTGATATTTATCTACAGTCAACTGAATAATCTTTCTGACGTCATTAGCAACTTCTTCTTTCTTGTCACGTAAAACATCATCAACCGGCCGCGAACCAATGACCTCACGCATTGCACTCTCAGCAACTTGGCGAACTGTTCCTTCTTGATCATTCACATTGAATAAAAACTGACTAGGGTATGAAATGCGATAGTAAACGGAAAAATTAACATTAACAATGTTCTGATCACTTGAAAGCATTAAGCCATCACTTTGTTGCGCCTGACCAGGCTTCCCACCAATCGCAATTGTTTTTTCCGTTAAAGGTACTTTCATATAGGTCTCAATTGGCCAAAAATGAAAATGTAACCCATCACCAATAATGCCTTCTTTAGGGATGCCAAAGCGCAACTCTACCGCTTGTTCATTTTGCTGAACAATATAAATTGACTGGTATAGCCAAAAAAACACAATAAGCAGAAGGAATAAAACAGAAAAACTGCTTCTCCCGAATTGTTTAAACTGATCCTGCCCTTTGCGCAAAATATCATTAAGATTAGGACCATTTTCGCCACCATTACCGCCACCAGAACCAAAGAGATTCTTAGCTGGTGTTTTTTTGTCACCACTGTTTTTATCGCCACTCCACGGGCCACCACCATTTTGATTTGTCCAGGGCATTATCACCTCTTTAACTGATTACCACTACTCGAACACCAACCATTTGCTTGATCTTATAGGGTGTCTCTTACCTCATTACAATACAACTGATAACCCCTTCCACTTCATATTACAAAAAATTATTTCCGCTCATAAACCACAAAACGTGTCGGATGACTATCTTTTTCTCCTTTTGGAATATCTTGTGTTTCTACAATAGTCCATTTTTCTTTATCAAAAACAGGAAAAAAACTATCCCCTTCTATAGAAGCTAAAACTTCTGTAAGGAATATTTTATCAGCCATATGCAACCCTTGTTGAAAAATTTCACCACCCCCAATAATAAAAACTGCATCTGCACCATTTTGAGAAGCCACACTTTTTGCGATAGAACAGGCTTGCGACAAAGAATGAGCAATAACAGCGCCTTCAGCCGTGAATGCGCAATTACGGGTAATAACAATATTTGTACGCCTTGGTAAAGGACGCCCAAGAGAATCCCATGTTTTTCGCCCCATAATAATGGGGTTACCAAAAGTCAAAGCTTTAAAGCGTTGCAAATCCGTGGATAAATGCCAAGGCATCGCACCTTCACGACCTATAACACCATTTTCTGCAACAGCTGCAATTAAACAAACTGGAAAAGTCATACTGCTACCGGTGCCTTGATATGTGGCTGCGCTTCATAATTAAGCAATTCAAAATCCTCAAATTTAAAAGAAAAAAGATCTGTTACCGCTGAATTTATAAGCATCAACGGCAAAGCATTTGGTATACGAGACAACTGGTATCTCGCCTGTTCAAAATGGTTAGAATAAAGATGAGCGTCACCTAGAGTATGAATAAAGTCTCCTGCTTTAAGTCCGCTTACTTGGGCAATCATCATCGTCAATAACGCATAGGAAGCAATATTAAACGGAACACCTAAGAAAATATCTGCTGAACGCTGATAGAGCTGACAGGATAGCTTCCCATTAGCAACATAAAATTGAAAAAAACAATGACAAGGAGGCAAAGCCATCTCCTCTATCAGTGCGGGATTCCAAGCAGATACAATTAAGCGACGAGAATCAGGCGTTTCTTTAATCATCGTCAAAAGATGACTGATTTGATCAATCTGCCGTCCATCGGGAGCAGGCCAAGAGCGCCACTGATAACCATAAATAGGACCAAGGTTCCCTTTCTCATCAGCCCACTCATCCCAAATTGACACACCATGTTCCTTCAACCATGCAATATTTGTATCACCCCTCAAAAACCACAAAAGCTCATAAATGATCGAGCGCAAATGCAATTTCTTCGTTGTTAACAGAGGAAAGCCAGCTTGCAAATCAAACCGCATTTGATACCCAAAAATTGATCGTGTCCCCACACCGGTTCGATCTGTACGATCAATGCCGTTATTTAAAACATGCGATAAAAGATCAAGATAGATTTTCATATAAATATTATGGTTGATTCTTAACGTTACAGGAAATAGAAACTTCAAAATTTATAAAAATACAATTCAAAAAAATCCTCCTCCCAAACATCTTTTATAGGAAATCATTATTATACGATTGCATTTTGATGAATCAAATCGTAAATAAATTTTAAAAGAAACAAGTTAGGTATGATCATAAAAGGGATAAATTTATGGAGAATGAACCAACTTTAGCACCACATGATACAAGAAAACGTATCTGGGCTATCGTGTCCAGTGCATCAGGTAATCTAGTAGAATGGTATGACTTTTATGTTTATTCCTTTACGTCCATTTACTTTGCATCACAATTTTTTCCCTCAGATGGCAATGTCGTTACACAACTTTTAAAAGCGGCTGGTGTCTTTGCTATTGGTTTTCTTATGCGCCCAATCGGCGGATGGCTTTTTGGCTTCATTGCCGATCGTTACGGACGCAAACGCTCAATGCTTATCTCAGTTTTTATGATGTGTGGTGGTTCGTTCTTAATCGCCCTACTCCCTACCTATGAAACCATTGGAGTAGCAGCAGGAATTCTTCTACTTTTACTCAGAATGCTTCAAGGGCTTTCTGTCGGTGGTGAATATGGTACAACAGCAACTTATATGAGTGAAATCGCCCTCAAAAATCGCCGAGGATTTTTTAGCTCTTTCCAATACACCACACTGATTGGTGGTCAGCTTCTAGCCAGTCTTGTTATATTCATTTTAGCGCTTTATCTCACTGAAGATCAGCTAAAAGCATGGGGCTGGCGTATTCCATTTGCCATTGGTGGACTAGGAGCAATTGTTGCGATTTATCTACGTCGCACGCTCCATGAGACAACAACCAAAGAAAGTCGTTCTAGTGCACAAGCTGGTAGTATTAGGGGACTCTTGAGCAACCACCGAAAAGCTTTTTTTCTAGTTATCGGCTTTACCGCTGGAGGATCGCTCACATTCTACACCTATACGACTTACATGCAGAAATATCTGATTACGACCACCGGCTTTGATAAACATACAGCCACAACTGTGATGACTGCTGCACTCTTTGTTTTCATGTTACTTCAACCTGCATTTGGTTTTATGGCTGATAAAATTGGAACAAGAACTTCACTCCTTATTTGGAGTGTCTTATCTATTATCTTTACCATTCCCGGACTTAATGTGATTGGTAGTACTGATAGTACATGGATTGCTTTATCAGTCATTATTGGAATGCTCTGCATTATGAGCTTTTATACATCCATCTCTGGCATTGTAAAATCAGAAATGTTTCCCGCTTCAGTACGAGCAATAGGAGTTGGGCTCTCTTATGCTATTGCCAACGCACTGTTTGGCGGTTCTGCTGAATATGTCGCGCTTGGATTAAAAGATCTTGGATATGAATCTGTCTTCTATTTTTATATAACCGGCATGATGATTATTGCATTCATTTCTGTTCTCTTAATGCCAGATGCCCGGAAAGAGGGTTATCTTCAAGGTGATAGTATCCATTAAATTTTCTAAACTAAATCAAGAATCCCGATTTTTCGGGCTTCTTGATTATGATAATACTGTAAAATCAATTTATAGACATGCCTTTCATATCATAAACATCTCTCGTGTCATAAAGGAGAGATATCCTCTTCTTTGATATAAACCATGATGAATAAAGTACCTCATGCCATGACCCTATATTTTTCATGATACCAATAAATCCAGTACACTTAGCTTTAAAACATCAAATCTGCTTTAATTAATATCCTCTTTTCTTTATCAAAAATAAGCAAAACATCGTTTCCTTATTTGTCTAATAATGGACATTAAAGCGCATCTATTATCACCAATCAATCATCTCTCAACCCCCCTTTCTGATCTGAATGATCGATGACACCGTTAAAGATACAATAAAAATCTAAACATATCCTCCTATAAATATGAGCACTGTTTTTGTTCTATGACAAAAATAAAAACTGGAAACATCATGAAAATAAGCCGCTTCCACCCCCTCTTTTTTTAAGAAACATCGCAATACAATTGAATTTTTATGGCTTAAACTGTAAACAACTTTAAAGAGAAGAAAAGTTATAGATCTAAAAGGGGAATACTTCATGAATAATCAAACAACTTTAGATCCACATGATACAAGGAAACGTATTTTTGCTATCATATCCAGTGCATCAGGAAATCTGGTAGAATGGTACGACTTTTATGCTTACTCCTTTGCATCGGTTTATTTTGCATCACAATTTTTTCCTGAAGATGAAGATATCGTTACACAACTTTTAAAAACTGCAGGAATCTTTTTTATTGGCTTTCTTATGCGTCCAATTGGAGCATGGCTCTTTGGATTCATTGCGGATCGTTATGGACGTAAACGCTCAATGCTTATTTCTGTTTTTATGATGTGTGGTGGCTCTTTTCTCATTGCCATACTTCCCACTTATAAAACCTTGGGAATAACAGCAGCATTCCTCCTCCTTTTAGTCCGCATGTTTCAAGGACTTTCCGTTGGCGGTGAATATGGTACAGCAGCAACTTATATGAGCGAAGTTGCACCCAAAAATCGTCGTGGGCTCTTTGCATCTTTTCAATATGCAACAACGATCACAGGTCAACTTCTCGCAAGTTTTATAATATTTATTTTATCCCTTTACCTTACGGAAGATCAGTTAAAAGCGTGGGGATGGCGTATTCCTTTTGTGATTGGTGGCTTTGGAGCAATCGTTGCAATTTATCTGCGTAGTTTGCTCCATGAAACAACAACCCACAAAAGCCGCTCTGAAAAACATGCTGGTAGTCTTCGAGAACTTTTTCGCAATCATAAAAAAGCTTTCTTTTTGGTTGTTGGCTTTACAGCTGGTGGATCACTCACATTTTATACATACACTACTTATATGCAAAAATATCTGATCACAACCACCGGCTTTGATAAACAAACCGCAACAACGATAATGACTGCCGCCCTCTTTATTTTTGTGCTACTCCAACCCCTTTTAGGTTCCATAGCCGATAAAATTGGAGCAAGAGCTTCACTCATTAGTTGGGGGGTATTATCCATTATCTGCACCATCCCTGTACTTAAAATGATCGGTAATGCCCATAATCCATGGACAGCACTCTTAATCATTATTGGAATACTCTGTGTTATGAGTTTTTATACGTCCATTGCTGGTATCATAAAAGCAGAATTGTTCCCAGCCTCAATCCGCGCAATTGGTGTTGGATTTGCTTTTGCCATTGGGAATGCACTATTTGGCGGTTCTGCTGAATATGTAGCGCTTGGATTAAAAAATATGGGATACGAATCTGTTTTCTTTTTTTACATAGTTGGTATGATGGTCATTGCACTCATCTCTATTCTCCTTATGCCCGATATAGATAAAGGAGGATATCTCGATAAAGACAATAAACTTCATTAAACTTATTTTCTGGATAAAAAAGCCCAAGAAATTGGGCTTTTTTTGATCTCCTCTCCACCCTAATAAAGAACGAAAAGTCCGCCCCGCATTCGTCTTACAAACAACACAGTTTCTCTTAAATTGTCTATAGTTACTGCCTTCTTTATGTAATTTACTTGATAAGATTCTATAGGCAAGCCCTATCCTAAATATTTATCACGATATCTAAAAAACACCTTATACGGAAAACCTTATCTGAGCCTTACCTCACCCTCCTAAATGATGATGTGTTATGATACAACAAGATAAGTAAGGACACAAAAATGCCCTTTTACATTATTTAAGCTTTATACAATGTCTTCAGTTTTTAGGCTTTCTGCTCATAAAGACCATCTCTTCTATGATCTTCCCGTATGCCAATAATTGCATTCTTCTCATAAAGTTTAAAGGTATCTTGATCTACTTTTCAATGTTCTCTCCCTTTAAATGCAACGTGATAACTTTTTATTCTATAACACAAGTAAAAATCTTAAAACGAATGACAACCTGACTCTAATAAATCATCTTAAAGAGTTTCCCTAAGAATTATTATAATACAATTGAATTTTTCTGGAAATCATAAACAATTAGGTTTAGAAAATATAAACTATAAATACAAAAGGGGAACAATTCATGAAAAATGAAACAACTTCAGCATCACAGGATGCAAGAAAACGCGTTTTTGCTATTATAGCAAGCGCATCAGGAAATCTCGTAGAATGGTATGATTTTTACGTTTACTCATTTGCATCGATTTATTTTGCATCACAATTCTTTCCCTCCGATGGTGATACGATTACGCCACTGTTAAAAACCGCGGGTGTTTTTTTTATTGGCTTTCTTATGCGCCCTATTGGAGCTTGGTTTTTAGGATTTGTCGCCGATCGTTATGGACGTAAACGCTCGATGCTTATATCCATTTTTATGATGTGTGGTGGCTCTTTTTTCATCGCCATACTTCCCACCTATGAAACCTTAGGAATAACATCAGCAATCCTTTTACTTTTAGCTCGGATGATGCAAGGACTTTCAGCGGGTGGTGAATATGGTACAGCAGCCACTTATATGAGCGAAGTTGCCCTCAAAAAACATCGTGGGCTTTTTGCTTCTTTCCAATCTGCCACCCTTATTACAGGTCAACTTCTTGCTAGCTTCATTATATTTATTCTAGCATCTTATCTCTCTGAAGATCAGTTAAAAGCATGGGGATGGCGCATTCCTTTTGTGATTGGTGGTTTCGGGGCAGTGATTGCGATTTATCTGCGTCGTTCTCTCCACGAAACAACCACGAAAGAAAGCCGCTCTCACAAACACTCTGGCAGTCTTAAGGAACTTCTCACCAAGCATACAAAAGCCGTTGTCGTAATTGCATGCTTTGCATCAGGAGGATCACTCACATTTTACACCTTTACAACTTATATGCAAAAATATCTGATCACAACCACCGGCTTTGATAAACATACCGCAACAACGATTATGACAGCTGTACTATTTATTTTTATCCTATTCCAACCCATAGCTGGTATCATAGCCGATAAAATTGGAACAAAAACTTTACTTATCATTTGGAGTATACTCTCTGTCATCTTTACATTTCCTGGACTCTGGATAATCGGTAATACGCATAGTATATGGGTTGCCTTTTCCGTCATTATTGGCTTGCTCTTCATTATGAGCATGTATACATCCATCTCTGGTGTCGTAAAATCAGCAATGTTTCCCTCTTCAATACGCGCATTAGGCGTTAGCATCTCTCATGCCATTGGCAACGCCTTATTTGGTGGTTCTGCTGAATACGTTGCGCTTGGATTAAAAAAGTATGGTCATGAATCACTCTTTTATTTTTATATAACCGTTGTGATGATCATGGCATTCATTGCTCTTCTCTTTGTCCCGAGTATGCGTAAAGGGGGATACCTCCAAGAGGATGAAAAACATTAAACCTTTTTATCAACGAAAAAGCCCAAGAAATTGGGCTTTTTTATCATTATCACAAATTTAATATTGTTTAAATTTTATGAAGTGCATTAAGGTGCTTAGCAACTAGATAATAAAAAGTCATACGACTTTTTCTACGCTCTCCAGACATCATTTCAGCCACTTTTGAGACAGCCATTTTAGCACTCTTCTCATCAGCTTCTAAAACATCTTGAACCCATTTTTCAACCTGCTCTAACTCTTTTGGATCCGATGTAGCAACAAGTGATGCATCTTGTTTTTTCATCACTAAAGCTAAACGACGGCTAAGTCGTTCTATTGCTGCTTCATCGGGATTTGAATCATATAATTTAATATCTGCTAGATTATTTGTCATTTTGCATCATCTCCTCTCCAAAAATCAGCGGACTATACTTTACAGCCGCGTCATATAGCTCCATAAATAATTAGAGCATTAAAAATATTAACAACCCCCCCTTTTCCTAAGACTGTTCTTCATCTATATTTAAAGAGCTGGTTTACCAGCTATGGTAATAAATGGACAATGAAATAAACTCATTGGACCCGGGGGCGGTACCCGGCGCCTCCACCAAAATATAAGAGGCCAAAATTATATTTTGGTGGGGGCGAAATAGGATCGACAAGGGCGTAAAGATTGCTCTTTTACTCGGCATAGTACCACCGTTATCGGACTAAATGAGTAGTTGCAAATGACAACTATGCGGAAGCACGTCTCGCTGCTTAATGCAGTGCGAATGTTTCAATTTAAGTCTTAAACCATCGCAGGTTTAAGCGGGGTTCGGAGGCACCTGGCAACAGAAGCCTTCACTTTTTTAAATGTTATTGATTGATCTTTCAGACATTATCAGACATTATTTACCATAGAGTTTCGTATTTATTCGATTTATTGAGGTGCATCGTAGACAAAATATTGCTAATTTTAAAACGTATTCTATCACACAATATCAATACGCCCCGTTCTGCTACGTGAAATAAAAGGAATAAACTTCGATGGTTAAAGATCAAATCCGTTACGATATTCTCGTTCAGGATGCGCTTCGTGGAGTTATCCGTAAAGTTTTATCGGAAGTTAGCAAAGCAGGTCTTCCGGGAAATCATCATTTTTTTATAACTTTTTTGACGAATGCCCCAGGCGTTAAAATTTCTCCTCGGCTAAAAAATCGCTATCCCGAGCAAATGACAATCGTTTTACAACATCAGTTTAGAGATCTCAGTGTTTCAGAAACAGCTTTCGAAGTAACCCTCTCCTTCAGGGAAATAAACGAAAAGCTCGTGATTCCTTTTACTTCCATTCAGGTCTTTTATGATCCTATAGCAGCATTTGAAGCAGCATTTGATCTGCCCTCAAATCCTGCCTCTGGAGAAAGTGAAAATTCAGAAAATACCTCAACTACGCCCATTACCTTATCAAACACACAAAAAAAAGAAAATACGCTTACAAAAGAACAAAATTTCAGTACAAATAAAGAATCTTCAAATAACGATACAAAACAAAGTGCTGATGTTGTCTCTTTAGACTCTTTTCGGAAAAAATAAATTTTTTCATGACTGAATTGATTAATCTTCGCCAATTTCGAAAACAAAAAAAACGTACAGAAAAATCTCTTCGTGCTGAGCAAAATCGTTATCGTTTTGGACGAACAAAAACTGAAAAATTTTTTGATCAACAAAAATCTTTAAAAACGCAAAAATTTCTTGATCAAAATCGTTTACGAAACGACGAATAAAGGTGGAAAAATGCACGAAAATAATTCTATCGATTGGTCAAAAGTCATTCCACGAAAGATATCTGTTCGCGTTGATGGACACGCAACAAGCGTCTCTTTAGAACCACCATTTTTAGATATTCTAAAAGATATAGCCCGCAAAAAAGGACAATCTTTAGCCTTTATTATCACTGATATTGATAGCAAAAGACCACAACAAGTCAATCTTTCGGCTTCCTTACGCGTTTATGCCCTTCAAAGCGTTCTCACCCAACGCCTTTGATGTTTGTGCTTATTTTTTTACGTTCTCTTTCTGTTTATTCAACTGGAGCTGTTGTGACTTTTTTAAGAGAAGTTTTTTTAATCTAGAACTTCAATGAAAAAAAGACTACAAAAGAGATACAATGAGTAATTTTTCTGATCACAACATGCCTTTCTTTGAAGAAGATTCCCCTCCAGACCATGATAAGAAGAGCTCTAGTTTTTTCTCCCATACTCTAAAAGAACAAAAATCGTATAACACAGACTATTTAGAACAACTCAATCCAGAACAGCAACAAGCTGTTATGAATACTGAGGGAGCTCTTTTAGTTCTTGCAGGTGCTGGTACAGGAAAAACGCGCGTTTTAACAACCCGTATTTCTCACATTTTACGCTCTGGACTTGCCTCTCCTCAGCAAATACTTGCTGTCACTTTCACCAACAAAGCAGCACGTGAAATGAAAATACGTATTAGTGAACTTATTGGAGAAATTGTTGAAGGTATGCCTTGGCTTGGAACTTTTCACTCCACTGGCGCTAAAATTTTACGCCGTCACGCAGAGCTTGTTGGTTTAAAAAGAAACTTTACAATTCTTGATAGCGATGATGTTCTTCGACTTTTAAAACAGCTTATTCAAGCTGAGGGACTAGACGATAAGCGTTGGCCCGCACGAAACCTCGCCATGATGATTGATTCTTGGAAAAATCAAGGACTTTCACCAACACATATCTCAAAAAGTGATGCTCATTCCTTTGGTAACGGCATGGGACGCGAACTTTATCACAGTTATCAAAATCGATTAAAAGATCTTAATGCTTGTGATTTTGGCGATCTTCTGCTTCATTCTATCTCTATCTTCCAACATAATCCAGATATTCTTCGCGAATATCATTCTCAATTTCGCTATATTCTTGTCGATGAATATCAAGATACAAATACAGCACAATATCTTTGGCTTCGCCTTTTGGCACAACATCCCCAAGGTCAACATGTTAATCTTTGTTGTGTTGGTGATGATGATCAATCCATTTATGGATGGCGTGGTGCAAAAGTCGAGAATATATTACGTTTTGAAAAAGATTTTCCTTCTGCCAAAATTATTCGTCTAGAACGCAATTATCGCTCAACATCCCATATTCTTAAAACCGCCTCCCATCTCATTGCTCATAATGAAGACAGACTGGGAAAAGTCCTTTTTTCTGCTCAAATAAAGAGTGAGGAAGAAAAGGTAAAAATTCATTCAGCATGGGATTCGGCAGAAGAAGCACGAGCAATCGGAGAAGAAATTGAACAAGCACAACAAACAGGTCATGCATTAAATCATATGGCTATATTGGTGCGTGCATCATTCCAAATGCGTGAATTTGAAGATCGCTTTGTAACACTTGGCCTTAATTATCGCGTCATTGGTGGTCCTCGTTTTTATGAACGAATGGAAATACGTGATGCTATGGCTTATTTACGCGTTGTTGTCCAACCTGCTGATGATTTAGCTTTTGAGCGTATTATTAATACACCGAAACGCGGCATAGGCGATGCAACCCTGCGCATTCTTTATGAGAGTGCGCGAGCACGTGCTGTTCCTCTCTTTTCCGCGGCCGCTGACATCATTGAAACAGATGAGTTAAAGCCTAAGGCACGCAGTGCGTTACGAAGCCTTATTGAAAACTTCCGCCGCTGGCAAAATATGCTTCAAGACACTCCTCATAAAGAACTTGCCGAGATTATCCTTGATGATTCTGGTTATACAACCATGTGGTTAGAAGATCGCTCACCAGAGGCTCCTACACGTCTAGAAAATCTTAAAGAAATGATCCGTTCCATGGAACAATTTGAAAATCTTCAAAGTTTTTTGGAACATGTTGCACTGGTTATGGATGCTGAAAACAATGAAAATACCGATGCGGTCAACATCATGACACTTCATTCAGCCAAAGGGCTTGAATTTGAAACAGTTTTTCTTCCTGGCTGGGAAGAAGGACTTTTTCCCCATCAGCGCTCATTAGATGAAGGTGGACGTTCAGGATTAGAAGAAGAACGGCGTCTTGCTTATGTTGGACTTACAAGAGCAAAAAAACACCTGCATATATGGTTTGTATCTAATCGTAGAATTCATGGACTTTGGCAACCTGCTCTCCCCTCCCGTTTTCTAGATGAATTACCAGCAAAACATATAGAAGTTGTAGAAATGGAAACATCCTATGGTGGTTATGGAAAATCTTCCTTTCAACATCACGATTTCTGTTATACTGACTATGCAACAGCAAGACAAAAGCGTGCACAAAAAAACAAAACGGTTGAAGGGAAAATTATCACTCAATCAATCTCTCATGAATCATCAGATTTTTCTATCAATGATCGGATTTTTCACATAAAATTTGGTTATGGTCATATTACAGCAATAGACGATCATAAATTGACAATAATGTTTGAAAAAGCCGGAGAAAAGCGTGTACTGGATAATTTTGTAAACAAAGCTTGACTAAAAGCAAACTACATCAGTTTTTTCAAGAGACCATTTTGTTTTATTCTGATTATCATTTCCATTTGCGAACAAAGACTTCAATGGGTAAATTTTGCATATCAGGCAATGCGTCGTAAATTTTATCAAGCGACCAATCCCACCAAGCCATCTCTAAAAGGCACTCAATCACATGATCGGGAAAACGCATCCGCAAGCGTTTAGCAGGAACACCAGCGACAACCGCATAAGGCATAACATCTTTCGTTATAACAGCGTTAGCACCAATAATTGCTCCATGTCCAACTTTCACCCCAGGCATAATAACCGCGCCATGTCCAATCCACACATCATGCCCGATAATAACACGTTTTGCACAACGCCTTTCGCGAAAAGAACGATCAAGTGCCATATAACGAAAATATTCATTAGGACGATAGGTTATTTTATGCGTTGAAACGCGTTCCATAGGATGCTCCAACGCATTCATCCGTACATGAGATGCAATAGAACAAAAACGCCCAATATTGCTATAAATAGCCTCACTATTACGTTCTAAATAAGAAAAATCTCCAACGGTTACATCCCGTAAACTCACCCGTTCATTAATTTCCACATAGCGCCCTAATTTACAACCATGCAGCCGTGCTGTCGTATGGATACGAGGCTCACTTTCATGAAATCGAAGATCGTTCTCAATATTCATGCATCCCTCACCAATGTTTCATCAATAGATATGGAAAGACATACCAATCAAGCCAATAAAATCAACCATGAAACAGAGATTGCAAAACAAACCTGCCGATGTTACAATTTCGTGATCTATCTAAGAGAGTCAAACTATGAAAAATGTAATACGCATCTTGGGGCTGACAATCATATTTCTTGCAGGTATTTTTATTTATGATGCGCTGACAAATAAGCCTTTAGGTGATAATTTTACACTCACTGATTCTAATGGAAGAAATATCACTGAGGCTGATATTCGAAGCAAGCCCTCAATAGTTTTTTTCGGCTTCACTATGTGTCCTGAAATCTGCCCTACGACATTGATGAATCTTGATCGATGGCTTACAGCCCTTGGACCCAATGCCGATAAATTAGGCATATGGTTTGTTACTGTTGACCCTGAACGTGATACACCAGAAGTGCTCCATGAATATCTCAGTAATTTTAACAATAAAATCATTGGGATCAGTGGAGATCCTGATAAAGTTCATAAAATGGTCAATTCCTTTAACATCGTTGCTGAAAAAGTCCCTGGAACAGATGGAAACTATACATATAACCATACAGCAGCAATTTTTTTACTCAAAAAAGGTGGAAAATTAGCTGGCGTTATCCGTTATGACACGAAAGAAAGCGATAGCGAATTAAAAGATGAAATCGCCATTGAACGGTTAAAAAAACTCATCTTAAACTAAAAAAACCGATCAAAAGAAAGAACAGTATGTCGCAACAAATTCGCCTCTATTATACTGCTTCTAAAAATGAAGCAGAACGGTTCTATACCCTTATAGACACAGCCTTTGACGAAGAAAGTTATCCTCTTGCTCTTACAGAGATAGATGAACAAAATGCTGTATATGAACTTTCACTCTATGTAGACCAAGAAAACTACGAGCATATTTCGAAACATTTTGCTCAAATCCTTTCTATAGATCCTGATAAAATTAATATGGAAGTTTTACCCAACATTGATTGGGTACAAAAAAGCCTTGAAGGACTAAAACCTGTGCATGCTGGACCTTTTTTTCTTCATGGAAGCCATAATAGAGGCGACATTCCAGCCAATGTTTTGCCTATTGAAATTGAAGCAAATCAAGCTTTTGGCACCGGACATCATGGAACAACAGCTGGTTGTTTAGAAATGATTGCCAAAGTGATGAAACACGAAAATCCCCAAAATGCACTTGATCTTGGTACTGGGAGCGGTGTACTAGCCATTGGCATAGCAATGCTCAAACCAATTACTGTTCTTGCATCCGATATTGATCCTGTCGCTATTCAAGTTGCACAACACAATATCGAATTCAATGGCGTAAAAAAATATATCACAGCTATTACAGCAACAGGTTTTGCCCATGATGCAATTGCATCACGAGCCCCTTTTGATCTCATCGTTGCCAATATCCTTGCTAATCCGCTTATTGAACTTGCGCAAGAAGTGGTAAAAGCACTTCAAAAAGGGGGATCACTTATACTCTCTGGAATTCTTGAGGAACAACATGCCCATGTTTTGGAGACTTATATAAAACAAGGACTGAAGCACATCGAAACATACCACCGGCAAGGATGGGTTACGATACATCTGAAATAAAAGAAAAGGACGTCGTTATGTATCAATCTTTTGAGGCAACAACAAATCCTGCTTATGCTCTAGAGCGCATTGCCTCTCTTCGTAAAGAACTAGACCGCCTTGGACTCGATGGTTTTCTTGTTCCGCGGTGCGATGAACATCAAGGAGAGTATGTCCCTCCTCATGCTCAACGCCTTAGCTGGCTAACCGGCTTTACTGGATCAGCTGGGATTGCAGTGATTTTAAAAAACAAAGCCATCATATTTACAGACGGGCGATATAAGCTCCAAGTTCGCCAACAAACTGATCCTGATATTTTTGATTATGAAGATCTCATAACTTGCCCTCCCTCACAATGGCTTGAAAAAAATGGTCAAAAACTTTCTATTGGTTTTGATCCATGGCTCCACACGATTGCCGCTACAGCAACGTTGAAAAAATCTTTAGAGATAGAAGCCGGTGGAAAACTTGTAGCAGTTCAACATAATCCCATTGACCTGCTCTGGCATGATCAGCCACCATTTCCACAATCTGCCTTATCAATTCACCCTCTCAAATATGCTGGGTGCGATACGGATGAAAAACTCGCTTTGATTTACAAAGATATACAGAAAACTCATGCAAATGCCTTT
Organism: Bartonella sp. OD88NMGDW; assembly: GCF_042193775.1. Classification (NCBI taxonomy): domain Bacteria; kingdom Pseudomonadati; phylum Pseudomonadota; class Alphaproteobacteria; order Hyphomicrobiales; family Bartonellaceae; genus Bartonella; species Bartonella sp. OD88NMGDW. Next base: position 74,164 of record NZ_JBHIMA010000006.1, on the reverse strand, counting down.
ATTTTTACAGATCCCTCCTCTATTGCATGGATATTCAATATACGGGGCAGTGATGTTTCCAATACACCTTTTATCTTGTGTTTTGCTCTCATTCCACTTAACGAAACACCAGCCTTATTCATTAGCAGCAAAAAACTTGGTGTAGAACAGAAACAATATCTGGAACGTTATGCAAAATTATATGAACCAGAACAGCTTATTCCAAAGATCAAAGAGTATATTCAAAAAGGGACAGTGTTTGCATTAGATCCACAGCTAACATGCGAAAAATTACGAACTGTTATTGAAGAAAACAATAGCTCTTTCATCACACTTACCGATCCTGCCGCTCTACCACGTGCCATTAAAAATGACACAGAACTCAATGGTGCACGCAAAGCGCATCTACGCGATGGTGTTGCCCTAACCCGTTTTTTTTCCTGGTTAGATAAACAAACACCAGGGTCAATAAGTGAAATTTCTGCTGCGCAAAAATTAGAAGAATTTCGCATAAATACAGCAAAAGAAATGGGAGAAGAACTCAAAGATCTTTCTTTTGATACAATTTCAGCAGCAGGAGAAAATGGCGCCATTATTCATTATCGTGTAACGACACAAACAAATAAACAACTCAATGCGGGTGAACTTTATCTTGTTGATTCAGGCGGACAATATCGTGATGGAACGACAGATATCACACGTACAGTAGCAATTGGGAATATTGGAGAAGAAGAAAAGCGCTGTTTCACGCTTGTCCTCAAAGGTATGATTGCTCTTTCAACGGCTTACTTTCCAAAAGGAACCCGCGGACAAGACATTGATATTCTAGCGCGCATTGCATTGTGGAAGGCTGGTTTTGATTATGCTCATGGCACCGGTCATGGTGTTGGGTCTTATCTTTCTGTTCATGAAGGACCACAAAATATTTCCCGCAAAGGATGCCAAGAACTCATCTCCGGTATGATTCTTTCAAACGAACCAGGATATTATCGCGAAGGTGCTTTTGGTATTCGTCTTGAAAATTTGATAATTGTAAATCCAGCACAAAAAATTGATGGCGGGGATATAGAAATGCTTTCGTTTGAGACGCTTACACTTTGCCCTATTGATCGAAAACTCATTCTCCCAGAGCTTTTGACACAAGAAGAACGGCAATGGCTCAATGATTACCATGCGCGCGTTTATCAGATGAATGCACCTTACTTAAATGAAGAAGATAAAAAATGGGCAAAAGAGGCAACACTACCCCTTTAAATGAGGCAACACAAATATCTTCTAACGCTTCTTATAAAAACACCACACCCTTCTCTTTTAAAGAGAGAAGTGCGTATTTACCATCAGCAATCACAAAAAATGCTTCTATAAAATACTTCAAGTTTTTTTGCCGATAGGATAAAAGCTCTTCCCAAACTGAAACAGAGCGGAATACACTTGTAACAGATAATGCTTATCAACTATCCTCCACCATCTTCACATGAGTTATAGCCTTATTCTGCTATATAGAAATTTTCATTATATTTTGTAATCCTCCGCGTCTCATTTCTAAAATGCCTATTATAACCAGCTTATTACGCCGTTTAAATTCAAAAGTTCTGCATATTTAGTTACAATTTTTACCTTGCTTCACAGTGATAACGTATATCTTTTACTAATAATAACCTTGTATATTCTTAATCATAAGAGTTTAAGTTTAATATTTAATTTCAACGTTAATCATTTTTAATAACTTAATAAATATCAAAGTATATGGCGCTCTATTTTTGCAAAAAAACAACCCCTATTATCCCCTTTTTGATTCCAGCCCCCCAAAAATGTAAGAGAGCTAACCATACAAACAGCATACGCATCTTCTAGAAAACGCCCTCTAAACATTATGTTCCTCAATCAGCTGTAGCCAAGTCTCTTCATCGATAACCTCAACACCTAATTCTTCAGCTTTAGCCAATTTGGAGCCCGCTCCAGGTCCTGCAACAAGAAGATCTGTTTTTTTAGAAAGTGAACCAGATGTTTTAGCCCCTAATCGCTCTGCCAATGCTTTTGCTTCATCGCGTGACATATGCGCCAAAGTTCCTGTAAAAACAATTGTCTTCTCTGCTATTGGGGAAGAAGCTGTCGTGATAGGCTCCTCATCAAGAGGGGTTACTTCTTCAAGTAAAACAGACAAAACCTCACGATTATGCGCTTCTTGATAAAAATCAACAATTGCGCTCCCTACCTGTGGTCCAATTCCTTCGATATTGGTAAGCTCTATCCAAGCCTCATTTCCTTCTGTATTAATCTCATCACATGGCATAAGTGCTCCCATAGCCGCAGTTTCAAAAGCTGTATAATTTTTATAAGTACGCGCAAGACGCCGTGCATTAACCTCTCCAACATGGCGAATTCCCAATGCAAACAAAAAACGACTTAAAGGAATTTCTCGGCGTGCATTAATGGCATCATACAATTTGCGAACTGAAACAGTCCCAAAACCTTCTATATTTTCTAAACGTATCAAAGATTTTTCTTGGCGACGTTCTAAAGTAAAAATATCAGCTGGTGTATGAATACAAAGCGCTTCATCTTGAGCATAGAAAAAAAACTCTACCTGTTTTTTACCCAAGCCCTCAATATCAAAAGCATTGCGCGCAACAAAATGACGAATACGCTCAATCGCCTGTGCAGGACAAATAAGCCCCCCTGTACAGCGACGCACAGCTTCTCCCACTTCACGAACAGCATGACTCCCACAAGCTGGACACAAATGAGGAAAAATAAAGACAGCAGCATCTTTCGGGCGTTTTTCAATAATAACATCAATAACTTGAGGGATCACATCACCAGCACGTTGTACAATCACGCTATCGCCTACACGGATATCACGTCCTTCACGAATAGGCTCTCCTTTATGACCAATTCCCTTAATATAATCCTCATTATGCAAACTAGCATTGGTCACCACCACTCCACCAACAGTAATAGGCGTAAGACGTGCAACAGGTGTCAAAGCTCCCGTGCGACCAACTTGAATGTCAATATCTTTCAAAAGCGCTATCGCCTTTTCTGCTGGAAATTTATGCGCGATTGCCCAACGCGGCGAACGAGAAACAAACCCCAAGCGCTTTTGGAGCATCAAATCATTAACCTTATAAACAATACCATCAATATCATAGCTTAAAGAATGACGGCATTCTTCGATATCGTGATAATAAGAAATAATTTCTTCTAACGTCTTAAAGGCTTTTGTTAATGGATTGATAACAAAGCCATATTCTTTTAGCTTTTTCATCATCTCCATTTGACTTTCTGCCAATATTTCACTCACCTCACCACAAGCATAAGCAAAAAACTGAAGCTTTCTGCTAGCGGTTATCCGTGAATCAAGCTGACGGAGTGAACCAGCTGCCGCATTTCGAGGATTGGCAAAGGTTAACTTGCCCTTCTCTTGTTGGCTGATATTTAATGCTTGGAAATCTTCCCGCCCCATATAAACTTCACCACGCACCTCAATTATATTAGGAAAATCACCTTGCAAAACTTGTGGAATATCAGCAATGGTTCGGGCATTTGCCGTCACATTTTCACCGACAGTTCCATCCCCACGCGTTGCCGCCCCCACAAGCCGCCCCTTTTCATAGCGTAAAGACAAAGATAAACCATCAATTTTTGGCTCCGCTGTTATTTCCAACACCTGTGTTTCTGGAAGCCGTAAAAAACGACGAATACGCTCAACAAATTCAGTAACATCTTCAAAGCTAAACGCATTATCCAGTGAAAGCATTGGCTGTGCATGAACAGATTTTTCAAACTTTTCAGAAATTGGTGCCCCAATTTTATGTGAAGGAGAATCAACACGAATAAGCTCTGGAAAAAGAGCTTCAATTTCTGCATTACGGCGGCGCAAAGCATCATATTCTGCATCAGAAATTTCAGGCTGATCATCACGATTATAAAGCACATCATGACGTGCAATCTCTTTTGCCAACCACTCTAATTCACTTTCTGCTTCAACAGCTGTGAGATTTTTATCTGCATCTTTGTTCATAAAATCTATTCCAAATTACGAGCACTGCCACAAGGATGATCTCCGCGCCTCCTCATAAAGTGAATCTCAGTAAATACAAGCTTTCCAGTATTTTTATCGCTGACTAATTACCTTCATGCTAGAAGCTTTTGAGCCGCTGCACGCGCTTCTTCAGTAATCTGTTCTCCTGCCAACATACGAGCAATTTCTTCTGCACGCTCATGCTCTTCCATTTTATGAATAGCAGTAACAAAGCGTCCTTTATCATGACTCTCAATTTTTGAAATAAGAAAATGACCATGCGCTTTCGATGCAACCTGTGGAGCATGCGTAATAGCGAAAACCTGGACATGTTCTGATAAGCGTTGCAACCGTTGCCCAATAGCAGCTGCAACAGCACCCCCAACGCCTGTATCAATTTCATCAAAGATCAGCGTCGGTGCTGATCCTCGATCAGATAAAACAACTTTTAATGCCAACAAAAAACGAGACAATTCACCGCCAGAAGCCACACTAAGCATCGGTCCAGCACGTGTTCCAGGATTTGTTCGCACCCAATATTCAATACGATCACATCCCTCTGCACTCCGCTTTTCGATATCACTTTGCATTTCAACAATAAATTCAGCCCTCTCTAATTTCAATGCCGGTAACTCAGTCATCACGCTTTCAGACAAGCGCTTTGCAACCTCTTGACGTTTTACTGACAACGCTTGTGCTAACATATCATAATTTTTTTGTGCTTGTTTTGCCTCATTTTCAAAACGTGTCAATATAATCTGAGCCTCTTCAAAATCAGCTAATTCAGCATCCATCTTATCGCGTAACTGAACCAATTCATCCGCAGAAACTTGATATTTACGAGCAAAACCCCGAAGAGAAAAAAGACGCTCTTCTATCCGTTCTAATTCATCAGGTTCAAAATCTAATGCTCGTATTGCCGTCTCAATACCTTCTTGTGCTGTTGCAAGTGCATGCAATGCCTCATCAATAGATTTCACCACTGGTGCAATAAGCTCTTGTGCTTCAGGAATTTTCCGCTCCAAACGCCTCACCAAATTAGAAAGCACTGGGATTGGTGATTTTTGACCCGTTAAAAGATCATCCGCTTCTTTAATATCCGTCGCTATTTTTTCTAATTTAAGCATATCAGCACGACGAAGAGAAAGAGCCTCCTCTTCACCAACTTTAAAATCAAGCTTTTCAAGCTCTTCTATACACGCACGAAGATAATCAACCTCACGTACAGCGCTCTCTACTTTAAGACGCTGCCGTTGCAAACGCTCCTCAAATTCACGCCATGTGTAATAACACTGACGCAAATTTTCCACTTCATCCTCAAGACCACCAAAGGCATCTAATAATTGGCGATGTGTAGCAACATCAACAAGCGCACGATCATCATGTTGTCCATGAATTTCAACCAGCAAACGGCCAACACTCCGCATCAATGCAACACTAGACACCTGATCATTAATAAAAACACGGCTGCGTCCATCACTTGATTGCACACGTCGTAAAATAATATCACCCTCATCATCAAGACCATTCTCACGAATAAGTTGACGTGCAGGATGTGAAACAGACACATCAAAAACAGCTGTGACCTGCCCGCGCTCAGCACCATGACGCACAAGCGAAGCATCACCCCGCCCCCCTAGAGCAAGTGATAAAGCATCAAGGAGAATGGACTTCCCCGCACCTGTTTCTCCAGTTAAAACAGTCAACCCCGCCGTAAAATGAATATCGAGCGTTTCGATCAAAACAATATTATGAATCGAAAGCTGTACCAGCATAGAGAATCAACGTACCCTCTTCTTATCACCACCTAAAGCATTTGAGATCCAAGAAGATTTATGCTCGCGTGGCGATATTTTATTCTTCTGCAAGAGATTATAAGAAAATTTATACCACTCACTTTTGGGATAATTACGTCCTAAAATAGCTGCTGCCGTCTGTGCTTCCGCCGTTAAGCCGAGAGCAAGATTAACCTCAGTCAAGCGGAAAAGCGCTTCTTCAATTTGATTTGTATCGGAATACTCTTCAACCACGGTACGAAACCGTCTACTTGCCGCAAGGTAGCGCCGCCCCTCTTCATAATAACGACCAATCTGCATTTCTTTGCCAGCCAGCTGCTCGCGCCCAAAACGTATTTTATCCTTAGCATCCTTGACATATTCAGAATTAGGATAACGCTCTATAAGGAGCTGCATAGCAGCAATAGCGCGTTTCGTATCACGTTGATCACGCGTAACATCAGGAATCCGACGGAAAGAAGAAAGACCAATAATATAGTACGCATAAGCCGAGTCAGTCGACCCTGGATAAAGAGTAATATAGCGTTGAGCCATACTAATTGAATCATCATACTTTCCGAGTCGATAATTAGTAAAAGCCCCCATGACCAAAGATTTACGCCCCCAGTCTGTATAAGCATACTGCTTTTCAATCTTCAAAAACTTCTTCGATGCATCCCCAAGCTTCCCACTCTCAAGGCTAGCAAGAGCCTGATTATATAAAACATCTGGTGGCTCTATTTTCAAAACGTAAGCAGATGGATCAAGAGTATTTTTCTCTTTAAAGAGGCATCCCGCCAACATACAGGTGCTTCCCAAAAGCACCACCCCCAATATCTTGCGTACAATGTTAGATTTTCTATATGTCATATTTCCAATGCACACATGAGATTTTTTCATAGTTTTCCCGGCCTCCACAGAATATCACCTTGTAGCAAAAACAAGTTATAAAAGGTCTTATACCATATCACTTTAAAATCCACATAACCAATTTAGCAGTTTAGGTCAATCATCCCCTTAAAAATCAAATAAACGATAAAAAAATCTTGTCAATTTTTTTACTCTTTCTCTAAAAAGCTTTTTTCGTAATGGGATTCGTCTGCCAAAACAGCCTTCACCAATTGCGCATTAATTCTATGTCCACTACAATAAGAACGAAATAATCCAATAAAAGGCGCCCCAAGCAAAGCAGTATCACCAATCGCATCAAGCATCTTGTGCCGAACACATTCATTCTCCCAATAAGGACCATCGGGATTTAAAATTTTATCATTAAGGTCAATAACAAGAGAATTTTCCAAAGAAGCGCCTCTCGCCTTTCCAGAAAGCCTTAATTTTTCCACGTCTTTGATAAAACCAAAAGTGCGCGCACGTGACAAATCATCTCTAAACCCTCGTGTGGTAAGGTCAAAACTGAAATGTTGCTTACCAATAGCAGAAGAAGGAAAAGAGATCGTTATATCAAAACGACGTCCATCGAATGGCAAAAGCTCTGCAACACCATGAGCTCCTTCAACCCGCAACGGTTTTTTTATAATGAAATAAGAACGTAACGCATTTTGCTGTACAATGCCGACATCTTCAAAAGCTTGGCAATATAGCCACGCTGAACCATCCAAAATAGGAATCTCATTATGTGACACTTCAATAATAAGATTATCCAAATTATAAGCAGTAATTGCTGCCATCAAATGTTCAATTGTTTCAACCCTTATATCTCCATCTCCAAGTACCGTTGATAATTCAGTTTCTCCTGTTTGCGATGCATGGGCTTGAAATATTTTCTCTGTTCCGTCTAATCCACAACGCTTAAAAATAATACCACACCCAACATCCGCTGGACAAACCTTTACCACTGACAAACAACCACTGTGAACGCCAATCCCCTTAAATGTTACTGCTTTTTTAAGAGTCGACTGATATTTTGGCACCAAATTCATCATATTGTTTTATTAAATTACTTTTACATCTTTTAACAAAATTTATAAAACTATAAAAAATATTCATAGTAAATAATAAAAAAAACCGCTTATTATAAGCGGTTTTTTAAAAACAAAGTATTTTATCCAAAAAACAGCAATATATTTTACTGTATAATTTTTGACTGATCATCAAAGAGGTAACAATCTTTCTTACTTTGCCTCATTTTTCATCAATTAATTTGCCTGACGACGTAAAAATGCTGGTATTTCCAACTGATCTTCTTCACTTATAAAAGTACGCTGATCTTGTGGTACCTGAGGGTGCAGCTCACCAGAACGACGTGGAACATAAACAGAAGCATCTTGAGAAAGCGCCTGAGAATTTTTATTGTAAACACGAGACTCTTCCTGCTGAGACGATCTGACAGCAGGCTCCAGCCTCGCTTCTGGCTCGGCTTCTTCACGATTCGTCAAACTCTGTTTCAAACGCTGCCAAAGATTACGAGGACCTTGATCAGTCACAGATGTTCTTTGACTTTGTCCACGAGCAACAGGAGGAAAATCCTTTAACTCAGGCATACGCATTGGAGAGCGCGCTTGCATTTGTTGCATTTGTTTTGGTTGCACTAGCTTTTCTTTTTGCTTCACAACCCCTGTCATCTCATCAAGAACATGCGCTGTTGCCTCCATACTCACGGGAGCTGTCATAGCCGGTTGAGAACCACGACCTACTTGCATACGGGGCACATTTGATCTCTGTTCCTGAACAGCATTTGAACCATACGCAACAGCATTCGTCGCACTTCGTGTCGTCATTGCTTCTGTAGGCTGTGCAAAAATTTGACTTTTGGGACGGAACTGTTCTCCGGTTGATTTACCCTTCTCTATTTCAAGTGATTCGATCACTTCTACCATTGACTCAGAACGCAGAGGCGATGACTGAACATGAAAAGAACTGTGTGACGTTCCAGGATCGCTCTTGCGCATTGAAGAAGCAGGCCTTTGAAGCTGAGGATGAGACGACTGAACCACATCACTAACTTCACGATCAATACCGGTGGCAACCACAGAAACACGAATAACACCTTCCAATGACTCATCATCAATAGCACCAAAAATCACATTCGCATCAGCATCCACTTCTTCACGAATACGATTAGCAGCTTCATCAACCTCAAAAAGAGTCATATCACGACCACCCGTAATAGAAATCAGTAAACCACGCGCCCCACGCATAGAGGTATCATCCAACAATGGGTTTGCAATAGCAGCTTCAGCTGCAGCCAAAGCACGTCCTTCACCAGATGCCTCACCCGTTCCCATCATAGCTCGACCCATTTCGTGCATAACAGAGCGAACATCAGCGAAATCAAGGTTAATCAAACCCTCTTTAATCATCAAATCCGTAATGGAAGCAACACCAGAATAAAGCACTTGGTCAGCCATAGCAAAAGCATCAGCAAACGTTGTCTTATCATTTGCAATACGGAAAAGATTTTGATTGGGAATAACAATCAATGTATCGACAGACTTTTGTAATTCTTCAATACCAGCCTCTGCCGTTTTCATACGACGTGCGCCTTCAAACTGAAACGGCTTTGTCACAACACCAACAGTCAAAATACCTTTTTCACGTGCTGCGCGAGCAACAACAGGAGCAGCCCCTGTTCCAGTTCCTCCCCCCATACCAGCAGTAATGAAAACCATATGAGAGTCTGCAAGATGATCAATAATTTCATCAATACATTCCTCTGCCGCCGCTTGTCCAACTTCCGGTAAAGCACCAGCACCCAAACCCTCTGTCACAGCTGCTCCAAGTTGGATAACACGTTCAGCCTTTGACATAGCCAAAGCCTGTGCATCCGTATTTGCAACAACAAAATCAACTCCCTGAAGACCAGCATTTATCATATTATTCACGGCATTCCCGCCACCACCTCCAACACCAAAAACGGTAATGCGTGGCTTCAATTCCGCGATATCTGGCCGATGCAGATTAATCGTCATTTTCTTTTCCTTCTCATAAGACACCGCAAGCCAAAGCGATGAAATTTATCCAACTAGACTTAACTAAAAACTCTCACGCAACCACTGACCAACACGCTGAAAATACCCACGCGTGCCCATCGATAAATGATTTCCTGCCGCCTGCATTGTTTTTTCTTCAAAACCCACCAATTGCGGATAAATTAACAACCCAACAGCAGATGTAAACGCCGCCCCTTTTGCAAGAGAAGGAAGCCTCGAAATACCTAAAGGCCGCCCGATACGAACATTTCTTCCTAATATAGTACGTGCCATTTCTGGCAATCCTGTTAACTGGCTTGCTCCCCCAGTCAAAATAACACGTTTACCAATGATGTGACCAAAACCAGAACGATTTAAACAATCACGGACCATTTCTAAAATTTCTTCAACACGCGCACGAATAATACGCCCAAGAACCGCGCGAGGATATTGAGTTTCACGCTGTTCATTCCCAATTTCTGCTACATTAATCATTTGCCGCTCATCAGCGCTTGTTAGAAGTGCTGAACCATAAACAACTTTTAAACGTTCCGCCTCTGTTAAAGACATAGAAAATCCGCGCGCAACATCAAGAGTGACATGATGCCCCCCAACAGCAAGAGCATCCGCATGAATAAATTTTCCCTCAAAAAACACTGAAAATGTTGTTGTTCCACCACCAAAATCAATACATGCAGCCCCTAAATGCGCCTCATCATTCATCAAGACAGCAAGACCACTTGCAAAGGGAGTAGCAACCATTGCTTCAACACTCAAATGTGCACGATTAATACAAGTTTCTAAATTACGCAAAGAAGCTGTTTCTGCTGTTACCACATGCACGTCAACACCAAATGTTTCCCCTGCCATTCCAACAGGGTCAGAAATTCCTTTATCTCCATCCAATACATAAGAAACTGGAACTGAGTGCATAACATGACGTTCAGCATCAAAAGCTTTACGCGAAACATCTGAAAAGGCCATACGCATATCACGCTTGGTGACTTCACGACCATTCAAATGGACCTTTCCATTAATCAAAGCACTTTGTAATCGACTTGAGGAAAAATTCACAATCACTGAATCCACCACCAAGCCAGCCATTTTTTCTGCCGCATCAACAGCCAATCTTATTGATTGTTCTGCTGCAAACATATCCATGACAACACCAGATTTAATACCACGTGAACGCTGCACTCCAAAGCCTAGAATTTCCGTAGAATGTGTACGACCATGTAAATAGTGCGCATGCTTCAAAGGACGCAAACAAGCAATAAGACAAACAATCTTACTTGAACCGACATCAAGCACCGTTAAAAAACGTGTTTTACGCCCTCCCAGATGATGTGATCTAAGCAACATCATGGGTTTCCTGCCTTTCGTGCCTTTAAAATACGTTCTTCTTCTGCTACAGTAGCGTTATAACGCTCCAACGTTTCATCTGACAAAGAAACAGTAATTCGATCAGCAAGACGTAAATCAACACTGAGAATATCGCGCGATAAAAGATCCTGCATTGTACCGGACGAAATAAGAGAGGAAAGCCTTTCAAGTGCACCATTTTCAGGCAACATAACGCGCATTCCATTATCCAAAACAAGATCCCAACGTCGATTACCTACCCGCACAAAAGCACGAATACGATCATATACTTCTGGATAAACTGACAGCGCTTGAATAAATCCTTTAGCAGCATTTTGCGCACCCTGCCCCACCACAAGAGGCAAATCCCGAGAAATTTCTCCTTTAAAGGGTACAATGACGCGCCCTGTATTATCAACAATATCCACTATGCTATCATGTTGCCAAATGGCATAGGGTTCACGCTCCACGATGGAAATGCGCATTCTATTGGGATAAATTTTCTGAACATTAGCCGATTGCACCCAAGCCTGTTTTTCCAAAAGAGAACGTGCTCTTTCAACATCAAAAGTGAATATAGAAGGCGCAACATCAAGTTTTAAAATTTTAAAAATATCCTGCTTTGTTAAGCGCTTATTACCGCTTATATCGACATGAGTGACCACAAAACTACTATCCAATATGATCGTGTTTACGATCACAGCCATCTGACCACTCGATGAAAGTCCATAAAAAGCCGTAACAAAGAAAAACCATACAACAGCAAAAGAGCCGAAATGGCGTGGAATATGAATATTGACAAAAACAAACTCAAACATAAACCGAAGAAAACGACGATAAAGACGTGGCAAAGCCGGCACTGAAAGCACCTCCATCGGAACATTTGTTTTATTAACATTCAACGCATACATGATGCGTCCTCCACCATCCATTGAACAATATCGCCGTAAGTACGGCCGCTCGCTTTTGCAATATCAGGAAGAAGAGACGTCGATGTCATACCGGGTTGCGTATTAATTTCAAGCCAAACCAATTCTCCCGTTTTCTCATCAAAACGAAAATCAGAACGGCTAACACCTCGACACCCTATCGCCTGATGGGCTGCTAAAGACATTCTTTGCACACTTTGGTAAATATTTAGTGAAAGTTGTGCAGGACAAATATGAAGAGAACCACCCATTTTATATTTCGAGTCATAATCGTAGAATGGAAAGTGTTTATCGGGAAGAATTTCACACACATCCAGCACTTCATTCCCCAAAACAGCACAAGTCAATTCACGACCAGGAATATATTTTTCAATCATCACCTCATCGGCATACCCCCACTCAGCTCCCCCAATATTATGCGGCGGTACAGCTTCATTTTCCTGGACAATAACAACACCAAAACTTGATCCTTCACACACAGGTTTAATTACATAAGGAGGCTCCATGGGGTGTGTTTGTCCCAAAGCAAAGCGGCTCATGATACGAGAAGGAGCAACACAAACCCCAACATTTTCAACGATAATTTTTGCACGTCCCTTATCCATTGCCAAAGCGGATGCCATCACACCAGAATGGGTATAAGGAATTTTTAAATATTCAAGAATCCCCTGAATCCGACCATCTTCACCAAATGGACCATGCAATGCATTGAAGACAATATCGGGCTGCAACTTTTCAAGAACAGAAGCAATATGAGCGTCAACATCCACGCGGCTCACGCGATACCCCTGCAGCTCTAGAACATCAGCACAAGCCGCCCCTGAAGATAAACTTACAGACCGTTCAGAAGAAAAACCTCCCATTAACACAGCTATATGTTTATCTCTCATAATAAATCACCCTCTTTCGCATACTATATGTAGTCTATATAAAATACATCAGCACCACATACAGAAAAAACAAGGTTTATCCTTGCGAATCAATAACCTAGCATTTTGCATAATGAATCAGACTCAAAAGCCTGATGCAAGAGATTCTTTGTTAATTTATTGATTCTTAATAGAAATTTTTTATTATCTCTTTGAAATGACTCAATTTTTTATTTGCACTTTTTTAGTGAACAATAAATCAATGAAATGGATCAAAAGGAGAAACACTTCGACCACGCTCAAATTGACCGATACGCTCTATTTCCCACTGTAAAAGGTGGGCTGAATTTGCAAAAACACGCGCACGCACTGTTTCTCCCAATGCTTCAAGATCATATCCTGTTGCTTGCCCTGTATTAATCATAAAATTACAGTGCATTTCACTCATTTGAGCGCCACCAATCCGTAAACCTCGACACCCTGCTTCATCAATCACGCGCCACGCAGATCCATTCTCAGGATTTTTGAAAGTTGATCCTCCTGTCTTTTCACGAATAGGTTGTACAGTTTCTCTGTGGAGGGAAACTTCATCCATAGCAGCACGAATATCATCTTTATTACCAAGTTTTCCTTCCAATAAAGCAGCTGTAAAAATAAAATCTTTAGGAATATCACAATGGCGATAGGAATAATGCATATCTTTCAAACTCAAGATATGACGTTGTCCTTTACGATCCAGCGCATAGACCTCGACAACACGCGCTGCGGTTTCAACACCATTCGCCCCAGCGTTCATTTTGAGAGCTCCTCCAAGAGCACCAGGAATACCATGATAAAAATGAAAACCTGCAACTTCTGCCTTTAAAGCAGCAGCAGCTAAATGTTTATCCGCCGTACCAGCACCAACTAAAAAGCCTTTTGGAGAAACTTGCTGCACTTGCCCAAAATTTTTTGGCGAAAGACGAATCACAACACCAGGAACGCCCCCATCACGCACCAGAAGATTAGAACCAATTCCCACAATTGTTACAGGGATAGATTCAGGAAGATTTTGCAGAAAAACTGCTAAATCTGCCTCATCAACAGGCTGATAAAAAAGCTCTGCCAACCCGCCCGTGCGAAACCACGTTACCTTACGCATTTCAACATTAGGTGTAAGTTTGCCTCTCACGCCACCCAACAGCGGTTGCAATTGCGCCAATAGCGCCTCACCATCAATGTGCTGAAAATTTACCATGACCATCCAATACCGCTAATTGATGAGGCAACGCACAAGCCCATTGTGTGATATTGCCAGCACCAAGAAAAACAACATAATCCTCTGCCTGAGCAAATTTTGAGACAAGAGACACGACATCTTCCAGACTATGTATCAAGCGCACATCACGATGACCCGCCATTTTAATATGCTCTACCAATTCTTGAGAACCAAATCCTACAATAGGCTCTTCACCAGCCGCATAAACAGGCGTAATCAACACTGTATCTGCATCATTAAAACAAGTAGAAAAATCATCAAATAAATGATACAAACGTGAATACCGATGGGGTTGTGCAATGGCAATAACACGCCCTTTTGCACTCTCACGTGCTGCACGCAAAACAGCCTTTATTTCAACAGGATGATGTCCATAATCATCAAATATTTCAATACCCCGCCAGCTTCCTGTTCGCGTAAAACGCCGTTTTACTCCGCCAAATTCTGCTAAGCCCCTTTTTATAGCTTCATTTGAAATGCCAAGTTCATGCGCAATAGCAATCGCCGCCGTTGCATTAGCAACATTATGCTGTCCTGCCATGGGCAAAAGCAAATTTTTCAACTCAATCTTTCTTCCTGTTTTGCGTGAGCGAACAAGAACATCAAAATGCGTTTTTTGACCATCCATCGAAAGATTAAGAAAACGAACATCCGCTTGTGGATTTGCACCATAAGTGATCACCCAACGATCATCAATACGGCCCGCCAATGACTGAACCTCTGGATGATCAAGGCACAAAACAGCAAAACCATAAAAAGGAACATTTTCTACGAATTGCCGAAAAGCGTCACGCACAGCATCAAAACTTCCATAATGATCCAAATGCTCAGCGTCAATATTAGTAATAACAGCAATATCAGCAGGCAGCTTTAAAAATGTACCATCACTCTCATCAGCTTCAACAATCATCCAATCGCCATCTCCTGTACGAGAATTCGTACCATAAGCATTAATAATACCACCATTAATTACCACTGGATCAAAATGACCGGCATCAAGAAGGGCTGCGACCATTGATGTGGTTGTTGTTTTACCATGTGTACCACCCACCGCAATTGCACGCCGAAACCGCATCAGCTCCGCCAGCATTTCTGCACGTCTAACAAGCGGCAAATGTCTTTCCTTTGCAGCAATATACTCAGGATTTGTTTTTTTAACGGCAGTAGAAAAAACAACAACCTCTGCATTCCCTAAGTTTTCAGCACAATGACCTATATGAACGTTAATTCCTTTTTTCCGCAAACGTTCAACATTTGTACTTTCAACTTGATCTGACCCTTGAACTTTATAGCCAAGATTATAAAAAACCTCCGCAATTCCACTCATACCGATCCCCCCGATTCCGATAAAATGGATAACGCCTATATCAAGTGGCATTTTCATTTAAAAGCTCCTCTTTTATATCTGACAACAATCGCCCTGCAATTAAGGATTCAGCCATATCAGCAAGGCAACGGGTTGCATGAGGTTGCCCAACTTTTTTTGCAGCAAGCGCTTGTTTTTCCAATAAATGGGGCGCACAACAAGCGTGCATTAAAAGAGAAAAAAGCTTTTGTGCATTTAAATCTTTTTCTGATACAATTTGCGCACCACCTACACGAGCAAGCAGAGCTGCATTGGCAGCCTGATCATGATCTAAAGCATGGGGATAGGGAACAAGCAAAGCAGGTCTACCAATCACCGCTATCTCACAAACAGATGAAGCCCCAGCGCGCGACAAAATAAAATGGGCATGTGCCATACGTTCAGCCATATCATCAAAAAAAGGAGCTACCTCTGCTTGTACGCCCATATCACGATAGATTTTGATTAACCCTTCTGCTTCCCCTCGAACTTGCTGCACAATTCGTAAACGTTTACGGTTCTTATCATCGAATAAAGCAATAGCTTCTGGAACAATATGTGAAAAAGCAGAAGCCCCTTGGCTACCTCCAAAAATCAAAAAATGAAATGGCTCTTCACCAGTTGAGGGATGATAAGGAATTTTGGCCGCCTTCAGCACAGCCTCACGGACAGGATTCCCCGTCAAAAGTATTTTACGAGCATAAGCGCCATTTGGCGACAACAAACCACCAGCGATTGCACGCACAAAAATTGCCAACACCCGATTGGCACGCCCCATAATAGCATTTTGTTCATGAATAAATGTTACACGCCTCGTTAGGGCCGCAATAAAAAGAGGAGGAAAGCTAGGATACCCCCCAAATCCTCCAACAAGAGCAGGACGTAATTTATAAAACAACGCCAACGATTGCCCCATACCCCTTAGCAAAGACCAAAATGTCTTTATCAGAGAAAAAGGATGGCGTCGTATAAATGTTGCCGATGAAACGATATGAATATGCTCTTCATCAAAACACTGAACAAAAGGTCGTGCTCTTTCATCTGTTATTAAATGAACATCATATCCACGCTGCCTTAATTCAACAGAAAGGGCTTCAGCAGGAAAAAGATGTCCACCTGTACCACCAGCCACCAAAACAATAACTTTTTTATCATTCATAAGGGGTATCCAAGACAGAAGAGGAAGAAAAAGCTGAAAGGCGTGCTTCTGGCCAACGACGTGTTAAACTAAGCAAAATGCCCATTGAAAACGCAATCGCCACCATCGAAGAACCACCATAAGAAATAAAAGGCAATGTCATGCCTTTTGGAGGAATTAAGTGAAGATTAACGGCCATATTAATCGCTGATTGAAAGCCAATCATCATTGCTATGCCAGTAATACCAAGACGTATAAAGGAATCACGTGTATTCATGGCTATATACAATGAACGCATAACGATAAAGCCAAAAAGCATCATAATTAATAAACAAAGGATAATACCATATTCTTCAGCAGCGACGGAAAACACAAAATCTGTATGGCTATCAGGAATGATACGTTTTACTGTTCCCTCCCCAGGACCTTGCCCAAACCAACCACCATTCAAAATAGCCTCACGTCCTACATCCACTTGAAAAGTATCCCCTTCACCTGTCAAAAAACCATTGATACGCTCGCGCACATGATGCAGAAAAAGATAAGCTAAAATAATTCCTACAACGCCTAAAATGAGAAAGAGAAAAATAATGGTAAGAGGTACACCAGCAATAAAAAACAGCCCCCCCCATGTTGCACTTATTAAAACTGTTTGTCCAATATCAGGCTGCAAAACCAGAAGCACACAACAAATGGCATAAAGTAGAATCGCTAACGTATAACCCAGAATTCCCCTCCTGCGTATCTGTTCTGAAAAAAGCCAAGCAGACATAACCACAAAAGCTGGCTTCATAAACTCTGAAGCCTGTACAGAAAAACCAAATAGCTGAATCCACCTCCGTGCTCCCTTTAATTCTGGACCAAAAAATAAGGTTGCAACCATAAGAGCAAGCGTTACAATGAGCAAAAGAGCACATAAACGACGAATATTAGAAAGCGAAAAAAAAGAAATGGTA
Source organism: Bartonella sp. OD88NMGDW (assembly GCF_042193775.1). NCBI lineage: Bacteria > Pseudomonadati > Pseudomonadota > Alphaproteobacteria > Hyphomicrobiales > Bartonellaceae > Bartonella > Bartonella sp. OD88NMGDW. The sequence goes on along the minus strand of NZ_JBHIMA010000006.1, from coordinate 56,600 downwards.
ACCATCGTAAAAAATGCTGAAATGCTAAAAATGATATGCCACCGAACAAAATAAAAACTATCAGCAATTCCGATTTTTTTTGCAATAATAGGGCTGGCAGCAAAAGATAGCATAATGCCAATACCCATTAAAATTAAACAAGCTGCAAAGATAGAGCGATCAATCGTCCACCACCAATTAGCAATTGGATCTCTATCTGCGCGCGTAACCATGGTATCCACCTTATCCATTTTATAAATTATCTCAAAGTGATATGGTTCCCCAGCCTATTTAACAAACACTTTAAAAACTAAATTACACAAAAAAAGATTCTGGAGTCTTAACGCAAAAATATTTTTTTATAACTGATGCTTTTTTATTGTAACTGCATCACAAAAGAGACAAATGCTTCACCTCGCATTTCATAATTTTTAAATTGGTCATAACTTGCACAAGCAGGTGACAAAAGAACCGTCACCTCTTTTTCCTTACAACCCATTGCGTCAACAGCTGCTTCATGCACCGCATTTTTCAAAGTTAAGCTCATAGAAAAGGGAAAAGCAGATCCAATGGTGCGGGCAAATTCTTCCGCCGCGCTCCCAATCAAATAGGCTTTACGAATTTTAGGAAAAAATTCTCTAAGAGACTCTATTCCTCCCTGTTTTGCCTCTCCCCCAACAATCCAAAAAATATCATTAAAGGTGGAAAGCGCAGGAGCTGTTGCATCTGCATTAGTCGCCTTGCTGTCATTGATAAACAAAACCGCCCCCATTTTACGCACCTGCTGCATACGATGATCCAGCCCTTTATAGCTTGCTAAACAGTTCTCTATATGTGGATCGGTTATTTTTAAAGCCTGCAACGTTGCTAATGCCATAAGGGCATTTTGCGCATTATGACATCCGCGCAAAGCAGTCATAGACGCCAGATCTGCAAGCATATGACGCTGTCCTTGACAAACAGAAAAGAGCTTAGTCCCATCTGCATAAAAACCATTTTCAACAAAATGATCCTTGGAAATTGCCCAAATTTTCTTCCCCTCATGAAGCAACTGTTGATATAAAACCCGACAAGCTGCATCATCAACTGAAATAAAAGCCTGAGAAGCCTGAGCAATCAGATGCCTTTTGGTTTGCACATAACAGGCAAAACTCCCATGTCGATCAATATGATCAGGTGTTAAATTCAATAAAAGTCCAATGGTCGGCTGAAGAGAGGGTGTAAGATCAATTTGAAATGATGAACATTCAATCACATAGATCCGTTTTTTAACAAATGGCTTAAGCGTCAATATTGCCTTTCCGATATTCCCCCCCACCTGCACATCATAACCCATTTTTTCCAACAAATGCGCAAGTAAAGCCGTTGTAGTTGACTTCCCATTCGTCCCCGTAATCGCAATGAAAGGAACATCTTGGTCACAAAAACCATAATGCTGTAAAAAATGCTGGCGCGCACGAACAAATAATTCAATATCACCGATAATTTCTATATTTTTTTTTCGTGCTTTTTCAACAACCCAATGGGGTTGAGGACAATTTAAAGGAACTCCAGGAGCTACAATCAATGCAACAAATTCTGACCAATCTTCATAACGGAGATCTCGCGTTGGAATATTGTGCCGAAAAGCCATTTGCACGCTTGAAGGACTATCATCCCACGCCACCACTTCTGCACCGCCACGCATCAATGCTTGTGCCGTTGCTAGTCCAGACTTCCCCAATCCAAATAAAGCAACTTTTTGTCCTTTATAACACGCAACAGAAATCAAAATCTCACCGCAATTTAAGTGTTGAAAGACCAATAAGAGCAAGAACAATTGAAATAATCCAAAAGCGTATCACGACTTGGCTTTCAGTCCAGCCTTTTTTCTCAAAATGATGATGTATCGGTGCCATAAGAAACACGCGTTTTCTTGTTAATTTGAAATAACCAACCTGAATAACGACCGAAAAAGCTTCCACAACAAAAAGCCCACCAATAAGAGCCAAAACAATTTCGTGCTTCGTAGCGACTGCAACAGTCCCTAATAATCCTCCAAGAGCCAACGAACCAGTATCTCCCATAAAAATAGCTGCAGGTGGTGCATTAAACCATAAAAAACCAAGCCCTGCCCCAACAACAGCTCCCAATAAAACAGCCAATTCACCTGCTCCCGATACATAATGGATTTGGAGATAATCAGCAAAATTCATATTACCAGAAAGATAAGCAATCAGAGCAAAAGATAAGGCTGCAACCATCACAGGAACAATAGCAAGGCCATCAAGTCCATCCGTCAAATTAACCGCATTACCGGTCGCGACAATAACAAAAGCAGAAAAAGGAATAAAAAACCAGCCCAAATTGATAAGATAATCTTTCAAAAAAGGCAAAGCGAATCCAGATGAGCCAATTTGTAGGATGACAAAAGCAGCAATTGCGGCAACACAAAACTCCAAACTTAACCGTGCTTTCCCAGAAAATCCTTTGTCTGTTTGTTTTGTGACCTTAAGATAATCGTCATAAAATCCAATTGCCCCAAAAGAAAGCATAACCAATAGCGATACCCAAAAATAAATATTCGATAAATTACACCACAAAAATGCCGATACCACAATACCGGTTAAAATCATCAATCCACCCATTGTAGGTGTTCCAGCCTTTTTAAAATGTGTTTGAGGACCATCCGCACGAATCGGTTGCCCCTTACCCTGCCGCAATTTAAGAGAAGCAATGATGCTAGGTCCAAACAAAAAGACGATGAGCCCCGAAGTAAGCATAGCCGCTATCGTGCGAAAAGTAATGTAACGAAATACATTCACACCTGGAAGCCAATCACTAAACGAAGAAAAAAACAGCATCATGGTACAAAAAACCTCTTAAAACTATGAAGAAACCGCTTTATAGCGGTCAAGCAATGCAGTCACAATATCTGATGAACAAAGGCTATTGGATGATTTAACCATAAGCAGATCCCCAGAAGAAATTTCTGCTAAAAGGAGAGATAAAATTTTCTCAATATTTTCAGCATAATGAACCTTAACACCAGCAGACAAATCACTGACTAAAGATTTCATCGCCTCACCAAATAGAAAAACCGGATTAGCACCGGAAAGACGTATTGGCTTTATTAAATCACGATGAAGCTTTTCACTATACTCCCCTAACTCTAGCATATCTCCTAAAATAGCAATTCGCCGCCCCTCTTCCCCGACTGGTCCTGTAGCAAGAAGCTCAAGCGCAGCACGCATAGAAGCAGGATTTGCATTATAGCTTTCATCAATGAGATAAAATTCACCCCCATTTGATAAAGACAGTCGATAACGAACACCTCGCCCCTTTTGAGAAGAAAAATGGCGAAAAGAAAGAAGAACAGGCTCTAACTCAACTCCCATAGCATCACAAGCAGCAATAACCCCTAAACTATTTTGCACAATATGGCGTCCGGGAGCACCAATTTGAACCTCCCTATCCCGCTCCCTAATACGTACAATCATAGAAGAACGATCAGTTAGAAGACGTATATCTCGCGCTTGATAATCAGCATTTTTGCTCTCACCAAAGCTTAAGATATTCTTTACACCGCATTTCTTTGCTTCTTGAACGAGATAAGAAAAAAAATCACTATCCGCATTTAAAATGGCAATGCCTTTCTCATCTAATCCTTCAAAAATTTCAGCTTTTGCCTTTGCTATTTCTTCAAGATTTTTGAAAAAACCCATATGTCCTGCACAAATATGCGTAATGAGAGCAACATGCGGACAAACCAGTTTGACCAGAGGGCGAATTTCATCTCTATGATTCATGCCAATTTCAAAGATACCATAATCACTCTCCATAGGCATCCGCGCTAAAGTGAGTGGAACCCCCCAGCAATTGTTTAAAGAAGCGAAATTCGCATGAACGTTCCCAGTCGTTGCAAGTGCTTGTTTCAAAGCTTCTTTTGTCGTTGTTTTTCCCACCGATCCTGTTATCGCGATAATCTTAGCTCTTGAACGTTTGCGTGCAGCTTGTGCAAGTTTTTCTAAGGCTTGCAAAACATCAGGAACAACAATAAGTGGGGCCGATATTTTTTTCATATCCCTCAAACGGTGTTCCGCAACGATAAGAACGCCTGCACCTCGTTCATAAGCTTGCGCAGCAAAATCATGACCATCAAGATGATGCCCTTTAATGCAGAAAAAAATATCACCTTCCGCAAGAGTACGACTATCAATGGAAACCCCAGAAAAAGTTTCTGGCATGCTTCCCATTACAACACCATTAATTGCAGCAACAAGTGCTTGCTTATCCCATAAAGCTGTCATTTCTTTCGGTCCTCTAGAGCTTCTATCGCTTTCAAACGATCTGAAAAAGGATACGTTGTCTGCCCTATAATTTGGCCATCCTCATGACCTTTTCCCGCAATGATGAGTGTATCACCAGCTTTCAAAAGCTCCACCGCGTAAGAAATAGCCTCACCACGATCTGCTATCTCTATTGCTGTTGGCACTGCCTGTAAAATATCCTTGCGTATTTTTTCTGGCATTTCTGTGCGAGGATTATCATCGGTTACAATAACAATATCCGCTTTATCCGCCGCAATTTTTCCCATCAAAGGTCTTTTTCCTTGATCACGATCTCCTCCACAACCAAAAACAACAATTAAACGCCCTTGCGTAAAGGGACGAACAGAAAGCAAAACCTGCTCCAAAGCTTCTGGTTTATGAGCATAATCAATATAAACAGGCGCATTATTTTCTGTCTTTCCGACAAATTCTAACCGCCCAGGCGCCCCCTGCAAAGTTTCAAGCGCAGAAAAAACCTTACGAGGTGAAACACCCGTTACAATTGCTAACCCCGCTGCCATAAGCGCATTGGCTACCTGAAAATCTCCAGCCAAAGGCAAATCAAATGTATAAATATTATTTTCCACACGACACTCAATACACTGTTTTGAGCGTTGATGTTCAACACGATTAATCGTGATAAATTGCCCCTTACGACCAATTGTCAAGACACGGCGGCGCGCTTGTGTAACAACATCAATAACCTTTTGTGAATAAACATCATCAGCAAAAATCAAAGCAGGAGCAGATACAGGCAAAAGTGTATCAAACAACTTCATTTTAGCCCGCAAATAATCCTCTACCCCCGTGTGATAATCCATGTGATCTCGCCCTAAATTGGTAAAGGCACCAGCCGTTAAACGAACTCCATCAAGTCGTCCTTGATCAAGCCCATGCGAAGATGCTTCAAGGGCTGCATGCGTCACACCTTCATGAGAAATTTCACAAAGAAGACGGTGCAAGGCAACCGGATCAGGTGTTGTGAGAGAACCATAAACATTCCGTTTAGGAGAAACAACACCAACCGTTCCTATACTCGCAGCACAAAATCCAACATGAGTCCAAATTTGCCGAATAAAAGAAACAACAGATGTTTTACCACTTGTACCAGTCACAGCAACGACCGTTTCAGGCTGAGAACCGTAAAAACGTGCAGCTGCCAACGCTAAACTATGACGAACATTAGAAACACGTAAAATGGGAACAGATAAATCCTCAAGAACAGCATGACAATCTGTAACAATTGCTCGTGCGCCACGCTTTATCGCATCATCTATATAGTGCCTTCCATCACTTTTTTTTCCTTGAACAGCGACAAAAACATAGCCTGGCAAGACTTGTCGAGAATCTGCACTGATTCCTGTTATTTCCATTGAAGAAAGATTCTGATCTTCAAGACATTCTGTAAAAACTGTTCCAAACAACATAACGCTGCACCTTTGTATTCATTTTACCGTTGTTTAACGAAACTTGAATTACTCTTTTTACTTAAAAGAGGCTCATATTCTTTTTTAAAATCGGATTTTACACCAAGAAAACTAGCTGTGCGACGAACAATATTAGCAAGCATTGGTCCAGCATTCATCCCCGCTGTTGCTGAACGCTGTCCCTCTGCAGGCTTTGGTTCATCAATAATTGTTAAAACAACATAAACAGGATCATCAATAGGAAAAGCAGCAAGAAAACTATTGAAATTTTTTGTTTTAGAATATTTTCCATTTTCAACTTTTTCAGCTGTTCCTGTCTTACCACCTACACGATAACCTTCAACTTTTGCATTACGTCCAGAACCAATATCACTATTTAATTTATAAAGGTAACGCATATTTTGACTTGTTTTAGCCTGCAAAACCCGTTTTGCGTAGTGCAAAGTTTGTCCTTTTGTACGTTTTAAAAATGTCGGAGCAATTAACCAACCACCATTCATTAAAGCAGCAGCCCCGACAGCCGTTTGCAAAGGTGTTGTTGCCATACCATGCCCAAAAGAAATCGTCATAGAATGGATATCCTTCCAATGATGAGGCACAATAGGATGGGCAACTTCAGGCAATTCTGTTGTCAATCGATCCAGTAAACCAAGTCGTTTCAAAAAATTACGATGTCCATCAATCCCCACCGCCAATGCCTCCTTAGCAGAACCAATATTAGAGGAATAAATAAAAACCTCCCATAACGTTAAGGGACGATTTTTCCCATGAAAATCATGAATAGTATACCCACTACTTGCTTTTATTGGCTTTGAAGCATCAATAATACTGTTTAAATGAAAAATATCGGAATCAAGAGCCATGGCAGTTGTAAAACTTTTAATGATTGATCCCATTTCAAAAGCTCCTGCCGTCATCCGATTGAGACGATCACTTTTTAAAGCTTCAATAGGATTTCCAGGATCAAAATCTGGTAGTGATGCCAAAGCCAAAACTTCCCCCGTATGTATATTTAAAATAATAGCTCCTGCAGCAATTGCCCTATAACGCTTCATAGCCTGAATAAGTTCATCATGAACAATTGCCTGAACACGCACATCAATCGAAAGCTGAACTTGTTTTAATGATTCTTCCATAGCAAGACCAGCGGCACGCAAAGCACTCAACCCCGCATCATCAATATATTTTTCCATACCTGCAATGCCCTGATTATCAACATTCACCATACCGAGAATATGGGAAGTTACAGGTCCATCAGGATAAAAACGACGAATTTCAGTCCGAAAACCAATTCCTGGTATACCAAGAGCCATAATTTTCGTCTTCTGCATTGGTGTTAACCCACGCTGTATCCAAGAAAAACCAGATTTTCTTTTTAAGCGCTTATAGGTTTCCTGCCAATTAAGATCAGGCAAAACTGTTGAGAGCAATTCAATTGTTTCATCCACATCAATAATACGTCGTGGCTCAGCAAAAAGTGAATAAGTTTTAATATCTGTTGCCAATAAACGACCATTACGATCAACAATATCAGGCCGTGCCATCAATTGAAGAACTCCTGGCCCCTTTGCTTCTTCAATCTGTCCACCTTCCAACCCATAAGAAATAAGGCAAGCCCCCATGATGCCATATAAAATTAAAAAGCAGAACAACGAAAAAAGCAAACGTGGACGACTAGAATAGGGACGACGAACAGAAACATTATGATTATTCAACGAATTCTTTAAGCGCTTTTTCTTCTGTGAGAATAAAAAAGTCGATTTCATTACTGCGCGCCTTTTTGGACAACATCATTTATCTGAGAAGCCCGATTATTTGTCAAAATATCCTGATTATCTTCCAAGATATTTTGTTTAATCACTTCTTCAATTTGATCATGTACCCGTACCGGAATATCTTTAAACGCCACGATTTGACGCGGCTGTATAACCTCTAACTCAAGTTCTTTTTGATAACGTTTTGCAAGTTTTTGCATGCGCGAAGGCCTTATCATCACAGCCCACTCAGCACGAAGCAAACTTACCGTATTTTTTGCTGCAGCAATTTCATGCTCAAGATGACGAACTTCGTTCATTCGTTTTTGAACATCATATTTTACTTTATAAGTAAGACCTGCCATACAAATCATAATCATCACTAAGATCATATCAAATGTACGAAAAACTGTCATTTCTTGCCGCCTTCAAAACTGGCAATCTCTGCTAAACCAAATAATTTCATATCTGCTGCAAGAGCCTCTGCTTTAGTTCGTACACCAACACGCAACCGCGCAGAACGTGAACGAGGATTTTGCTGTAACTCCTCTTCACTTGCAGTTATCCCCCCTTTAAACAAAGGAAAAAATGTTGCTGGAGGCGTTTTTATTTCAGGAAGATAGCGTGATCTCATACACTCTCCTGAACGAAAAGAAAAAAATCTTTTGACCATACGATCTTCAAGAGAATGAAAACTGACAACCCCCAAACGACCACCCGGTTTCAAAATGCGTTCAGCAGCAAATAAGCCACGTGCAAGTTCACCAATTTCATCATTAACATAAATGCGAAGAGCCTGAAATACACGTGTTGCAGGATGAATGCGATCTCCTGGCTTACGTCCTATCAACGCTTCGATAGCATACGCCAAATCACCTGTACGCAAAAAAGGCTGAACAACACGACGCTTTTCAATCATCCGTGCAATTCGCCCCGCATAGCGCTCTTCTCCTAATATCTTAAAGATACGTGCCAAATCCCTTGCTTTTAAGTGATTTACAACATCGCCAGCAGTAAAACCAGTCTGAGCCATTCGCATATCTAATGGACCATCTTTTTGAAAAGAAAATCCCCTTTCAGCTTCATCAAGCTGCATTGAAGAGACACCAATATCCAAAATAACGGCGTCTACCTTCTCTTCAACAACGCGATCCAACTGTGAAAATTCCATTTGCACCAAACGAAGTCGTGGAAAAAATTCTTCAACAAGCGATTGTCCCGCACTAATAGCATGAGGATCACGATCAAGAGCGATCACCTCCGCCCCTGCCTTTAACAAAGCGCGCGTGTAACCACCAGCACCAAAGGTGCCATCAATCACTTTTGCTCCAACCAATGGCATAAGCCCAGCCAAAACTGGCTGCAACAACACTGGGATATGGCGTTCAGCTCTTTGATCCTGCTTTATCAAAATAATCCGTCTTGAAGTTATGCTGTCTCAAATCAACAGCTCTCTCATAGCAACTGATTTTAGAGTAACCTAGCCTTCAACTTTCATATTAATCACAATGAACGAAAAAACTAAAGTTATCCCAAGACAGATCCTAACGCATTATACTTAAAGAAATGTTATAATTTTTTAAAATACTCTTTGCTCAAGTGTCCATTTCAAACACACAGAATCCATAAAAGACCATATATAATTGATCTTATAAAATATCGCGTATCATCATGAAATATCAGTCGGCCTATAAGCCGGGTTCTGTAGAGTAAAGCTTACACTTTACATGGCAACCATTCATCTGGGACGGATGTTACCATCCGCCTCGTGCAACCTACCCGAATGACTCGCCCGGAAATCGGCTGCAAATTAAATTTTGCACGTCATTTCTATTTGGTCTTGCTCCCGGTGGGGTTTACCTTGCCACATTCATTACTGAATGCGCGGTGGGCTCTTACTCCACCCTTTCACCCTTACCTATAAAAATAGGCGGTTTACTTTCTGTGGCACTTTCCCTAGGGTCACCCCCGCCGGGTGTTACCCGGCACCGTCTTTCCATGGAGCCCGGACTTTCCTCACCTGCCGCATTTCAGCATTAGACAAGCGCGGCTGCCCAGCCGACTGACGCATTAATTTATAAAACATTTTCTGCTCCGTGAAAATAGCATCTTAAAATATTTTATAGCAAACCTGTCTAAAAAGATGTTTTTATTTTAATGAAGCCAGATAAGTTTTCACTTTTGCGCAATATTTCGCCGAAATGGAATTCATTTTTTTTGCAGCATGACCTGCGTTATATTTAAGGATTGTACCACACGTACTTCCACCACTGAGTTTATACGCCCGTGCCAAATAACGCATACCATATTCAAGATTGGTCGCAGGATCGTACAAATCCTGTACAGAACCACTAAAGCCCAACCCTCGTGCCGTAGAGGGTTTAATTTGCATCAAACCTATTTCGCCAGCAGCCCCCTTTATACCTGCCTTATAATTACTTTCAACTTTTACAACAGCATGTGCTAAATTAACGGGAACATTATATTTATTCGCAAGTTTCTGAATAAGAAACTCATAAGGACGATCAGGAATCTTAGAAGCAACAATCACTGAGGCTTCTCCTGATTCCACAACATTTAAGACACTATGAGCCCAACTTACATCAAATACAAAAAATACAGCACACGCTGTATTTAACAAGATTTTCAAAAATTGCATTTTCTTTCTCTTCACTCAAACATTCTTAAATTCTAGTTGCAAATAATTTGCAAACGTATTGTACAAAAAAAGAAAGCAAAAGAACGGCTTGAAAAAGGAAAGAGTAAGACAATTTCAAGATAAAATTCTGCAACAAAAGAAAATCTCTTTATGCACAAATTATAGATTTATCTATATCATAAAATAAAAAAAATAAAGAGACTATAATTAATCTTATAGCGTATTAAATAAAATGATATAATCTGTAAGTTTCTGCTATCACTATTGTATCACTCAATTTTTATATTTAAAAAATAGCATCTTAAAGAGAGACAAGAACATCTTTTTACCGAAGATCCTCAATATCAAAAAAGTTTCACAAAAAATATAAACTGTTATCAACACTTCTCTCTGGTTAATAAACACCCACAGCACTCTTTATGTCCGATAAAACCCCAACAAATCATAAAACAAATCCCCACTCCCATCATTGCGCATAAAAAATTCATAAATATACTAAAACCATCATACTCTTTACCAATTCAAAATATTGCAACAGACTTTTAGCTCTCAAGATGCCTCAAAGAAGCTTTTTACTTCTTCTTTTGAAAGAGCTTTTATCCACACAAACCTCTCACTTGTAGTGTACAAGAAACTAATTTTGATTTTTTCACCATGAATAAATTTAAAACGAGAGAATTTTACAATTCTTAAGATTCTCACTCAATATGAAAATGACAAATTATCATTACAAAACAATATGCTAAAAAAGCTATATCCGTCTTTGTCTCTACAACAAAGCTTAACAATTACTTTTGTCTGTTTTTTGAAAAATGTTAGGAAACTCAATACCCCCAAAGCCTTTTAAATAAAAATAAACCCTCATCTTCATTCAAATATTTTTTTCTTTGTCACAGACAATCACCTTATCAGCCTTGCACCTCATTTTCAGAAATCATACAAGTGAATAAATATTCTAAAATCCGTAGAACAAAGGAATCTTAAATCCTTTTAAAATTTTCTATTTTCTCATATCAAATAAAAAAATAACCGGCATATAAAACGCGATTAACGTGTTTTATTATAGCCAATACTGCTTTTGCTTTTGTTATTGTCGCGATTGATAATACAATTAACTCGACCAATACCCTTGACAGACTTTCTTTCACTCCTGTAATGATTGCATCATTATCGTTATACTTTGATTGCTTACCTTTTGAGTAAGATAAATTTTGCTAATTATCCTACAAATTGATTATCTCCTCGCACTTTTCAAAAATTCATGAAAAGCTCTTGCTGCTTAAAATAAAACCCAAAAGCGCGATTAAAAAAACAGCTAAAAATAAGCATTAGCAATGGAAGGACGAGAAATCGCTTTTGAGAGAGCCATAGCAACAGTTTCACCAGATTTTTGAGCCTGCTCACGACTCTGACCACTTTTAGCAGCAAGCGCAATTACATCACGACGCAGCTGCGCAATAAACAACTCTTGCTGTTGAGGGTCCATCTTAGAAAGATGCTTGATAATATCTGGAAAAGATACGGACAATCTCTCTAACAACTCCTCCTCTGTTACATCAAGATTCTGAGAAGAAAAAGAAGGGCGACCGGAAAAAAACTGATAAACAGTACCGCTTTGAGAAGCAAAAAAGACAGCGCCAAAAATAAAAAATACGAATAAAATAAAAATAATACGACGCGAAAAAGATTCCATTATCTCTTACCTAAAGATCACAGAACACAAACATAGATTCCTTTTATGATTCTCTTTATAGCATTCAACAATGCCTAAATAAAGAAAAATCAAATTATTGAAAATGAATACGCCAACACTATCCGCCCAACAAGACCTGCCCCTCTGTGTATTCAGGCACCATAGGCGAAACTAATAACAGACCTTACAATTCCCCCTAATAACACCTTACAACACCCCCTAAGCAATTATAAAAAGCCTGACTGAGGAAATCCTCAGTCAGGCCAGACAATCTAGGGGATCCACGCGGGGGGGGGGGGAGGAGGTTCCCCGATCGTCCTCTCACATCAACCACTAAGATAGCCGATGCAATATTCTTGCTATGGAATAAAATTCTTTAAACGACAAGGAATTCTTATCATCTTCTACGCAAAAGAACATAAAAGAGTTATAAATTGTTTAAAAATGTTTAAATTTAGGCAAAAAAAGTTCACAATGACCCAATTTGAAGCAATTTTATTTCAAGAATCATCAATTAGAATCTACGATCATTATAACTTTTAAATAGTTTCTTTCATAACTCCGATGACCATAATTAAAAAACCGTAATTTCTACGTATCCACCTTATAAAAATCAAACTATGTAAAAGTAGAATCACTTTTCCAACAGCAATCACCACAAAAAGAAAAACGTAGATTTTTAAAATCTTACACAAATAACCGTAAAAAATGAAAAACATCTTCTTGCAAGAAAACAATAAATTTAGAGAAATAAAATCTTATCTATCTTCATAAAAAACTCTGTAAATGATTATTAAAATATTGTCGCATCTCTCATGTAACAATCAATGAAGAATTTAAACAGCTTAATTTTATGAAAAAATGAGAACTCTGAAGGTATTTGTTTCGAATCACGTGCTATAATCATTCCAAATAACGATAAACTATTTTACAATAACCAACAGGCTCTAACGCATTTTAACATAACAAACCGAGATCAATGCAGACAGTTTCTCTTAATCTCTATCATTTAAATGATTCCGTAAAATAATACACACAGTAGTTTCTACACTCAAAAATTGTTATAGTCTGTTCTTCTAACGTAAATAATGCATTGATTTACAATCATAACGCATCATTTTACAACTTACATGAGAGATCTCAAGAACGTAAGATCCCTTATTTTAAATCTTCGTCCATTGAATCAATGAATAGCCATACTATGGCACATCACAAACAAGAAAAAGCATATGGATAAAAAACATAAAAGCCCAAAAATAAAAACCTATTGCCGTCTTTACCATCCCTTTCATTTGCCTTTACGAATTTCAAACATGCTCATAACGCTGTGTTTTAAATAATGAAAATCATGCATTGTCTTACCCTTTTACCCCTTCGTCTTTTTAGAGCATCTTTTTGCACCACTCACTAAAAATTCCAAGGTACTTCTTATCTAAGCACCTGTTTTAAAGAGACATCGTAAGATCTATTGGGTACCACCATTTTTGACATTTATGAAGGTATGAGCCATCACTATATTATATTGTGCGCTATTACATCATATCGCCGCCGCTCTCATATTTAGAAATATGTATTTCCTTTTACAAACGCTATTATTTAGATAAATATCTTCTCTTGTAACAAACAAACAGACTCTTTTGGATTCTGAAACAGGAAATTTGAAATGAAAAAATATTCCTATATTCGAGCCTCTCATTGAAATCTAAAAAATCAATATATTGGCTAATAAAACAAATATGATATCAAGACACCTTAAATAACGATCCTCATAGGCTTATCTCTATAGAAGGTGCTTTCATTACACAGTACACAGCCACCAAGCCCCTGTAAAACACCAATACTCTCATATAAAAACATAATACAAATGTAAAAAACAATAGATTATCAATGATTGAATAAAGTTTTATCTCTACGCTATTCCTTAAGAAAAATCAGAGAATAAAGCAGGTCAACAAACGCGATTTATGCAAAATCGACTTGTTTATCTTTGATATCGTCAACTAATAAACGCGGATCACGAGCAAGCCAAAGCGTAACCATACCCTTCTCACTGTTTTCATTTTGTATAGGAGTAAGACAAACCGTTTGTTCTAGAACAAGTCCCGTATTTTTAAGCCATTGTTCTATTTGTAAAGCCGAAAATCCAAAACGCGTATGTGCTTGATCAGAATATGAAGACTCAATTTTATGATAACCAAAATCCACAATCAATAAACGTCCATGAGGACGCAAAACACTTGATATCTCATGAAGAAACATTTCAGGATTTTCAAGAAAATGTAAAACCCAATGAAGAATAACTAAATCAAAAGTTGTATCTCCAACAGACAAGTGAAAAACATTGCTATCAAGCACAACTTCAACCGCATGCGTATAAAGATTAGAAAACAATTTTAAGACAGAGTCTCCACCTATTCCAATATTCAGCATCGTTTGAAATGGTTTATCGCCAATGATTTCAAGTAAAGCGTTTTCCACACCATGATCTGCCATATAGGATGACCGTAATACATCCCATTGCAACGTATTTTGTAAAAAATGCTTCTTCCTCGTTTTTTGACGCTGCTTTTTAACATCCTTCAAACGTTCTAAATCATGCGCTAACAACATATCATGCTTTGGTAAAGCCGAAAGAACACCCATCACAATGTCTTTACCCAAAAAATCATGACAAAGCTTAAAATAAAGGCTATCTCCCTTCTGATAACGCTCAATCAATCGTGCTTCGTACAACAAACGTAAATATCGTGATATACACGCTTGCGACTGATCAAGAATAAAAATAAAATCAGGAATTGTTAAATCTTCATGACGCAAGAGCGTAAGAACACGTAAATGGTTTATTTCTGCGACCGCTTTTAGCAGCACAATCATTGCATCTAAACTTGCACTTTTTTTCATAATTATCCCTTAAACATTCTTATAAACATTTGTTTACAGAAAAAAAAGTCAAGCATAAAACGCATATTCTCATCTATTTTGTTCTCTTTATTTTATTATACTATAAAAAAATAGGCTACTGTAAAAAACGAACAGATCTCATCTCTCTGCTTCTCGTTATAATGATAATGCATTGATTTATAATAACAATTAATCATTTTCAACTTGAATAAAACATCGGAATACCGTAAATTTTCCTCATTTCAAATCGATTCATGATAAATCAATCCAAATTATTCTCTTACAGCTCATAAACAGAGGAGACATATGGATAAAAATACTTTTTATAGTCATCTCAAAACAAGAACTGCGTACCATTGAGAAAAAATAAATAACATGATGGTGCCAGCTTGCATTTTTATTAAGTAAAGATGACAATGCTCAATGACCAGAGCATTTGTAGAAATAGTACTATACTCTTCATCCACTCCTTTTCATTGCAATTTTACAAGCAATAACCGGTTATATATCATGAGTAGAATAACCCTATTTAGGTCATAATTTCATAAAGTGTCTCTTACTCTTTTCAATGAATAAAAACTTACACAGAGTACACACGCACTTTATTTATGAAATAAAAAACGCAATAAAACACACTATTATTCCAACAAAGTTGAGATAAGATAAAAAATTCTAGCGTGTAAGAGGTTTATAATTTGCATGCTTAGGATTAAGAGATTCCGCCCCAAGACGACGAACTTTATCAGCCTCATATTCAGCAAAATTACCTTCAAACCATTCTACATGACCATCACCTTCAAAGGCTAAAATATGTGTTGCCAATCGATCAAGAAACATACGATCATGCGATATGATAACTGCACAACCAGCAAAATTTTCCAATGCATCTTCTAATGCACCCAATGTTTCAGTATCAAGATCATTTGTCGGTTCATCAAGAAGAAGCACATTCCCCCCCTCTTTTAGAAGTTTCGCCAAATGTACGCGATTGCGCTGGCCTCCTGATAAATTTGCCACCTTCTGCTGTTGATCTGCCCCCTTGAAATTAAAAGCCCCGCAATAAGCGCGACTATTCATCTCATATTTGCCTAATTTAATAATGTCATTTCCACCAGAAATTTCCTCCCAAACAGTTTTATTCCCCACCAAGGAATCGCGACTCTGATCCACATAACTCATGTGAACTGTTTCACCGATACGTATTTGACCTGAATCGGGCTGTTCCTGTCCCGTCAACATTTTAAACAAGGTCGACTTTCCCATACCATTGGCCCCAATAACGCCGACAATACCACCAGCAGGAAGTTTAAAAGAAAGAGAATCAATCAATACACGCTCACCATAAGCTTTAGAGAGATTATCAACTTCAATAACAACCTGTCCTAATCTTTCTCCAATAGGGATAATGATTTGCGCCTCTCCAGGACGGCGCTCACGTGCTGCTTGAACCAACTCATCATAAGCCTTAATCCGAGCTTTTGACTTTGCTTGTCGCCCTTTTGGACTAGAAGCGATCCATTCTTGCTCACGTGATAAAGCACGTTGACGCGCTGCCTCTTCACGGCCTTCTTGAGCCAAACGCTTAGCTTTAGCCCCCAAATAAGCAGAATAGTTCCCCTCATAAGGAATACCTCTCCCACGATCTAACTCTAAAATCCAACCCGTTACATTGTCGAGAAAATAACGATCATGGGTTATCAAAAGCACAGCCCCAGGATATTCACGTAGATGCCTTTCAAGCCAAGCCGTCGTTTCAGCATCTAAATGGTTTGTCGGTTCATCCAAAAGTAACAAATCAGGTTTTGACAAAAGCAATTTACAAAGTGCAACACGCCGCTTCTCACCACCCGAAAGTTTTGTTACATCCCCATCGGCTGGCGGACAACCAAGAGCAGCCATAGCCATTTCCACTTGACTTTCTAAATCCCAAAGATTCTGACTGTCAATAATGTCCTGAAGCCGTGCACTTTCATCAGCCGTTTCCTCGCTATAATTCATCATCAATTCGTTATAACGCTCAAGAATTTCTTGTTTATCTGCAACACCTTCCATCACATTGCCACGCACATCTTTGCTCGCATCAAGCAAAGGTTCTTGTGGTAGATAGCCACAGCGTGCTCCTTCAGAAATCCATGCTTCTCCCGTATATTCCTTATCTAGCCCAGCCATAATACGTAAAATAGTTGACTTCCCTGCACCATTCGGCCCTAAAATACCGATCTTCGCATCTGGATAAAAAGACAAATGAATATTTTCTAGAACTTTTTTATTGCCGTAAGACTTGTTAAGCCCAGCCATATGATAGATAAATTGACGTGCCATAAATTTCTCTTTATATTGTGCGATATTAAAGATTAGGATTTTGAAAAAACTGCTTTTGCTTTTTGAAACTGTACAGTAAATAGCACTTACATCGTATCAAAAGCTTTCCGCTTTATATTGGTACATTTTTTCTAATCTCACAAGCCCCAGTATGGTCCTGAATGCAAAAAAACATCCCCCAAAAAAGCAAAAAGCAAATCTTTTTAGCTGTACCTGAAACCTGTTATCAAACATTGCCTCTCTTTTCCATACCAGATATAACATTGTATTTTTATCGTATTAAACCAACTTATCAATGTAATATGGTACCAAAAAGAAAAGCAATTCTCTATGCACCTTCTTTTTTCGCTTTATGGGCTTTATATTACGCAGTAAAAAATCCTTCTCTTTTTTCATCGATTTTTTGCTACGGGAAACAATGGTCTTCACCCCTTGCCTTGATATGGCTTAAATTACGTTTACAAAACGATCGCCGCCTTATGGGATCTGACGTCCCAAGCCCAATGATCATGAAAGCTTTGCATCAACACGTAGCAAAAAATGAATACAGTGCACTTCCCATTGGTACGTGGTTACAATTCGTAAAAAACTATAAAACCAATTGTAAAAACTTATCCATCCCCCTCTTTTGGCTTGATAATTATAAAAATAATATCAATATCCAACACATCATTTCAAAACTTCAAGACGACATATAGCTTTTTTAAAATACGATAAAAGCTCATCTCATATAGGAATATATTAATGGAAAAAAAAGCCTTAATCGTCATTGATGTTCAAAATGACTTCTTACTAGGTGGAGCACTTGCCGTACCACAAGGTGATGCTATTTTACCCGCCATCAATAATCTCATAAATCATTTTGACCACGTTATCTTAACCCAAGACTGGCACCCAAAAAACCATTGCAGCTTTGCTTCCTGCTATCCTGAAAAAAAGCCCTATGATACCATCATTCTTGACTATGGTCCTCAAATACTTTGGCCTGATCATTGCATACGAGGAACACAAGGAGCAGAATTTCATACATCTCTTAGAGTAGAAAAAGCACAACTTATCCTTAGAAAAGGCTATAATCAAAAAATGGATAGCTATTCTGCTTTTCTTGAAAATGATCAAAAAACACCAACAGGTTTACAAGTTTATCTCAAAGAACATGGTTTTACCAAGCTCATTATGTGTGGCTTAGCAACTGATTTTTGTGTCGGATTTTCTGCTCTTCACGCTATACAATGCGGTTTTAAAGTCAGTGTTTCATTAAATGCCTGTGCTGGTATTGATGTAAACGGATCACTAAACACTATGCTTAAAACTATGAACGAAGCTGGTATAGAACTTTTAATGGTCTCTTAAAATATTCTTCTCTAATCTACTATTATAATATACTGATTTATAAAGGATAAATTATTTTTCACATATTTAAGTGAAAGTCTAGAATATCGTAAATTCTCTGATTTCAAACCTGTTTCAAAACCATTCTCTTACACGTTACAAAGAGAATCAATGTATGAATAAAAATCATTCAAAAAAACAGTAAAAATGCTTCTTATGAACCATTAAATGCAAGAACTTATCATAATATTGAAAGCTGGTAAAAAGTATAGCATCAGCTTTCTGTCTTATATTTAGGTCAAAAAGTACCCTAAAGATTTTACACTATTCCCTTCATGAGTAGTATCATGCAATGGACTCAACTTTAAAATAAAAACACAAATAAGCAATAAAATAGTATTTTATTTTGCATAAAAGACCTCTTTCTATTCAAAGATATGTGATAAACAAAAGCCTGAGAAAAGAAGAAATCTCCATTACTTAGACACAACATGTTTATCCAATTGACGATGCTTAAAACGAATCGAAGAATATAATGCCATTCCAATAATACAGACTCCCACAAGTCCTGTTAAAACTTCAGGAACCGATATAATCGTTTGCAGATACATAATCACTGCAAGAACTAAAATTGCATAAAAAGCACCATGCTCTAAATAACGATAATGCAATAATGTTCCTGATTCAACCAGCATAATTGTCATAGAACGAACATAAAATGCACCGATACCAAGACCTATCGCAATAATAAAAAGGTTATGTGAAAAGGCAAAAGCACCAACCACGCCATCGAAAGAAAAACTAGCATCAAGAACTTCTAAATAAAGAAACGCCCCTACTCCCCCGTGAGTTACTGTTGTTAAAGTCTTTTGAGGGGTATCCAAGAGATGACCGACAACTTCAACACCGATAAAGGTCAAAAGTCCATAAAGGGCTGCCAATAAAAAAGTCATTTTATCTTCTGTGTCAATCTGCCCTGAAACAAACAAGATCAAAATCAAAACAATTGCAATATCAATCCCAACAAGCGCCCCAAACTTTTGAGCAGGTCTCTCTATAACATTAAGCCAATGTACCTCTTTTTCAGAATCAAAAAAATATTTTAAGCCAACCATCATAAGGAAAGTGCCTCCAAAAGCAGCAATCCCCATATGCGCATCGATTAAAACTTCAGCATATCGATGTGGTTCCCATATCGCTAATTTTACTGCCGCAATTGGATTAATCCCAACAGCAACGACAACCACCAATAATGGAAAAACAATTCGCATCCCAAATACAGCTATCAAAATGCCCCATATAAGAAAACGACGACGCCACAACGGATCCATTCTACTAAGAACACGCGCATTGATAATAGAATTATCAAACGATAAAGAAATTTCCAAAACTCCTAAAACAAAGCAAATAAAAAAATATTTAAGAAAACCAGTAATACTTTCCGTTTCAAACCAACCAATAACCCCTCCTAAAAAGACACCAATAATCGTGAAAAAAAAAGCAAACCCAAAATAGCGTAATAGGGCCATGATCATTCCTCAAAGTTTATTTTCTAATTCATCTAAAGCACACCCAGTACAAATCCAAAGTTTGCATCTCTTTAAAGTTGCATCTATTAATGCAGAGGTGTATAGAATATATATGGTAAAGTTACATGAAAATTCTCTCAAAAAAAGCAAGAGACAAATGTAGCAAACAGAGAATTTTGTTTTGAAATGAATATCAATTGTCAATACAGTAAACGAAAGATTTCTTTCTATCCACGAAAAATAAAAAAATAAAAAGAAATTAAAGCTATAAATATTGACATTATATCATAGAATATTAATACATAGTGTGCTTTTATTATTTAATGATTTATACCATGATGATTTACTGAGGGAGATAATTCGTGGCACGTCCTGAAACTGAATCAAAAACCATATTTGGAAAACGTTTGCGTTATGTACGTCTTGCTTTAGGCGATCCATCACGTGAAACCTTAGCTAAAAATTTTAGCATGACAAAAAATTCTATTGCTTTTTATGAGCGTGGGGAGAGAGAACCCAATCTTAGTGTTTTACAAACATACCGCACGTTATATGGTGTCAATATTAATTGGCTCTTAACTGGACAAGGAAAAATGTTTGACACCGAATATACAAAAGGTGATTTTGACTGGAATTATTTTATTAAAAAAATCGAAGGACTGGAAGAAACACTTGCCAATGGTGAGCGTAACGAAAAACTAAATAAAGAGAAAATCGACAGCTCTTATGAAAAATTGCAGCAATATTTGTCAAGACAAGGTTTATCTAATGGCCTTAACCCTAAAACTACAACCTCTCTGATCGACATGAAAGCTAAAATGGCCAATTCTTATACTCTTAGCTTATTCATTGATTTACTCATTCGAAGCGTATCCCAAAAAGAGGTTATCGCTAATCAATAAACATCTATTTTAAAAGAAAAAACAAGAAATGATTAAGCTCTACCAGTATGGAGAAAAATATTTTTCACTTTATCCATGCTGGTAAGATTTTGTATAATTTATAAAATTTGTTTCTATCACGACAATAAAAATATTTCCATTGTAAATAAAAGTATAATGTCTTTAAATTAAAAAAATAATTTTTAGTATAAAATTTTCATTCATATCTTATTGACAAGAAATTTTTTCTTGTTAAAAGAATAATAGCTCTCATAGAAATTATTTTTTAAGGTCAGAAAATTTAAGGGAAATATATTGACGAGTTCCTATAGAGACATACATTAATGTTCAAAAACGGATTAGTTAAATATTTATCCTGAAAATTATCAGCTATTTTATGAGGTGGGAAGCATGTATTTTGAGGTGTTTCAAGGAGTTCACAATCAATGGTACTGGCGTTTAATCTCAGGAGATGCACAAAAAATTGCTTTTTCTAGTAAAGGTTATCCAACAAAACAAGATATCCTAATCAATATTGAACAAATCAAAGAAATTACACATAAGGCTCTTATTAGAGAACTACAGTTCTAACGTTCTTTACCATTAGAACAAGCGTTTATTTTATATAATGGTATGTGAGTTACTTTTGTGACAAATAAAAAGTGATTGTTTTTCCCTCAGTGGGATGAATCTTTTGTGTTATTTCTAACACTCATAAATAACAGTCAAATTCTTGCATATTACTGTATGTTTGTTTTCAATCATACTTAACTCTCTGTAGCACTTATAAAAAAGAAACTCTTTTAAGTCTTTTATTTTTTATAAAAATAAACGCACATGAAAAGAAGATGAATCATCAACGATGAAATACAATTACTCTACCAAATATTAATATCTTTTACCTTTATATTCCTCTTCTGTATCTGATAATCATAACTGACTTACCCATTTCATCTTCATAAAAAGCAAATATCTCTTTCTTTCTATTACCATGCAATTTTTTAGACATATTAGCTGAAACTATCGTCGCATTTATATCTTATATCTAAAAGGAACGTGCAAAATTGTTTCAAGCATAATGGATTGTATAGACGCGCTTTTTAATAACCAGCATACCTATAAACTGGTTTATCATCATAAACTCTTATTTTATAATCAAAGACGCTCTGTCTTATAAACTTAAATGTTTTCATAAAATCAGAGTAAACTTGAATATTCTCTTTCAATACAATCCCTCCATCAGCATCATAATTGGCTTCATTAAAGTTTATCTCTCTCGTCATTCCAATCTTCCTAACACATTTCCAAGCCCTTTAATGCAAAATATAAATACAATCACTCTTTATCATCTTCAGATTTAAGCATTTTTTGATATTTCTTTTCATTTTTTTCATATTGTTTAATTTGTTTTTTCAGTTTTTCAATTGCTTGGTCACGTCTTTTAATCACCATACTTTGCTCTCTAATAGCTCTATCTCGTTCTTCAGTCATCTTCATAGAATCTCTTAAAAACTCATGCTTTATTCTTCTAGATTCCTCTTTTAAAATTTTCACTTGACTGCGATAATATAAAGAAAACCGAAATATAACCCCACTGCACAACAAAACAACAACCATTGCTCCCAATAAAATTTCGTTTACACTCATTTGGATCTCCCTTAATTGTCGCTCAAGTGATCATCTTGACCAATTTGTTTCATCCTCAATCAAAAAAAGAATGCAATAAACCGCATGTTCCAAGTGTGAACAATCACTCTCGGCATTCTTATTTTCTCCATTAAAGCCATTGATAAATGACGCAAAAAAAATCCCTGAAAGCGGCTAAATCTACACGCTTACACCAATTATTTGCGACACATTTATTGACACAAAATACAAAAAATAAGGAACATAAAATAAAACTAACGATGCCATGCAATCATACAAGCCTTGCCCAAATCGTTCCTATCTTCCTTTTTTACGCCATGTGGGATGCGGCTATATATGAAAGTTTTTCATTATTACAAAAATCTTCAGTGTCACAAAACACAGCATTTCTGTAAAATTTTGCCTTCCCAAAAATCTTTACATCACCATAAATTAAAGCATCACTATAAACTCGAGCCTTTCTATAATCACGAGTATCACCATAAAATTCAATACATTGAGCATTCAAAACTTGATCAAAAAAGACCGCATTAACGTAAACATATGCATCTCCACTCATATTCGAATAACTATAAAGTTCTTATCTTTCATAAACATGCAAACTCTTACGAACGACTACACAACCATATGTTAATGCATTGTTATCAATAACAATATCATTGTAAACACAGACTTCATTATAAACCGCAGCATCATAAAAACACACTCACCCCCATAAGGGCATTAATCGAATGTACCCCCCCTCCCAAACAACCACTTTTGTGACTCAGATTACCTTCCTGTTTAATAAAATATCCAAGATCACTTTTTTGATATTTCCCAATTTTTTTAACGCATATATACGATATACCATCTGATAGTGATCTAATTTATTACAATAGAGGAGAAATCAGTATTCTTTGCCTATGAATTTACATTTTTTCTACAGCCATTATCCTATCTCTTAAGGCTCTAAAGCTTCGTTATACTCACACACCACCTCAACGCAGAATTTTTTTTTACAAATTCTGATGTTGGGGTATATCTTGATTTATAATGCTGCTACGTATACTATCACAGTGAAATCTCATAAACATACGAGTGTGTATCGCCGTTTCCGGTATACACATTTACTTCTTCACAACCGTGGAACTAAGCAACCATTTTTTATTGATTCGAATCTGAAAGTGTATGGGGACATTTTGTTATTAGTTAAAAACAACTCTATATGCTTCATTAGCGAAGAGCTACACATGGATATTTTCACGCTCCTTGTATCATATATTCTGGATTCGCAGCGCAATATTAACGCTATAGCGTAAATATGTAAAGGTCTAAAAATGACAAAGACTGAAAAAGATTGGTTCCAACGCTTAGTTGAATTGATTAAAAGTGACGGACGAACAATGATTGAAATAAGCAGAGCTGCAGGCTGTGGACAAAATTACGTCCAACAAATGATAAATGGAGGAAAGAGGCCTTCAGTAGATAAACTCATGGCTATTTTGAACACACTGGGAAATGCTAGTGCCATATATGTAATAACTGGTTTCAACATCTCCGATGAAGACTTAAAACTCATAACTTTGATTTCGTCTGGAGATAAAAAGAAGATTGAAGCCTTAAATGTTCTGTTGAATGAGCAGAATCTGTAGAATTTTCTACTCTATCCAATATCGCTTGCTTTTGAGACGTCGACAAAGACTCCCATTTCACAATAATATCAGATAAAGTTGTTTCAAATTTTTTATCATTCTTCATAGTCATACTCCATGTAGTCAAACTATATAACGCTAAAGCGTTTAAATATATCTCATACCTTAGAAAAAAATATTTGCAATAGGCAGTATGGAAGCAATTGTGTACAAACTTATTTTACAAAATCAGATGAAGTTCTATTAGTCATGTACCATGGTGAAACAGAAAGCATCACACGATCCAGATCTTCTTATGAAAATTGGTATGATCTATCAAAAATGCGAATAATGTTACGCATATCTTGTGATTCGGACCAATAACAAACTAATGTGAAAATATCCCTAAAGACACTCCTGAACTCTATATAAGAGAACACGAAAAAACTTTTTGAAAAAAAATATATCACAATTTTATTCTACATAGCACCATCTATGTTTTTTAAACAATATTGCAAAGCAAGAATATAACAATGTTATAGGAATAAATTCTTATAAACAGAGCCACACTACCTAAAACTCTGTAACACGTTTATAGGTAACCTCCCCTCTAAACGCACCTTGTAAATACTAATATAAGTCTCTACCATAAGCAAAAATGATACTATTAAAAAATAAAACGAATCACCACGCATAATCTTTGTACGTAAATTGTATCGCAGATTTACCACAAGAGAGAAATTCCCTTATGTAAATGAAGAATTATATTTTCAAAGTATAATTTTGAAGAAAAGTATACTTTTCCAAAAAAAATTACCCTCTCTGCCAATAATTTTTCATAAGAGAGAAAACTCTCTACACAATCAATACGAGAAAAATGTTAGTAATACAAAAAAGTGCTAGGTTTAGCGAAATATTGCCAATCCCTTATGAGAGTAAAATCAAAAAAGACTTCTGCTCTTCAATAATAATTCGGATTACATGAAAACTCTATAATTTGAGCATTAAGCGAAAAATACACAAAAACAGGAAATGGCATTTTAACGAATTTTCCAATATAATAGAAAACATTTCTTACAGAATAATAAAATTCCTATTACAATAAAATCTGGATGATGCAAAGCGATAGAAACAATCACTCAATTGACTTTTCAAAGAACGATTGATGAAATTCTTTTCAGAGAACACGCCACCGTCATTATGAACAATATTTCTCAAAAATCAAATAGAACGCCTCTCTTGGGAAAAAGAAAATATCAACAAATGCTATCATCGTTGCCCCCATGATATATGTGAACACCTATGGATCACATTCTCTTATATACAACCTTTCATCACGATAATGCTATTCGAACGTCTAAAAGACATTAACATCACCCAGAAAAAAGCAAATTTACCCTAAATGTTTTTTGAGCCATTTGTTCTAAACAGGTACAATCTTTAAAATTGGTCTTATTGGGATCTGTTTATTTGCAGAACAAGCATAAATAAACTTATTCAATGAAGCTTTTAGCCTTCTATTTTATGAAAAACATCATACAGAAAAAGTACAAAACAGTATATGAATTAAGAAAGTAAATAGCGCCACATATTAGTTAATCCAAATGCTACAATGTTTAAAATGAGAGCACTTCTTTAATGAGACTAAAAAACATACCATCACTTTATATTAAAGCGACTGATAGAAAAAAACAGCAACAAACAATGACAAAGGATTTTAGAACAAACAGGAAAATAAATAAAAAACGAAAAAGGTAGAATCCCAAAATTTTTATATAAGCGACCCATTTTTCTATTGGCCATTTCCCTATTGGTGGGCCCGGAGGGACTCGAACCCCCAACCAAGCGGTTATGAGCCGCTGGCTCTAACCAATTGAGCTACAGGCCCCATATATAGGTTGTTTCTCTCTAAACTAAAATGCCCTATGATACAAGAGCTGACAAAGATTATAACCCATCTTTTTCTCTTTTCTATTGGTTTTTTTTTCAGTGCCCTAATTTCTTTACAAGAACTCTTAAAAATGAGAGAATAGTTAACTGACAAATATAAAGGTATAGATATGATAGAAAAGAAAATTCAACCACTGAAGGGTTCTCTGGTTAAAGCAGTTATATTAGCATTTACACTCTTAGCCACATCGTTGAGTGTACGTGCTTATGCTGAAGAAAATAAAATGAAAAATGCAACGATTACAGTGACTGCAATCGGAGAAAGTCAAGCTGCACCGGATATGGCAATTATTAATCTAGCCGTTGTTACCTATGACAAAACTGCCCAAAAGGCATTAGCTTCCAATAATCAATCCATCAATGATATTATACAAGCTTTTAAAAACAATGGCATCCAAGCAAATGATTTGCAAACATCAGGTTTATCCATTTATCAGTCGACTTCTGATAAACACCACGAAAAAAAGAATAATGAAAAACTCTATCATGTTTCAAATTCTTTAACCGTGCGCATTCGTGATCTTGCCAATGCTGGTAAAATCTTTGATCAAGCGATGACTCTAGGTGTTAATTCAGTTAACGGCATTACTTTTACCAACGCAGATACAAAGCCATTTTATCAAGAAGCACGTAAAAAAGCCATTACTGAAGCCATTGAAAAAGCGCAAACGATAGCGCAAGCAGCAAATTTAAAATTAGGAAAAATTATTGAAATCAATGAAAAGGATGATTACTACCACCCAACACCACGTCTCATGAGTAGAGCAGCAGATGCAAGCTACGCAAATACAAATTTTGCAGGTGGTGAATTAAATTATAATGTGAGCGTCACTGTCGTCTTTGCGATCGATTAAATCACCAACTGTTGTATAAAAAATCATATTACTGGCCTTTACATAGAAGACCAGTAATGTGATGAAGATAATCTTCCTCAGATAATAATTCGTCTTCGTAAACCTCTATCTGTCCGCGTGCAGAAATATGCGCTGTATGTACTGTCTGGCAATCTCCTGATACCAATGGATGCCACCAATGAAGATCTTTTCCCTCATAAATTAATCTATAAGCACAACTTTCTGGAAGCCAGCGCGCTGTTTTAACTGTTGTAATGTCTAGCGATATACAATCTGGTACAATTGATTTACGATGAGCATAATCTCGACAACTACAAGTTTCCCCATCTAAAAGACGACAAGCAATACTGGTTGCATAAAGGTCACCCGTATCATCGTCCTCAACTTTATGGAGACAACAACGGCCACAGCCATCACAAAGGCTCTCCCACTCAGAAATGGAAATCTCTTCTAATTTTTTTACTTTCCAAAAGGGAAGCTCTCCACTCATAAACTCAGACACACCTTTTTTAATTAAGACGATCTATAAAAATGAAACGTTTAATTTCTATAATTTCATCTATTTCTGTCTCTTAAAAAGATTCAACTCAATGTATGCTTTAAACCGTTTTCTTAAAATCTATCTGAATAAAAAGAAAATATTCAAAAAATAGAGCATATAAATGAACATAATCTATTGAAACATCCCTTTATAAACTGACAAAGAATAAAATGCGTCACCTAAAATGATAGAAAAATTCCGCAACGAATACACATTTCTCATCAAAAAGTCCGTATGTTGCAATATAAGTTTATTCTTAATAGATCCTATTTCTTAAGAAACAAGCCGCTACACGCAAGATAATGTTTTTCGTTCATTTTTTCAAATGACTACCACACCGGTCTTTGCCCTACATCTGTTATTTTCAGAAAAAGAAATACAAAATTCAAAAGCTAAGAAAAACATTAAACATCGTAAACTTTCTGGATTATTCAAATTCTTCCCATATTTTCTCAAAAAAGCATCCAAGTACAATGTGACACACCTCCCCTTCATTAAGAAGAAAGAGAGATTTATTAAAATGCACACGAATTTCTTTATTTAAGAATCGAGAAAACTGCGCAATTTTCGTGAACGGCTAGGATGTTTTAATTTACGAAGTGCCTTTGCTTCAATCTGACGAATACGCTCTCTTGTAACTGAAAATTGTTGTCCTACTTCTTCCAACGTGTGATCTGTATTCATCCCTATTCCAAAACGCATCCGCAAAACACGTTCTTCCCGCGGTGTTAATGAAGCAAGAACGCGTGTTGTCGTATCTCGCAGATTAGCTTGGATAGCTGCATCAATTGGTAATAACGCATTCCTATCCTCAATAAAATCACCCAAATGGGAATCATCTTCATCACCAACGGGCGTTTCGAGTGAAATGGGTTCTTTTGCAATTTTAAGAACTTTTCGTACTTTTTCTAACGGCATAGAAAGCTTGCTAGATAATTCTTCTGGTGTTGGTTCTCGTCCAATTTCATGGAGAATCTGACGCGATGTACGAACGATTTTATTAATTGTTTCAATCATATGAACAGGGATGCGAATCGTACGCGCCTGATCAGCAATTGAACGCGTAATCGCCTGACGAATCCACCATGTTGCATAAGTCGAAAACTTGTAGCCGCGCCGATATTCAAACTTATCCACAGCCTTCATCAAACCGATATTGCCTTCTTGAATAAGATCAAGAAACTGCAAACCACGATTAGTGTATTTTTTTGCAATTGAAATGACAAGACGCAAATTAGATTCTACCATCTCCTTTTTCGCAATTGTTGATTCGCGTTCACCTTTCTGCACCTGCATAACAATCCGACGAAATTCACCAATCGAAATAGCCGTTTCTTGCGCAAGATTTTGTATCTCACTTCGCAATTTTTGGATTTCTTTTGCTTCACGCATCGAAAATTCTTTCCAACCAGGTGTAGGCAAAGCAGCAATATAATTCATCCAATCTGCGTCCAATTCACGCCCTTGGTATTCTTTTAAAAAATCCTCATGGCCAATACCATAGCTGTTGGCAATCCGTTTCAGCTTACCTTCATTATGAATCAATCTCTTATTGATGTCATAAAGCTGTTCAACCAAAGCCTCGATACGATTTTGGTTTAAAGAAAGAGATTTTACTGCTTGAATCAACTCACCCTTTAATTGAATATATTTCTTCTTCTGAGAAGATGTAAGGGCCCCCTCTTTACGCTCTGCCAAACTGCTTTCAACATGCTGATCTTGTAATTTTCGTAATTTCACATAGGTTTGAGCAATAAAATCCAATGTTTCCATAACTTGAGGACAAAGTTCATTTTCCATTGCAGCAAGCGA
The DNA here is from genome assembly GCF_042193775.1 of Bartonella sp. OD88NMGDW. Lineage (NCBI taxonomy): Bacteria > Pseudomonadati > Pseudomonadota > Alphaproteobacteria > Hyphomicrobiales > Bartonellaceae > Bartonella > Bartonella sp. OD88NMGDW. The sequence continues at coordinate 27,396 of NZ_JBHIMA010000006.1, read as the reverse complement.
TAAGTTAACATCGTCATCGTCTTCTTCATCATCGTCTTCAATGTTTCTCTCTCCTGCGCTCTCCCCCATATTACGTATACCAGAAGACATTTTTTCTTCTTCTGTCTTATTCACTTCACTTCGCTCAATAACAGGAGCCTGCTTTGCTTCTGGACCAGCATAAGTTGTTTCAAGATCAATAATTTCACGAAGAAGAATACGCTGTTCTTTTAACTCGTCACGCCATATAATAAGAGCCTGAAAAGTTAAAGGACTCTCACAAAGTCCCGCAATCATTGTCTCACGCCCTGCTTCAATACGCTTAGCAATAGCAATTTCACCTTCCCGTGAAAGAAGCTCAACAGCTCCCATTTCACGCAAATACATACGCACCGGATCATCCGTACGATCTGTTACTTCGCGTTTATTCGTTGTCGTTGCAATTGCGTGGCTAGAGGCCTCTACTAAATCACCACCCTCTACTGTAACTTCTTCTTCATAATTTTCAGACTCAACCTCATCCTCATCATCCACAACATTAACCCCCATCTCAGAGAACATCGCCAAGATATCTTCAATTTGTTCGGATGTAACCTCGTCAGAAGGAAGAACAGCATTGAGTTCATCCATTGTTACGTAGCCATTTTTTTTGGCAAGTTTAATCATTTTCTTGATGGCATCATCAGAAAAATCAAGAAGAGGACCATCCAAACTTGCTTGGCTTGTTACTTCTGCACTATCTTTCTGTTTAACCTTTGTTGCCATACCATAACTCCACTCGACCACTTCACAGTTTCCATGTAACCATAGTTTCCATGTGACCAGTTTTTTTGCTCTCACTAAAATCTACCAATAGTTTCTCATATATACTTCCTTTTAAGAGATTACTATTGGAAAGAATACATTTTGTATACGCCTTAACATCCAGACAAACTTGACATCCAGACAAAAACGCGGGAAAACTCCAGAAGTTTCCCCGACACCTCTCAGCCCTTCTGAGATAATCTCTGTACCCTATCGTAAGAACCAATTTCCCGCTTTTCCTAAAATTTACCCGCTTTTCCTAAAATTTAATTGCCATCTTTATGAAAATGTCACTCCCATAAACTTCCTCATCTAAAATTTAAGTGACTGATTCGCATTAAAAAAGCGAATCATTTTATCGTATCTTGTGTATTCCCGTCTATTTTTTCATCCAACCAACTTCCAAACCCTTCAATTAACGCTTCTGTTGCCTGCATCTGCTCCAGCTCATTTTTTACCTCACGAAGCAGATCAAAAACCTCACTCTTAGGATTTTCTACAAGTTGCTCTTTAATATCCTGTAATCTCTTATGTAGGTGGTGTTCTTGAAGATGCAAGTAGACAGCTTGTTTTAATATCGCACGTGCATCCTCTATAGAAGCTCTACCAAAAATAATATGCATACCAATATTTTGCACAAGATGTTTCATACGCTCTAACAGAGCCTTTTGCCCTCTTTTTTCTAAGAGCGCAACCATCGTCTCCTTATCATGAAGCTGTTGATTCCCAAGAATTTCCAACATAGCTTGATGAAAGCACATCAATTGAGTATTTTTTAATTCTAACTCAGAAAGATTTTCAAAATTTTCATACCACAACTCAGGATAGTAAGCTAAAGTGAGTAAAATCACTGCTTCTCGCAAAGGAATAGATTGCGAAGAATTTCGTACTATTTCAGAATTTGCTAACAGAGAAAAGGATTGATCTTTAAAGATCCTATTTGGTGAAGATTGATCATATCGCCCTTCCCCCCTTTTTTTCGAAAAAGAGGGACGAAAAAAATCAAAAAGGCGTTTTTTTACATCTTGCAAATAATAACGACGGACATCTTCATCCTTAATCGTAAAAATTTGTTGTTTTAGTTGTTTTTCTAGCGCTGCTCGTGTCTCTGGAGTTTCAAAATGCTTTCCATAGGTAGCACGCCACCATAAAAGCTCACTCAAAGGAATTTCTTTTTGCAAAAAAGAAGAAAAAAGTTGTGCTCCACCAGCACAAACAATTTCATCAGGATCTTTTCCTTGTGGCAACAAAACAAAGCGTACACAAACCCCAGCCTTTAAAAGAGGCAACACACGATCAGCAACACGAAAAGCAGCGTTTAAACCAGCAGCATCACCATCAAAACACAAAATGGGCTCCTTCCCCATCTGCCATAAAAGCTCAATTTGCGCTTCCGTTAATGCTGTCCCTAAGGGTGCTACGACTCCTTCAAAACCAGCTTTAGTCAATGCAATGACATCCATATACCCCTCAACAACAAGGAGTGAATGATTTTTTTCATCGCCAACAAAGCGACTGTTTTTGCGAGCCGCTACCGCGTTATAAAGTATATTTCCTTTATGAAACAGCACTGTTTCAGGGCTATTGAGATATTTTGCTCGTGTCTCTGTCTCTAATGCACGCCCTCCGAAAGCCACCACACGTCCGCGCAAATCTTCGATAGGAAACATAATACGATTTCTAAATCGGTCATAAGAATCCGCACTCCCCTCATGCACTGTGAGAAGTCCACATTCTTCCATTTGCTTTATTGAAATGCCCCGTGCACTCAAAGCTTCTTTCAAAGCTGTACGCCTTACCGGTGCAAAACCAATGCGGAAACGCTCTACGAGCTCTGGTGTCACACCACGTGCATCCAGATAACGACGTGCTTGCGCACCTCCTTTATAGCGTAAATTATATTGAAAAAAATCTGTAGCAATTTTCATCACATCATAAAGCTCAGCTTTTTCCAGTTGACGTTTATGACTTTGTGAATCCCAAATAGGGAGTTTCATTCCCGCAAAATCAGCCAAACGCTCTACACTTTCTGAAAAGTGCAATCCATCAAGCTCACACAAAAAGGTAAAAATATCCCCACTTACACCACAACCAAAACAATAATAGCGCCCTTTATGATCATCACAATGAAAACTTGGCGTTTTTTCACCATGAAATGGACAACAACACCAAAAGTCTCCCCGTGAAGGCTTACTTTTTCGAGGATCAAAATCCACCCGTTGACCAATCACTGTTGAAATTGGGAGTCTCGTACGCAGTTCATTAAGGAAATCGGGCGGGAAACGCATTATCTCTCACAAAGTTTGAAAATTCTTTTTTGCATATTTAACGACTTTAGAGCATAATTCCAATACTTCCTCTTAAGCAGTTGTAAAATTTTAAACTCTTAACTGCATATAATTTCAGAAATGGAGAGTAGAAAAGTGATCGAATTTATTGTTCAATATCCGTGGTTAGAGGCTATTTCTTGGCTTGTTATTCTTACTATATTTGCCCTTTTAGTCAACTTTCTAGGACGAAAATTACTTATTCACGGAGCAAAAAAACTCTCTTCTTTTCTCCCCAAAAATACAACGGTGGATATTAATAATGCTATTCAATACATAGCGGATATCATTTCAGCCTTTATTATTTCAGTTGGTGTTAATTTTATACCAACATTGCCCAATGCATTCAGTACTGTCATCGGTAATGTTGCTAACGCCTTCATTATCTTTTTTGTTGTTCTGACAATTTCTGCCTGTCTGAATGTCATTAATATCCTCTACGAACAACGACCAACAGCACGGTTAAAACCAATAAAAGGTTATATTCAAATTGCTAAAATTGCACTTTTTGCTGTTGCGACAGTTTTAATGGTCGCTACATTGATTGACCGCTCCCCTCTTATTCTCTTCTCCGGTCTTGGTGCAATGGCCGCGGTTCTCATGTTAATTTTTCAAGATACGCTTCTTTCTCTCGTTGCCGGTATTCAAATTTCATCCACTGATATGGTTCGCGTTGGTGATTGGATTGAAATCCCCAATCTCGGCGCCGATGGTGATGTTATTGAAATTGCCCTGCATACTGTTAAAGTTCAAAATTTCGACAACACCATCACCTCAGTTCCTATCCGTAAACTTGTAACCGACCCTTTTAAAAATTGGCGTGGAATGCAAGAATCGGGTGGAAGACGCATCAAACGCTCCCTTTTTATTGATCAATCAAGTATCCATTTTCTCACAGAAGAAGAACAAAAATATCTTTCCCGATTTAATTTATTAGAAAATTATTTCACACAAAAAGTAGCGGAAATTGACCAATGGAACGCTCAATTAGATAAAAATCATGATGTCTTAGCCAATACGCGCCGTTTAACCAACATTGGAACTTTTCGCGCTTATGTTTTTGCTTATCTACAACAGCATATAAACATCAACCCTAATATGACCTTTATGGCACGGCAATTACCTCCTACAGAAAATGGTCTACCCCTGGAAATTTATTGCTTTACGAACACCACCGTTTGGATAGACTACGAACAAATTCAAGGTGATATTTTTGATCACCTTTATTCCATTCTTCCTTGTTTTGGTCTAAAGGTTTTTCAAAATCCAAGCGGTTATGATTTTAATCAAGTATTAAAAGCAAAAGCGAAATAAAAACGATAAACTTTAATTTATCAATTTTGAGGCAAACATATTCATAACAACAGAGAAAGAATAAAGTATCATGAATGGTTCATTGGTACTCCTTCATCTTGCCGGCGCTGTTTCTTTACTTCTCTGGGCCACACGCATGGTGCGCACAGGAATTGAACGCGCCTATGGTGACAGACTTAAATATAAAATGTGCCACGTTATTTCAAAACCATTGTTTGCTGTAAGTTTTGGGCTTTTTACAGCAATGATTTTACAAAGCTCTACAGCAATAACGCTCCTTGTTGGTTCTTTCGTTGAATCTGGTTTTGTCTCTGGAGTAGCGGGGCTTATGGCTGTACGCGGAGGAGAATTAGGATCAGCGATCGTTGTTAAAATTCTCACCTATGATCTCACACTTGTTGTGCCCCTTTGTCTTTTAATTGGCACTTGTATCTTCATGACAACAGAAAAACGTGAGTGGCGTCAAATAGGACGTATTGTCATCGGTATTGGTCTTTTGATTTTATCTTTAGAGATGATAAGTACAGCGACAGAACCTTTACGTGAAAGCGAAATTTTGCCTAGCATCATTCGTTATCTTTCAACCGATCCTGTTTCCACTTTTTTGTTGGCTGCTGGCTTAACCTACCTCTTACATTCATCTATTGCAGGAATCATTTTGCTGGTCAATTTTGCCAACTACGATCTTATCCATACGCAACTCTGTGTTGTCATGGTTCTTGGTGTCAACTTTGGCTCTTCTCTTATAGCACCACTTTTAACGCGCAACGCCTCTCCTAATACCCGCCTCGTTCCCTTAGGAAACTTACTCATGCGTGGGGCCGGTTCAATCCTTGTACTTATCTTATTTCTCTCCTTTCGCCCTCCCATCACATGGCTTGGCAATAACGCCCCTACTCAAGTGATCAACGCCCACATTATTTTTAATGTTTTCATTCTCCTTGCTGGAATACCGCTTTCAAAATGGGTTTTAAAATTAACCACTCAAATTGTTCATATAAGTGCAAAAAAAACGCAAACCGACAAAACGCTCAATTTATCGGATCAAACAGCTCTTGATGACAGTGTGCTTGAACGCCCCTCTCTCGCTCTCTCGAATGTCATGCGTGAAGTCATTCATATTTGTGATCTTGTGGACATCATGCTAGAAAAAATCATGGGACTTTATGAAAGTCCTGATCCCAATATTATTCGTGAACTTAACCAACTCAACACCATATTGGACAAAAAACATATCGCCATCAAACTTTATCTTGCACGATTAGCGGGACAAAAATTATCTGACGAAGAAGCTCTTCAAACGCAAGAACTTCTAGGCGCCTGTATAAAATTAGACCAAGCAGGCGATATCATTATTCATAATATGCTGATGCTGGTTAAAAAGAAACAACAAAAAGGTTTACAGTTCAGCAGTGAGGGCTGGAATGATCTCCTTCGTTTCCACGCCATTGTACTAGCCAACGCGCATATAGCATTTAACGTTCTCGTCTCACGCGATACACACACTGCACACCTATTGGTACAAAAAAAAGATCAACTACGAAACTTAGAAAAAGAGATGAGTTTAAAACATTTTAAACGTTTGCGTGAAGGGGATCTCAAAAATGTAGAATCATCCAGTCTTCATCTCGACACTGTCCGCGACCTTAAACAAATCAACTCTCTTTTGACCTCAATGATCTACCCCATTTTAGAAGAACAGGGACTTCTTCAAAGTTCTCGCCTACGCAACCCTGCTGAAGAACAAACAGAAAAACCTTAAACTTTTAAATAACTTGAATAAGAAATACATCACATCGATTACTCGATTTGGAATATGGTCAAGATATTGATTTAATCAAAATATTTTATTATTTGACAATTTAAATGAGTTTTCTGCATCGTAAATTTCTTTCATTTAAAATCTATTCATGATGAATTACTCAAAGTCATTTGCTTGCACATTATAAACAAAGCAGCATGTAGAATAGAATTCTTGAAGAAAGACGTAAAAATGCCTAATCATCTCAAAGCCAAGACTGTTAAACACATAAAGAGAAAGTCAAGAGTATGATGGTTCCAACCTAAACTCGCCTTGTAAAAAGGAACTGCCCCGCAGTAGCAGCAAAAACAGAAATACTCTATAAGGAATGCAAAACCCCACAAAAATGCAACGTTTATATCAAGATTGGTAGAGGCTCAACCTATACAGCCATTCTATAACGTGTCAACAAAACAGTTTTAATTTCATTTCAAACATCATTGATATCAATTGGCAAGCTCCAGACTTTTAAATGTCCATTTTACTTATTGCTTTAATCACAAATCACAATTGCTTTTTAAACTTAAGAGAGAGATTAAAAAGCTTATAAATAAACTTTATGATTTCTTAAAACATTTTCACTAATATTTTCTTCTTTTATTCATGTTTCTCAAATAATTAATTTATTTATAAATTAAAATGTGATATATACTCATGCTTGTTAAGTATTGTTATTATATAAATGTGAATGTTATTTAAATATAAAGGAAAATAATAAGTAAAATTTCTAACAAAAATATCCTTTCCACTGGATAAAAAAGGGATAAATCTTGATTTTTATAAAGTTTACTCTAGTTACAATTTAAGTTCAGGCAAAGGAGGGTATCATGGAAGATGCAAACATCGGTTGGATTGCAGCTATTATTATCGGCGGAATTGCAGGTTGGGCTGCCCAGTATATTATGAAAAGCCAAACAGGAATATTGTTAAATATTATCTTAGGGATTATTGGCGCTGCGCTAGCAAGCTTTCTTTTTAGTCTTTTAGGTGTAAGTTTTGCTGGTTGGCTTGGCTATCTTATTTCAGGTTTTATAGGAGCCTGCATTCTTATATGGGTAGGACAAAAAATTCGATCATAGAGCGTTTATTTTTTTTACACCTTTTGGGATTTAATAAAAAACTGGGAAACAACTAGAAAAGTTTGAAATATTTCCCTGGAGCTCGTTGTCACCAGTTTTGATATGATGGTGAGATGCTTAAGCTGCGATTTTGGGTATACACCATCACCGTATTTTAAAACGAAATGCAGTAAAGATCTTTATAACGCACCATTTCATACCTATATAAAGTTACGCATATCAGGAAAGATATGTTGCGTTATTTTAACGAAATACGAACTTATTTTCGTACCGTACGCGCAAATCTAGCTCATCTCACTGTAATAACAATCCGTAAGGTTACAAAAATCACTAACGATGATTAAAGATTCTACCGCATAGCACTTAACGCCTATACACTTCATCAACAATACCTTTTTACCGAAAAACTCGAAGAGCTCTTTTGCGCTCTTAAGAAATAAACAGAGAAGGTAAGCAAAAAATGATAAAGAGATTTTTTCTAATCTATGAAATAAAATAGATATATTATAAATACATATTAATATAAATTTATTATAAAAGACTAAACACTCTTTAATATGAAGTAATTTATTACAATTTCAATAATATAATCTATTTTTAAGTTTTCAAAAATATATGCCTTACTATAAAATTATTGACTATAAAGAATACGATCTCCTTTACATCTCAATTCAAAAGGGTTGAATATCTCTTCACTTTCTAAAGTATAAAATAAAGTTTTATTTCTCTTTAAATTTTCTCTTTATATCATCTTACATAGATGACTTTTTATATGCGTTACAAACGAATTTTAAAGCACAAAACATTTTTCCCATTGCTCATGCGATAAAGAAATTTCCCTAACGCATTGTGAAAGCGCCTTGGATAAAACATAATACCTTATTTTGCTTTTTTAATGAAAATAATCCTATAATATATAATTCCCGCATATCTTCTTTTAAAGACCTTTTCTTTCGACTTTCCCTTTGATATCTTCCTGTTAAAATCTTGCTGCTTTTATACTCCTTGTATTACAATAGAGCTATCTACTTAACCCAACATAACATATGGAATAAGACTTTAGCTGTGGAGTAAAACGATGTCTGATCTTCAAGATTCCATCTTACCGCCTCTAAAGTGGCTCTCTAATCAAAATCCTCCAATACCAGAAAACATTCGCAATTGGCTCATGGAATCTGGCTCTATGACGCTTCGATTAAAGAAATATTGTACCTGCCTCCAAATTCAACCACAACGCGAATGTTTTATTACGCGAGATAAATTAACAGACGAAGCAGAGCATCTCCCCGAAAGTGCGCGTTATTGGCTACGTGAAATCATATTGATGGGAGATAATAAACCTTGGCTCCTTGGACGCACTGTAATTCCACAAGAAACCCTCCTACACAATCAAGCCTTGATGCATTTGGGAACTGTACCTCTAGGACATTATTTATTTAACCATGACCAATTAACCCGCGATTACATTCATATTGGTCAACAAGATGTGCTATGGGCACGCCGTTCCCGTTTGCGGTTAACGGGTAAGCCATTGTTGCTAACTGAACTATTTTTAACAGATTCACCGCTGTATCCCCACCAATAAAGGTTACTCATTTTATTCTGCATAATTTATAGATTTTATATAGCTTATAAGGGATTTAATCAGAGAAAAGAATTTCAAAATCATCTCAAAACACATTACAAACAAAGAGTTATTTTCAAAATATCTTTTCATTTCATCAACTCAGCTTAAAAATGTCTTCTATAGAAAAAATGTTTAACGTTCTAATTTTCTTATCATTAAAACCAGCGCTTGAATTAAGAAGATATACATCATATTGATAAATATCATCACATTTAAATTTCTTGCCGAATAATCAGCACTCTAAAAAATACGGCAACTCTTTATCAAAAAAATGCTTTGAAACAGCAAAAAAGACAACAACACACTCCCCAAAATTGGAAATCTGTATCAATTAGCTTAATCATCCTATTTTAAAATTTTTAATAGTGCAGACAATAGATCTTTTTTTTAAAAGTAGAAACTCTATAATTTTTTTGTTTTGTTAATGATCTAACAGCTTTGAAGAACAGTAAAATATAATACATAAAAGATGTTTTTATTGCTCTATGAGCTCCAAAAAAGATTCGTTTATTTCAAAAAAATATTTTTTTGATAATAGTATGTATGTAAAAGATAAATGACATTTATCAACATCCTACTGACTTACAAAGGCGAAGCACAATAAAAAATATTTTCCAATCCCCTTGAATTAATAAGATCTATTGCAATTTTTTACGAAGACTATTGCACACTTTAGAAAAATTCATTTGCCCTGCATACCGTTCCTTAAGCCATGCCATCACCTTACCGATATCGCGTAATTTTTCAGCTTTTGTTTGTACCAAAGCTTCACAAAGGACCTGTTCTACTTCCATCTCCTTAAGTTGATAGGGAAGAAACTCACGAATAACTTCTATTTCTGCTTGTCCTCTCTCTGCCAATTCCAAGCAACCAGACTCTTTATGGACTCGCATCAATTCTTCACGCTGTTGAAGCATTTTAGTGAAAACAGACTGTATCTGCTGATCATCCACTTCTAACTTCCCTTGATCATAATAAAGAATATCACGATCCCTAACTGCAGCATTCATTAAACGGAGTGTAGCAAGACGCGCACTATCTTGCGCTTTCAAAGCAGCCCTAAGAGCCCCATCAATCTGGTTACGCAACATAAATTTATCCAATTTTGTTCAAGAAGAAAGCGCCTTTTAACCAATCTTTATCCATCTTGCAATGGAGGATAAAAAAATAATTAAGGACTCGATCTTCGAAAAGCTAAAACAAGACTTTACCTCTTCATGGAATGTACTTATACTGCCTATTTCAAGCGAAACATTACCAGAATAATATACACAGCATCTGTTAAAGGTATGATTTTTGTGTAAAGTTGATCATTATACCTTTCAGAGAATAAATTGTGGATACATACTATGATACAAACGACTTCACCCAGCCACCCTTGGAGTATCAAAAAACCTACAGCCCTCTTAGTCTTAGCTGATGGAACCGTTATTGAAGGCAAAGGAGCAGGTGCTACAGGTATTGCTGAAGCTGAAGTGTGTTTTAACACCGCCATCACAGGCTATGAAGAAATCCTCACAGACCCGTCATACACACAACAAATCGTTAATTTTACTTTTCCTCATATAGGAAATGTAGGGGCAAATAGTGAAGATATTGAAGCTCTCTCTCCTCTCGATTGTCATGGTGCTGTTGGCGCTATTTTCAAGGCAGACATTACACATCCCTCAAATTATCGTGCCAATGAAAATCTTCATCAATGGCTTAAAACGCATAAAATTATTGCACTTTGTGGTATTGATACACGTGCGCTCACAATTCTTATTCGTGAAAAAGGTGCGCAAAATGCTGTCATTGCACATGATTCTAATGGAAATTTTGATATTCCTTCTTTAAAGAAACGTGCGCAAAAATGGCACGGTCTCGTCAATCTTGACCTTACGAAAGATGTGACATCTCAATCATCAATGCAATGGGATGAAAAACCATGGAGCTGGAACAAAGGATACAGTACAAATAATGTGCATAATCTTCATATCATTGCAATTGACTATGGTATTAAACGCAATATTCTTCGCCTTATGGCAACACAAAAAGCACGCATTACTGTTGTGCCTGCCCACACAACTGCAAAAGAAATTCTAGCAATGAACCCTGATGGAGTTTTTCTTTCTAATGGACCAGGGGACCCCGCAGCTACGGCTCAATATGCCGTTCCAACGATCAAAACATTAATTGATCATAATTTACCAATTTTTGGAATATGTCTTGGTCACCAACTTCTCGCTCTTACGGTTGGTGCAAAAACCGTGAAAATGCACCAAGGACATCATGGTGCCAACCACCCAGTTAAAGACCTCAACACTGGAAAAGTTGAGATTGTATCGATGAATCACGGTTTCGCCGTAGATTCTGCCTCTTTACCACAACATGTACAAGAAACACATATTTCTCTCTTTGATGGTTCAAACTGTGGTATTCGAATCATTGGAAAACCAGTTTTTTCTGTTCAATATCACCCCGAAGCTTCTCCTGGACCACAAGATAGCCACTACCTCTTTCAGCATTTCTGTGATCTCATTATGAATTATAAAAAAATATCTTAAAATAAAATATCTCACTTTCTAGCTTCTCTCCTTTAAATTATATCATCTTCCCATACACAACTATATTATTTGTATACCTACAACTTATTGAATAAGTGTTATTATTTATCATTTTGCAACTAAGATGAGAGCACTGAATAACTTGAATTTTTCTCATGACCTCTCCTCTTAGAATTGTATTCATCAAAATCATTGGCTTCCCCCTAAGCAAGATAAGTGTGTCGATAAAAACCATTTTTAAAAAGAGTAAAGTGCCTCAAATAAGTATTGGATTCACAATACAATTCTAAGCATTCTATTTTGCATGAGAAGCGTAATTCCTATTAAAGAATAAAAAAAATTATTTGCACTAAATGAGAAGAATGTATCGATATTCTATACAACACTTTGTGAAACAAATATCACAAAAAACTTTCTGCCTATAAAATGATACATTTTGTTTATCTTGTGCATTCTCTAGCAAAATAGTACGTACCAGCCCCTCTCAAAAAATTAACGTACCCGCAAGGCAAAAATAACTGTTGCAACGACAAGAAGAAAAAAGCCTCCAACAAAAGGGGCACCAGAAAAATAAAACTGTGCATTTTTATCTGTAAAACATTCAAAAAGAAACACATAAAAAACAGAACCAAATATTAAACTTAACGAAATAACAGATGTCATCGCTCCTTGCAGTTCTCCTTGTACATTTGTTGGCACCTGCGCTGAAGCAATAGCACGTATAGGTGCATGAACAAGATATTCAAGCATTGTACACGCACAAACCATATAAACCATCCACCCCTGCGTTGCGAATGTATAGCCTAGCATAGCAACGGAGGCAAACAAAAGCCCCACTATAACAATATGCCAATCACTCCATCGTTTAGAAAAATAAGGCAAAATGAGAGCGACTACAATAAATTGGCCTATCCCAAAAACACTATAGGAGAGCCCAATAGAAAAAGAACTCCAATCATAGCGTTCTTTTGCAATGAAAGCCCAAATACTTAACCATACAGATTCCGCAAACCAATAAAGAAAAAAGACCAATAACACCCAAAGAACCATCGGATATTGTTTCAGGTGCCAAAAAGCACCTAAGGGATTTGCCCGCTTAATATCAAAAAAGCGCCTATTCCACAGAGAAAGAGTTTCTGGAAGCATAAGCCAAGCAAAAATAAAATTAATGAGTGAAAAACCAGCAGCAAAATAAAACGGTATACGCGGACCAAACTGACCTAAAAAACCACCAATAAACGATCCTAAAATAAACCCCAATGCGGATGCAACGCCTAACAGACCAAAATTGCGTGTACGGGTTTTATCATCGGATATATCCGCAAGATAAGCTGTACAAGTTGCAAAACTAGCACCACTCATCCCTGACAAAAGACGCCCGATAAATAACATAGAATAACTCCATGCTATGGCACATATGAGATTATCAAGAGCAAAGCAGATAATAGAGAGCAGCAAAATAGGACGACGACCATAACGATCAGAGAGATTGCCAATAACAGGAGCAAACAAAAACTGCATCACTGAATAAGCTGCAAGTAATTTTCCTCTTTCTACAAAAGATGTACTGACATCTTTTCCAGTTAATTGAGAAAAATATTCAGGCAAAACAGGACAAATAATCGCAATGCCAAGAATATCTAACAATAAAGTGATGAACACTAAAACGAGCCCACGCTGAACAAAATTCGGATTGAGCATTTGGTCTTGCATAACATACACACTATTTTACGCATACAATTACTCCCCCGCTATCTTTTTACTCCCTTTTCCTTTTAAAAGTATTCTATACCATATACTTGTCATATATAAAATAATAGCAAAGTAAAAATTTAAGTAAGAGTCAAGATAAAAATATAAAATTACGTTTTAATTAGTATATCATTGTCAAAGCATAAAAATATTTTTTTGCATTATACGAATAAAATATTTGTGCGACCAACTCATAAACAAAATTTCATGAAACACAGAGCATTTCCAATAGTTTTAGAGACATTATGATGAATTTTATCAGACATCATTTCCCCTTCTCATACCACCGTTTTCAGGAATCTCAATTCCATTTGATACGTTAGATATCCTATAGCAATTGAAACCTTTTAAAAGATAAGTATATTATAGAGAAATATTCTTTAATTCTATAATCTTAGAAACTATTCATATCGCTTGCAATTTGTGTAACCTTAAAAACCATGATTATATCTTTATATTCATTGATGCTCTTAATGATTATATGCTACTGTTAAATCTAATAATGATCGTGATACGCATTTAAAAAATAGCACTTTTAGAAATAGTTAGTCATGAATTGTTAATGCAAAAATGGTGTATAGAATGCGAAAAATATCTCTATTAGTTCTCATTTTAATATTGGTAACAGGATATGATGTTCAGGATTCTGATTCACAAGAGAGTATTTTAGGAAATAAAATAAAAACACAACAAACAAACAACATAAAACTAGATCCTTATACTCTAAATAAACTAAATGCTCTTCTCAAAAAACGTTCAGAAACAAATTATCAGGAAAAAGGGACACTAATTGACTTTCTTTCTGAAGCTTTTTTAGGGACACCTTACCAAGCAAATATGTTACATGGCTCAGAAAAGACACCAGAAAAACTGATTATTGATTTTAGAGGCTTAGATTGCTTCACTTATCTGGATTATGTTGAAGCATTACGCAAATCAACATCCCAAACAGAATTCATAAATAACGTCATAAAAACGCGTTATATTAACGGTAATATTCATTTTTTAAATCGCAAACATTTTTTTACAGACTGGGCTTATAGAGAATATAAACTCGCCACTGATATTACCGCTGAAATAAGTCCCCATGCGGTAAAAATAGAAAAATATCTCAACAAAAAAGCTGATGGTGAAAACTATCTACCTGGGTTGCCAGTTGTGAAACGCACGATAACGTATATCCCAAGTAACTTTATTAATGAGGAGGTTGTAGGTCGTTTACAGTCTGGTGATTTTATTGGTATTTATACGAAACTTGCTGGATTGGATGTAACACATGTGGGCTTCTTTATCATGACAGATAAAGGGCCAATGTTAAGAAATGCTTCTTCACGAAAAGAAAACGAAAAAGTCGTTGATTCTCCTTTTATGGATTATGTTGCAAAAACACCAGGAATCATTGTTTTAAGAGCTCTTTAATAACATCATAGTGATATGAAATATCTTCTCTATTCTTAAAATATATACTGTAGTTATTCAGGTAAACATCTAACTTCGTTCAAGCTATACGGATACAATATATTTTTACAGTTTTTAGAGAAAAAGTCGTTTTGATCTAACTTTGTTTACAGGTATGTAAAAAATCACGGATTTGTGATCACTTTTACTGGTTGAACAATAAAGACAGGCAAAACTCTATTTTAGTATCAGGCTTTCCTTTTATATTCTCAACCAAGAATTATCTATAGATTATCACTAATCTGATCTTTACGAATATAGCGCAAAAGACATAGATAAACGTTTGTAAAAATAAGTAAAAGTAACGCCAGATATGTTTTGTTTTTATCTCATAAAGTATTTTATAAAAATTCGATCTATCTCTCTAATTTATTGCGTATAAATTTTTGACTTTATAGCATTATTTTCCTCATAAAGTCTTTGCGTTTTCTTGTTGTCTATACATTAAAATAACCCTGATGTAGCAGCATATTTATGATTAGAATGCACCAGTACTGTACGCGTCATTGTAAAATTTTTGATGCTAGATTGAAATGAAAATATGAAGGCATCAATTAAAAACCAGTATCTATCTTTAGCATCATTCTTTAATGTGTCCCCTATCCTTCATGCAATAAAGAACATTTAAAACAGAACACATTTTATCGGTAAAACAACACATTTATTAGCAACAATAATGATGATTAATCTATGATCACAAACTTTAAAATTCTACTCATAACTTTTATATAAAATTTATCATTAAACTTATGACGAAAGCTTCATTCCTCCTCGCCCTAAGAAACGAAACATCTACTCCTGACAGTCTGTAAACAATCCGTTCTCTTAAGTGAATTTAAGCGGCTAACCATTTCATGAGATTCACTTACACAAGGATACACCAGCAAGCCCTATTTTGAATATTTACTCCACACTCTAAAAACACTTAATAGATCAAATTTTATATACCCGACCTTAAATAACAGTGTTTTAACGAAATAGAATAAATCTTGCCTTAAATACTCTGTTTAACCTTTTATAATTGATTAATGCAAAAATTAAATCAACGAAAGAGATTCACTGTATTTTCGAGAAGTATGAATCGCCCCATCATAAAAAATAGTCCCCATAACATAGCAGACAATTTGAAAAAATCTTTTTATATAAAAGGGATCACCGTTGTACCGGGAGGCAATTTTGCCTCATCTTCAGGCTCGACATGAATAGAAATACGTACATTATCAAATTCTTGTTGAAGAACACCTTCGATTTTATCACAAATTTTATGTGCTTCTCCTACCTGCATTATAGCAGGCACAACCAAATGAAACTCTATAAAAGTAACCCTCCCAGCAACACGCGTCCGTAAATCATGGACCTCAAGCGCACCCGATGCATTTGCAGAAATCAGCTCCCGAATCCGCATGCTTTCATTCAATTCAACGCCAACGTCCATTAATCCCTGAACAGCATTTCTAATCACCTTCCAGCCCTGTAAGAGAATATTAACGGCAACGATTATCGCTAAAATTGGATCTAAAATTCCCCATCCCCCGATAAAACCAGCAATCAGACCAATTAAAATTGCAAGCGAAGTAAAAACATCCGTTATAAAATGCACTCCATCCGCTTTAAGAGCCGGTGAGCGATGGTGTTTTCCCTGCCAAATAAGAACCATTCCCCACATACAATTTATGACAGTTGCAATAAGATGAATAACAAGCCATACTCCAGGCTTCTGCAATAATTGAACGGTAGAAAGAGCTATCCATGCTTCTCTTAAAATAACAATTGCCGCAATAATAATGAGTATCCCTTCAAGAATGGCGGAAAAATATTCTGCTTTATGATGCCCAAAGGGATGATCCTGATCCGCTGGCTTCATACTCACTTTAACAGCCCACCATGCTGCAAATGACGCAAGAATATTAACTATTGATTCCAATGCATCAGAATAAAGTGCAACCGAATCTGTGATGTGATATGCCCAATATTTCAAAGCAAAAACAATACACGCAATAAAAATAGAGTATAAAGTTAAGCTTTGTATATTGATTTTTACATCCATGAACCTCATCCTTTTCTTCACGAAATAAGGGATTAATATTTTCAACCATATAATTATACTTTTGGCATATCGACAATATTTCCTCAATATTACAGAAGCTTCAGCATACAATAAACGCTTCAAGCTCACATTATTATCGTAAAAACTGCTCAGTTACACGAACAGAATCAATAAAGGAAGAAGAGAGGAACAGAATAAACAAAGAGCTTTCCCAAAAGCAATCAAACACATCACCTTCATTACTAATCGTTTTCTGAATAACTTAAAGCCATCTCACATCTCATAAACAAAAAACTTGTTTTTACTCAAATATACCATGATCATGCATTATTTTTCAGTCTTATAATGTGCATCATAAGCCATCTTTGCAACTTAGAAAAAATATCTTAGCACTCTACTGTAACCTCAGAGGTCAACCGCATTTTAAAATATGATTTACTAAAAAATTGAGATATAAAAAAGAAGAACAATGATTACCCCAAAAAAAAGAATCTGGGCATTGGGGACCCAGATTCTTTTCCCTTAGAAATTAAGGGCATACAGAACTTGGGAAATAGCGGGGACCCAAGACACTGCACCCGATACGAGAAAAAATATATGATTCCGTATCAGTATTTTTATACTATACCTATGGTTGCATATTGTCAACACAAATTCTACCATAAGTTTTAAAATAATGTTTTTTTCTCTCTTTGTTAAAATAAAATAAATTCTAACATCTGGAAATCATAAGAAAAAAGCACTAAAAATCTCTCATGCATTTGAATATCATAACAATCAATGAAACCGATGATCCACGCCTAAAAGCCTATCATAATATCCGTGAAAAAGATCTTGTTGGACGGCAACATCAATTTATTGCTGAAGGCAAAGTAACATTGTCCGCATTACTGCACTCGAAAGAGTTTTCTGCCATCTCACTGCTCATCGTAGAAAACCGTCTCTCTGGACTTCTACCGCTTTTAGAAAAAACACAGCCTCTATGTCCCATTTATTGCGTTCCACAAAAAGTCATGGATAATATCACCGGCTTCCATGTTCATCGTGGTGTCTTGGGTATTGGTAAACGCAAAATACTGCCATCTTTACAAAGTTTTCTACAACATCTTCCAGAAAAAGCTTTGATTCTTGTTTTATGTGGTATCTCGAATCACGATAATATGGGATCAATTTTTCGTAATGCAGCAGCCTTTGCCAGTAATGGTATTATTGTCGACAAAACCTCATGCGATCCACTTTATCGTAAATCAATAAGAGTTTCTGCCGGCGCTGCTTTAAAAGTACCCTATACGCAAAACGCTGATATAAATGACATTATAGCTGCTCTAAACGATGAAAACTTTCATTTTTATGCACTCTCCCCTTCTGCTTCACACACTCTCAAGCAAGCCAACAAAACTAAAAGAATGGCACTTATTTTTGGAACAGAAGGCGATGGCTTACCACCCCATATACTACAACAATCAAAAACCTTACGTATTCCCATGACTGACGGTTTTGACAGCCTTAATGTTGCCACAGCCTCAGGTATTGCACTTGCCCATTTTACCAACTTTGACCACTAAAGATGATAACACTTTAAGTTGTAAAACATATCCGATGTTGTATGTTATCTATCAGTCCCAATAATGTTGCTGTTCCCTAGCATTTGAAAGCATTAATTAAAAAACATTTTTATATTTTTCTTATCGATGCTTTCCGCACCCTAACCCCGCTCATGACGTGCAGAAGACATAATTTTGATGGATCCAATCATTTAAAAACTTTCAATGATAAAATCTTCCGGAAGTCTCTCATTCAAGTTTAAGTTTAAGGTTAAAATTATCATTATAAATCAACTGACTATTTTTTATGAAGCTGTTATTTTAGTTCAGAAGAAACAGAATCTTTTGTTTCGAGATTGCATAAAACGCGCTTCAACATCATTTCAGTATGGGCCGCACGTTCTGAATGTGTTACAAATCCTCCCCCAAGAATACGCGCATCATGACCATTTTCATCATAAAGAACGCAAGCTTGCCCTGGTGCCACACCATTTTCACATTCCAATAAATCAACGGAAAAAACACCTTCTTTATAATGTAAGCGCGCAAGGTGAGGAGGACGCGTTGAACGCACCTTTACAGCTACCTCAATACCTTGAGAAGGAAAATTATCTAACGACTCATCACCAAGCCAATTCACATCACGTAAAAAAAGCTTATGTGTTTCTAACATTTCACGCGGTCCAACAATAACACGTGCATTTTCCACATCGAGATAAACCACATAAAGCGCTTCACCCGTTGATACTCCAATACCACGACGTTGACCAACCGTATAATTAACAATTCCCGAATGTTTACCTAAGATCTTTCCATCAATATGGACAATAACGCCAGGATTAGCTGCTTCTGGACGCAGTTTTGCGATAACATCTGAATATTTTCCTTGTGGAACAAAACAAATATCCTGACTATCATGCTTATTGGCAACCACAAAGCCCATTTCTGCTGCCATTTCACGAACGCGGGTTTTTGGAAGGTCACCAAGTGGAAAACGCAAATAATCAATCTGTTCTTGTGTCGTTGCGAAGAGAAAATAACTCTGATCACGATCATTATCGAGAGGACGAAAGAGTGCTCGATGCGCTCCGTGGGAACGCGAACGAATATAATGTCCCGTAGCCAAAGCATCTGCCCCCAATTCGCGTGCCGTTGCTAATAAATCAGCAAACTTAACCGTTTGATTACACGCAATACATGGTACTGGTGTCTCTCCATGCGCATAGCTTTCTGCAAAAGGATCAATAACAGCTTCGCGAAAACGCTTTTCATAATCAAGAACATAATGCGGTATTCCTAATGTTTCTGCAACGCGGCGTGCATCCTCAATATCTTGTCCTGCACAACACGCCCCCACCCGATGCGTCGCTGCCCCATGATCATAAAGCTGCAACGTAATGCCAATAACATTATACCCTTCCTTTTTCAAAAGACCTGCAACAACCGATGAATCAACCCCTCCCGACATTGCAACAACAATGCGAGAATCCTCAGGTTGTCCTGGTAAATCAAGACTGTTTAAAAACATGTATTCATTCTCTATTTAATGCTCTGTTTAATGTCTACTCATATGTTAACATTTTGATGTACGCTCTTCAGCACTTTTACACGATTGATTGTCTTTATATTGTTTTTTTATCTTTTCCACAACCATAGGCATTACTTTCTTAAAAGCTGCTGCAAACAAAAAAAGAATGATCGAAATAAGGCATAATGGCAATCGTTTGGGAGAAAACCTTTTTGCTCTTTTTAAAATCTGGTAAAATATTGCAAGAAGCTCTTCTACACACTTCACTTAAGTTTCTTTTTACGTGCTCAATCACTTTATTAATTTTTTCTTTCAGCGCGTTTAGCTCTTTTTTAAATTTCATGCTCTATAAACGAATCAAGTCCTTGACTAAAGGTAGAGGATACGAATGACCAATTTGATAAAAACACAAATGAAATATGTTATTGGGCCAGATGGAAGTCCGCTTACAATTGCCGACCTACCGCCGCAAACAACACGACGCTGGGTGATTCGTCGCAAAGCTGAAGTTGTTGCGGCTGTCAGAGGTGGATTGTTAAGTCTTGACGAAGCGTGCCAACGTTATACTTTGACTGTAGAAGAATTTCTTTCATGGCAAAGTTTGATCGATGAACACGGTTTAGCGGGATTACGAACGACCAAGATTCAAAACTACAGGCATTAAGTTGCCCTTGATGACGATTCGATAACATAAAGAAACTTGTAAAACAGCCAAATTTGATAAAAATTTGGCTGTTTTATACTATACCCAAAAGATAAATCTGAAAGAATAGATTTTTCAATAATTGCTTTTATCATCCAACCATTGAATTAGCCAACCATTGAATTAGATTGAATCAAAATATCCTCACCACCCGCAGCAATCTTCTTTTCCCGTGCTTCCAAAAGCTGTGCACGTTGCAGCTCTGTATTAGCTTCATGGAGAGCAATTTCAGCGTTTGTTTTTTGAAGCTGTAAATCACGAATTGAATTGATCAGATTATCACGTCTTTGCCGCGCTGCACGCGCAAAAGCAGAATAAGCAAAATGGTGAACATCATTGTTTCCAGATTTACGTTCTTCATGAGTAATTTGTGCTTCCAGCTCTAACACCATTCGTTCAAACTCTGCGATCATCATCTCAAGCTGTGCAATTTCACGGCGTTTTCCACGCACTTGAAACATCCTCAATCGCACCATATTTTCTCGTGGCTTCATACTCACTACTCCTTGATTGCGCCAACTCAAAACTCGCATTCACACCCAATAAATATCTTTTAGTTATATGTCTATCCGACAAAAACAGTCTATTGACTTGAAATTATAACAATTTTCGCCTTTCATTAAAGCATCTGAACATACAATCTGCTTTAAAGAGCAATAACTATTTCTTTACTTTTCCCCCCATTATAAAATGAAGAGATTTAAAGCTCAGTAAACAAACACTGAAATTGTAAAAAAGTAATTTATAATGCTCTTTTACAAATTTTTTTAAGTTAAAGTTTATAAAAAAAGCCCTTCTTTTTTTATTATGTTAAAAAAATATGCGATTTTTCTAAAATAATTTTGCAGCCTCTTTCAAAAATAAAAATATTTTGTTAACCACTATCATGGATAGTGGGGAATTTAGTAGTGATTGTTACGCGTACTACTGAAATATTCATAAACACTTTGTTATAAGTGTTTGATTTCATGAATTGTTTTTATAACAGTGGTTTTGCTAACTGATTATAAAATAGAAATGCTCCTTATGATTCGTGAAGGAGCGAAGTGAGGGATCTAAAATGCGCGTATTATTAATTGAAGATGATAGAGCAGTTACTCAAAGCATTGAGTTAATGTTAAAGTCAGCTAACTTTAATGTTTATATCACTGATCTGGGTGAAGAAGGTATCGATTTAGGAAAACTCTATGATTATGATATCATTTTGCTTGATCTGAATTTGCCCGATATGTCAGGGTATGATGTCTTGCGGACTCTAAGGTTGGCAAAAATAAAAACTCCTGTCCTGATCCTTTCTGGTATGAATGCCATTGAAGACAAGGTCCGTGGTTTTGGCTTTGGAGCTGACGACTATATGACAAAGCCTTTTCATAAGGATGAGCTCATTGCACGTATCCATGCAGTTGTTCGTCGTTCTAAAGGACATGCACAATCGGTTATTGTTACCGGTGATCTCACTGTCAACCTTGATGCAAAAACCGTCGAAGTTGCAGGGCGCCCCGTTCATTTAACCGGAAAAGAGTATCAAATGCTAGAGCTTCTCTCTTTACGTAAAGGTACCACCCTTACTAAGGAAATGTTTCTCAATCATCTCTATGGTGGAATGGATGAACCAGAACTAAAGATTATCGATGTTTTTATCTGTAAATTGCGGAAAAAATTGGAAGCAGTCTCTTCTAGTGTAAATTACATTGATACAGTTTGGGGACGCGGTTATGTATTACGTGATCCAGTTGAAGAGAACGTACGAAAAACCGCTTAAGCAGTGAACATGCACTTTGTAAAATCTCGGAGTGTGGCGGGCCGAGATTTTTTCCCAAAATCTGTTCTCTGTTAAAAGTAGAAAACTCGCACACCAAAAATTCTCATATAGAAAGCGCTTAAAGCTTAATAAGTAACTATACAGCATTTACACATATAACTCTATTGCTCATATGTTCAATCGAAGCCACTTTTCCCAACACGGCTTAAGCGCTTCTCTCTTATTCAAAGCTTTTTTACACTTTCTAAAACAATACAATGATCATTTTCATCAATATTTATTTTCATCTCTGTCATCTGAGAAAGTAACATTGTGTAATAAAATTGGATGACATGTGCATCAATAAGCTCTTCTTGAACTTCTCCACGAAATAACGCAAGAAAATGAGGGGGTATACGGAGAGTTTTACCGAAAACCTCAAATCGAAAAGAACGTTTATTTTCTTCTTGCAAAATCATAACAACAATTTCACCACCACGAGAAACTGTTGCGTTTGCAATCAATAATAAATTAAGCAAAAGTTTAACTTCATCTTTTGGTAACAATAAAGAAGAAGCTTGCCATTTTAAAGTTGCTTTTTCTTCTTTCATATATTGTTGAGCAACCTGCTCTGCAGCCCGTGTATCTATTTGTCCTCCACTTGCACCAGCAAAACCAAAAGCCAATCGCGCAAATTGTAGACGTGCAGCAGCACTCGCAACGGATAAACGCACCAATTGTAAAGCATCTTCTTCAGCTCCTCCTTCATCATAAAGCTCCATTGCATTTTGAATAGCCCCCACAGGTGAGATCAAATCATGGCAAATACGACTACAAAGCAAAGCAGCAAGATCCGTAGGATTCAAAGAAATATCTAACGTCATAATGATTGAAAACTCCTAGATTCAAAAAAACAAACTTTATTTTAAAGAAAAACTCTTAATATCTGATGCATAATAGGAAACATTAACAATCATGCTAAAAGAAATTCAGAAATAAATTCAAGAATTTAAATAACCTTATATCTTATTTTTTATTTGAATAGAATGAAAATTCTAATATTATCTTTTTGTTTATCACTAATAAAAGGAGAAAACTTCATGGCTCTCTCTCTGCTCAAATACTGGTACAAAAATATTATATCTTTAATCTTCCTTTTATTCATCACCATAAACACTGCACATGCTCAACTACAACCAATAGAGCAAAACGAACCCCATTATTCACTCCAAGAAATTATTGATTCTGGGCATCTTTTTTTTGGAAAAACAGCCAGTGGTCTGGCTGTTGCAATTCAAAATATTTTTTCACAATACGGTTATCCCAATGCCTATATTTTAGGAGAAGAAGCTTCTGGTGCCTTTTTTGCTGGATTAACCTATGGTGAAGGAAGAGTTTTTACCAAAAGCTATGGTCAACATAAAGTTTTTTGGCAAGGTCCCTCAGTAGGATGGGATTTTGGCGGCCAAGGCTCCCGTTTAATGATCTTAGTTTACAACCTTAATAGCATAAATAATTTATGGAAACGCTATGGTGGTATTTCAGGTTCGGCCTATTTAATTGCAGGTGTTGGTTTTCATGTCCTCAAATACCATAATACCTTGTTAATCCCAATACGTACAGGGATCGGTGCACGCCTTGGTATCAATATAGGATATTTAAAATTAACACCTAGACCGACATGGAATCCGTTTTAAACGTATTCTTATTTGAAATAGGGGTATTATGCTTATTCAATCGTTTATTTTTTTTATTCTTGGAGTTGCTTTCACTTCTTGGGTACTGGTGCTTTTGTCTCCTTTTATTTGGCGTAAAGCCGTTCATTTTGCGTATAAAGATGTTTGTGCGCAAATGCCATTATCACTCGCGGAAATAGAAGCAAATCACGATTTTCTTCGTGCACAACATGCTGTAGAATTAGCAAACAACCAACAAAAGTACGAATTTTTGCAAAAAAAATACGCCCAACAAAAAGTACAACTGAGCCAAATAACAGAACAATTTTATCGGCTATGCCTCCCCACACAAGACACTCTCACTAAAGAAGCGATAGCAATCAAACAAAATATCGCCACAACTTTCAAAGGAAAGAAAAATGATGCGTGAAAAAATCGCACACTATCAGCAACGTTTACAAAAAATCCAAACTTATCAGCTTGACACGACTGCTAACCATCAATTGCTGGAAGAACTCCGTGAAGAAACAAAAGAACTTGCAGCAACATTGGCAGCTCAAATAGCGCTACAAGAGGGAAACACATCACCCATCAATACATTGATTCAAAAATCAAAAAGCAAAAATGACCTCGCATCACGTATTCGCAAAAAAATCACTTGTCTCTCCCAAAACCCCGTTAAATAAGTTATCTTTTAAAACACCTTGAATGAAGAGTAAAATCAACAAAGGTTCATTATAACTTTCATAACCCAAATCCTTTTTATTAAACGTGACTTTCTTGCTAAGCTAAAGGACAAAGTTTCTTAACCCATACCGTTCTGTTAAAAAGCATCTTCTTGTCTAGCAGATTCCACTTGCTAATCATATCACCGCCCTAAAGGACAACATTTCATAGGTCCTAGAAAGCAAATAATACCAAAAACATTGGTCACACACTCTAACAAAAGGTACCTTCTAAGATGAGTCACTAATAAAGCTTTGACCATAATTTTAAGGATAAAAATACGCTCTCAAAAGTGATAAAAATCTCTTATTTTTTGGATAATCATATCCTGATCCGTTTGTGTCAAGTAAGGATGCATTGGTAAACTTAAAACACACTCTCCTAAAGATTCTGAAACAGAAAGGGAATCTTTTACATAAGGAAAGTGTTTATAAGCTGGCTGTTGATGTAAAGGAGTTTTATAATAAATCATTGTAGGGATAGAATTTTTTTGTAAAAAATCTTTTAATTTATCACGTTCTTTTACCTTAATCGTATATTGTGCATAAGCAGAACGAATATTTTCTCCTATTTCTGGAACTGTAACAACATCTCTTAAGCCATTGGAATAGCGTTGAGCAATTTCTACACGCTTTTCCATTTCATCTTCAAAGATCGCAAACTTTTCTAGTAAAATTGCAGCCTGAATGCTATCTAGGCGCGAATTCATACCAATACGTACATTGTCATATTGCGTTTCACCTTTACCATGAAACAAAATAGAGCGTAAAAGTTCTGCAAAATGATCATCATTGGTCATCATAGCGCCTCCATCGCCATAACATCCTAATGGTTTTGCAGGATAAAAACTTGTAGCAGCCACATCACCAAAAGCACCGCACATAGTATTACCGCTTCTTCCACCCATAGATTGAGCAGCATCTTCAATTACAAAAAGATTTTCCTTTGCTGCCACTTGAGCAATTTGCACATAGTCAGCAGAAAGACCAAATAAATCAACGGCAATAATAGCCTTTGGCCTTAGACGTCCCTCTTTTTTTACCATTTCGATAGCATGAGAAAGTTTTTCAATATCAATATTGAATGTATCAGGTAAAACATCAACAAAAACAGGCTTAGCCCCCACCAAAGCAACCACTTCAGCCGTTGCTGAAAATGTAAAACTAGGACAAAACACAGCATCCCCTGGACCAATATTTTTAGCCATAAGAGGCATCTTCAAAGCATCTGTTCCATTAGCACATGCAATCACATGTTTAACACCAAGATATTCTGCCAATTTCTCTTCAAATTCTGTTACTTCTGGCCCCAAAATATACTTACCACTAGCGACAACATGTGCAATTGCAGAATTAATTTTATCTTCAATACGCGCACGCTGCGCCCCAAGGTCGATGAATTGCATATTAACTCCATTGATCATCACAAGAATGCAAAAGCGCTACCTATCTCTTTTATCTATCATAATTGACACCAGCAGCTGTTAAAATCCGTAAAACCGCAATAGCATCATCACCATTTGTACGAGGTGATTGACGCGTTTCAATACAATGAAGAAAGTGCCGTAATTCGCAAGTAAGCGGCAAATCTTCACAAACATCAATATAATTCAGCTCATCCATGCTAAAAGCCCACTCTTGATTTTCTTTCCAAACGGCAAAATGGTGCATTGCCAATTTACGGCTCCACGGTTCCATATCATCAAAAACGAGCATAGCTTTTGTTCCAACAACAGTTAAACGTCTCTCACGATAAGAACTCAAGCGTGAAGTAAAAAGATGACTACGCACACCATTTGGAAAAGTCATATGAATATGAGAAAAATCAGAAATCTGATCAACGACAGCAGCCCCCTCACCGCGAATTTCGGAAGGTTCACATCCTGTCAACGCCAAAATCATTGAGAGATCATGAGGCGCAAGATCCCATAAAGCATCGCTGTGTGTGTGAAATTTTCCAAAGCCTAATCTATGAGAATAAATATATCGCACATCTCCCACTTCTCCGTTTTTCACCAATTCACACATTTTTTCAAAAGCCGGATGAAAACGTAAAATATGGCCTACCATAAAAACTCGCTCATAAGCCTCAGCCTCCTGAACTTGGCGTTTAGCATCAGAAACATTCAAGGCTATTGGTTTTTCCACTAAAACATCTTTACCATTTTTAACAGCACGGAGCACATTTTGCGTATGCAATTGTGGCGGCAATGCTAATACCAGCGCATCAATATCTCGATGCGTAAAAAGATCATCTGGTGTAACAAGCTCTACACCATACATCGTTGCAAAACTAGCAGCACGATCATTATCAATATCAGAGACTGCTGCCAAAGCCCCGAGAGAATGGAGTGTTCGTATATGATTTTCACCCCAATGACCGCATCCTAAAACCGCTACACGTGGCACCATTTTCATGCCTTACCCTACTTTATCATATAAAATTACACTTTTACATATCGAGGATAAAATAGAATGACAAGAGAAAAGCTTAAAAACGATGCTTGACATCTTACTATTCTACCCCTTATATCCGCAAAAGATGTAATTCTTTACAATTATGATTGCTTATTTTGGCGGAGTAGCTCAGTAGGTTAGAGCAGAGGAATCATAATCCTTGTGTCGGGGGTTCAAATCCCTCCTCCGCTACCATTACTTTTTTTGTTGTTGTAGCTTGCCAGCGGGTTTTGTATATTTTGCCACTAGGTTTTGTACCAATTTATTTTTTTTCAAAGAGTTTTAAAG
>NZ_JBHIMA010000049.1:0-1335 GCF_042193775.1 Bartonella sp. OD88NMGDW | reverse complement strand
GCCTGCTTTTCCAAATAAGAAATCAAACCATCCTTGCCAATTTTATTCCCAGCATTCTCAGCAGCCTTAACCACTGCCTCTTTTAAAATGCGCGTCATTTTATTTGGAACGCCTTTGACACGCCCTTGACCTGCCTTTGGTGGTATACGCTTTTTAATGGGTTTTGGAGCCTGCTCTGTATTTTCTGACGTCATAAAATACGCCCTCCAGATAATAAAAAACCCCGCATTTGCGGGGATTTTGAACTGTACATCACGCTCATTTAGATACAATACGACTAGTGCCGTAATTGTCATTAAATACGATTTGCATCACTTTGTCAACACAAAAATAACACATATTGATATATTCAAAGGGAATCGGTTAGATAATTAAGATGTAAATTAAGGTAGAAAACAATGTCTATAAAAAAAACTCTCTTTAGAAGAGTATTAATTATCACACTTTTTACAACGTGTTTTATATCCACTTCAAATGGATATGCTAATTCTGAAGAATCTTCTTCATTTTTTAATAAGTTATTCTGTTCAAAAGTAACCACAGAATTAAAAACCGAACTTCATAATCACCTAATTCATGGAAACGAATGGTGGGAAAAAAGATTCAAAGAAATTAGAATGATAGAAGAAGTATATTTCTTGCATAACATGTCGACTTTATCAAAAGAACGTTTTGAACAACATGTAAATATGATAAGAGAATGGCATGATATACTGTGGGAAAGAAACAATAGTTTTAGCGATTTAACCGGCAGTATGCTACAAAAAATAAGTGTAATAGAGGATCTAAATAAAGCAAAACAATCTAAGAACCATATGGAGGAATCAGAAATTCTGAAAGTCCTTCCTATAATTGAAAAGCGGATAATTGAAAATAAAAGAAAACTTCATAAACTAGATTATGAAAGTGAAGCGTTATATAAGTTTATCATTCACTTTTATTGATAGTTACATAATTTTGCGAAAAATACTTTTGAAGCGCATTAAGAGCAACCTTTAGCGAACTCACAAGATGTAGTAATTCTTGATCTTCACTAACAAGGTACTGTAGCGCTGCATAAAGATTGTACTGTCTATAGAGATGTTGCGCCTCTTTTATTGCCTCGTGAACAGATTGATAATGACGCGTTGCTTTTTCAACCCATTGCTCAAAGCTATCTGGGTCTGAATTTGTAGACACATCATCATAAACAGCGCTTGGCAAGCCCTTTGCACAAAGGTAATTATTCCTTATCTGTAGATATTGCTGGGCGGCATCATATTGCTCTTGAGTAAGCACGCCTTGCAAGCAAAGCCGCCCTATGTAAGACCCAGAAAGTGGATTTTTTGCCTCCTG
>NZ_JBHIMA010000048.1:0-1376 GCF_042193775.1 Bartonella sp. OD88NMGDW | reverse complement strand
AAAGCCATTTCTTATGAACAAGCCTTGCAACAAAATGGTTGGGGGCAATTACAACCGATTGCTACGGCTCTCTTACCCGTCGAGCCTTTTAAAATATTCCTGCTTCCAACACCATTAATAAACTATGTTTATGACGTTGCTGATATTCAACAATCTTCTATCGATTTTGTTGCTGTTTCTGCTTTATGTGGATTGTCTGCTGTCATTGGAAATGGCGTGCGGGTTTCTCCAAAACAACATGCCAATTGGAAAATTGTTCCTAATCTCTGGGGTGCCTTGTGGGGGAACCTTCAACTATGAAAACAGATACCATGGAAGCTGCTTTAGCACCTCTCGATGTTTTTCAAGAGGAATGGCATCAAGAATGGTTAAAGAAGAAAAAACAGCAAGAAACAAAAGATATTCTTATTGAATTAGACAAAAGAGAAAAGAAAAAACAAGCCTACAAAGCACTCAAAGATCAAGACGAGGAACAAGCCCTTGCTCTTCTTTCTCAATCTCTTGAACATAAAGAAAGTGAGGAAGATGACACGCTTAATAAACGACGTCTTATTGTCAACGATGTGACCGTCGAAAAGCTTGGGGAATTGTTAAAAGAAAACCCCCGTGGTTTATTGTTGGTTCGTGATGAATTATCTGGTTTTTTATCCGATTTGGAACGGAAGGAATATCAATCAGACCGTTCTTTTTATCTAACAGCTTTTAATGGCAAAAAATCATACACCTATGACCGTATAGGACGGGGAACCATTTTTATTCCCAATGCAACCATTTCCATTATTGGGGGCATTCAACCTTCACGGATTATTCCCATTATTCAAGCAATGCACCATGGAACAAATAATGACGGCTTATTGCAACGGTTTCAAATGCTGGTGTGGCCCGATGAACGAAAAGAGCGGTTATGGGTTGATAGACCTCCCAATCAAAAGGCATGGGAAAGTTATCAAGGAATTTTTCGTTCTCTTTATGATAAACCATTAGGCTCACCAAAACACCCTATTACCATACGCTTTTCTGCTGAAGCTCAAGAAATGTTTCGTGTATGGTGGGAAAATTTTCAAAGAACAATCAAAGGAGGTCATTTCTCATCAAGTTTACAAGCGCATCTTTTGAAAATGAATAAAACCATACCAACCCTTGCATTGATTTTTGAATTGAGTGAAGGGGGGCGTTTTGAAATCAATAGAGATGCCCTTGAGAGAGCCTTATATTGGGAAGAATATCTGATAAGCCATGCAAAACGTCTTTATGCGGCGAATGATACATTAACAGCAGAGCGTGCAAAATTAATTGTAGAGCGCTGTGATCTTTTACCCAATGTTTTTACGGCAAGAGATATCTATAGACGGTGTTGGAGATCTTTAAAAGACAAT
>NZ_JBHIMA010000047.1:0-1545 GCF_042193775.1 Bartonella sp. OD88NMGDW | reverse complement strand
GTTGCCAATTCTCTCGCAAAAGGAATTACATTTGGACATCTATGGAGACATAGAAACTAGATGAGATAAAAAGCAATAGTTCCCCTAACAAACGCCCTTAATATCCATATGACAAAATAACGAGGATATCCAATCCTACAGTAAAAAATATTCGCACTGAAATTGAGCTATTTTCATAAATTAAAAAATGAAATTAAGAAAAGATCAATTATCGTAAACTATACACTTTACTTTGGTGTCAAAATTATAATAATGACAACAAACATCAGGATCTATATAATAGTAAAAAAGAGTCATATTAAAATGAAGTTGGTCATTCTTATAATTTTGATTGCAAACATTTTATCAGCTTGTGCATTAGCACCAAAGCTAAAACAGCCCAATGATAGGAACCGTGTACCTATTAATAAAACAATCCCTGCCGAAATCAAGCGAGCAAATATATGAAAAAGCGATTTATTATAACAGGAATGATTACCATTTGGGGAATGATAAATTTGGCACATGCAGTGGTGGATCATTCTAAAACACGTGTAGACGCAGATCCATCAAGTTTATGCAATGTTCTAGAAGTGGCACGTGCAGAGTTTGAAAAGCGAAAGTATGGAAGAGACAGCTCTGGAATCCTAGAAAAATGTTTAAAATTGCTATCATCTGCTCCACCGCCACAACCTGCTCCACCGCCACAACCTGCTCCACCGCCACAACCTGCTCTATCAGCAGAATATTCGGAAATCCTTCAGCTTTTAAAAAAAGAGGAAATTATTGAGCTCTTAAAAAAGCAGCTTGAGTTGAAAAAAAAACAAGTTTCACAAATAGAAAAAGCCTATCAAGCTATAACAAAGAATCAGAAAACTGGATCTAAAACAATTGACTTTTCTAGTTTTTTTCTCAAAGAACCAGAATCGCTCTATAAGCGTGATAAGCTTTCAAGGGAATCATATCAAAAGGTATTAGAGGAAGAAAACAAAATTTCTGGGACTTTTGATCAAATGGGCAAAGCTATTTCGGAGCGTTTACAATTTGCATCGATACAAGATAAAGCTGTAAGTTTAGAAACTTTTGAAAACGTAGAAAATCGTTTTAAATACCTCCAACATCTATTAGATGAAATTCAAAAAAAAGAAAACCTGAAAGATACTGCAGATCTTCAAGCACATATCGATGGTTCGTTAACCATGATCCAAAATGAATTTATAAAGATGGAAATGGTAGCGCATTTACGTAATGCTGAGCAATCACTTATCAAAAGGAAAAGACGCGAACTTGATATGAAAATTTTTAACCATGAAACAAACGGGATGCCTACCATACGATAAAAACAAAAGCCACTGTAGAAAGTTCAGTACTATCCGAACAATTCAAAGAGGCACAAAGATTTTATCAAAGCCAAGATATCGTAATGCAAATACTTGGGTAATGTATAAATGAAAATGACACGTTTAGCATATATCTATGTTTCAAGGTGATAAAAAGTTGAAAATTCATTAAAGAGGAATTCCATGGACTTTACAGTGTTCACGCAACTTTTCACTAAAATTGATC
>NZ_JBHIMA010000046.1:0-1634 GCF_042193775.1 Bartonella sp. OD88NMGDW | reverse complement strand
TTTTTTTTTTTTTTTTTTTTTTTTTTTTTTTTTTAGGATCCTCATCAGTAAATAGAGATGTAGAGGAGTAATCATACAACATCTACAAAGTGTCAATATCAAGCGGCAGCTTCAAAGCCGAAGTGGTGGTTTGGTGTGAAGTGATATAATAGTTGGCGGATGAGACAGATAAGGAGGAAAGTGGATCCAATGATGACGTGGAGTCCATGGAAACCCGTAGCGATAAAGAATGTTGAGCCATAAATACCGTCGGAAATGGTGAAGGGTGCTTCAAAGTACTCTGAAATTTGTAGTAAGGTGAAATAGATGCCTAGTAGAATTGTGATGAGTAGAGCCTGGGTTGTTTGTTTTCGATTGTTGTTTATAAGGCTGTGGTGAGTTCAGGTAATTGTTACTCCTGATGCTAATAATACAGAGGTATTTAGAAGGGGTACTTCTAAGGGATTTAATGGGGTAATACCTGTTGGTGGCCAGTGGCCCCCTAAATAAGGGGTTGGGGCTAGGCTTGAGTGGTAGAATGCTCAGAAGAACCCGGTAAAGAAGAAGACTTCTGAGATAATGAATAGGACTATGCCATATCGAAGGTTTTTTTGAACGGGTGTCGTGTGATGTCCTTGATAAGTGCTTTCTCGTACGATATCGCGTCATCATTGGTGAAGGGTTAGTGTTGTGGTTAGTAGACCTAGTGTTAATAGAGTGGTGGAATAGAAGTGAAATCATATGGCTAAGCCGGATGTTGTTAGAAGGGCTGATAGAGCCCCTGCTAGTGGTCAGGGGCTGGGTTTGACTATGTGGTAAGCATGGGATTGGTGGGCCATTAGGTGTTGTTGTGTAAATAAAGGCTAACTAGAAGTGTGAAAACGTAGGCTTGGATTAGAGCAACTGCGATTTCTAGGATGGTGAGTAGTGTCAGGAGTGTGAAGATCAGTGAAGTAGCGGGGGGGCTGATAGTTAGTAGTGTTAGTGTTGCGTTTCCAACTAGGTGTATTAGCAGGTGACCAGCCGTAATGTTAGCAGTTAAGCGTACGGCTAGGGCTACTGGTTGGATGACCAGGCTAATGGTTTCGATTATTACTAGTATGGGGATGAGTAATGTTGGTGTGCCTTGTGGTAGGAGGTGAGCTAGGGAGCT
This sequence comes from Bartonella sp. OD88NMGDW, assembly GCF_042193775.1. Taxonomy (NCBI): domain Bacteria; kingdom Pseudomonadati; phylum Pseudomonadota; class Alphaproteobacteria; order Hyphomicrobiales; family Bartonellaceae; genus Bartonella; species Bartonella sp. OD88NMGDW. Next base: position 502 of record NZ_JBHIMA010000046.1, on the reverse strand, counting down.
TTTGGTTTTAAAGCGAAGGCCTGTGATTACTGTGGCAGCTCATAAGGGGATTGCTATAGCGAGGTTTATGGATAGTTGGGTGGTGGGTGTAAATGAATGGGGTAGGAGTCCCAGAAGGTTAGTTGTGGTAATAAAGGTAATTAGGGATATTAGTATTAGAGATCAGGTTCGCCCCTTAGCATTATGGGTTATTATTATTTGTTTTAGAGTGAATAGTACTAGGTTGCGTTGGATAGTGATTAGTCGGTTGTTAATGAGATGTTTGGACGTTGGGATTAATAATATGGGAAATATAATGATGGGGATTGTGGCAGGTTGATTTAGGATTATTGGAGTTGCGAATAGGGTAAACAGATTTTCGTTCATTTTAGTTGTCAGTAGCTATTGGGGGCTTGCTTATGAGAGTTTTTTTGTCGGGGGGGTTGATGGTAGTGTATGTTTAGCAGTTTTAATTGTGTAATAAGATATAGTGTAGGGAGTGTTGTTGTGATAGTGATAAATC
>NZ_JBHIMA010000005.1:0-167139 GCF_042193775.1 Bartonella sp. OD88NMGDW | reverse complement strand
TAAGGTTGGTTCCAAAAAATTGTGAGGTTTATGAAAGGGATAATGTTGTCAATATAACTGATAAAACAGAATAAAAAGAGACATGGGGGGCGTGCATTCTTTATGGTTATAAACGCATATAAAATGCATTGCTATAAACATATCATAAAAGAGAGAGTAAAATAAAAAAAAGCCGCGCCAAGTGATATGACGCGGCTTTCAAATAGCGTTTTTTATTGATTAAAATGAATCATCCACAATGGAGTAATGAATGCATATATACAAAATGTATCATATTGCAAGCGCTCTATTAGAGATATGAAAACTTATCAAAAGGAATGTAAATGATGCATTTGATTTTTACTCACTCATTTGAATGAGAAAACCTATAAACGCTTTTTGTTGCTCTCAAACGTATCAAACAAATCAAAACGCTCGGTAGCTTTAATAATCCAATCAAAAGCAAATGCATCTTAAATGAATGTCTTATAAAAACGTTCTTTTTAGCTTGCAAGCATTGGTTTTCAAAGCAGCTTTTTATAAGAAAAACAAACAAACGCTTTTATAAAATGTAAGGTTTTTAAGATTTTGCTCTGCTGTGAAATCTAGATCTTCATTTTTCATAAATGAAACGTTCTTAAGAGCAAATGATAACTAAGTTATAACTGTAATAAAAAAAAGTTTTAACGTTTCTTATAAAGATCTCATTTTATGTTTCAAACGTTTAAACGTGCATTTAAAGAGGTTCTCATAAGCGTATTTGTACTTTTCATTAAAACCTAATTTCTTTAAATATTAGCCGGTCCATTTTTGGGGGCGTTATCTTAGAATAGAGCATTCTTTAAACATTACAGCTTTTGACTCAAAATTAAGTAAAAACCGATACCTTATGATGTTACAACGATTTTAAATTTTACTTGCTTATCTTGTCTAAATAGCTGCCCCAAATTTGGGGTGACTAAATTCACTCAGCCCATATTTGGGCTCTGTGCTTTAAATGTAACTTTTAAACGTTTTTTGATAGCTTGCTTTTATTCATTAAAAAGGCTTTTGATTTCATAAGATATAACTTTTTGAATTTCATATCTGTTGTGATGATAGGATCTGTATAATGCCTGCCTATCGTTTTCTAAATTTTTAGAAAGCGTTTTAAATATGATTTTGTCTTTAAATCTTTTTATGCAATTTTATAAATTAAACTTATAAGCTTATAATAGTTTCGCTAAAAATTTAGCGAAATTAAAAAAGTCTATATTACTAACTTCAATGCGATTTTTAAGTGATAAAAACGTATCATAAAATTTATAAACTGTTATGAATGATAACAGCTTTTCATTTCATTTGAATACACACATGCGTTATAATCTTTACATCATGATTTGCTTTTTATGCTCTATTCATACATGGCAATCTTATATCAAAAATGGTCAAATGAATCATGCATAAAAGAATGGATTCTTAAGTGGATTCATATAAAATAATTGCAAACAACATATTGACTTTATTGCGTTTTTTGATATGATATCTCTTAAAGCCTCTAAACGCAAACCTTCCCATTGTTTGATAAGCTCTAATCCTTCTTTCGATATCTTTCTCATCTGACGCTCCATAAAAAAAGCCCCACAAAAGTGAGGCTGGATAAAATGATGTTCTAATCAATCTCGCGCTAATTATAATAAAGTGGCTCGCTACATCCACGAGCGCCTATTTTTTCATCTTCGACATAACGAGAATGCGCAAAGTTCCGTACAAGATGATCATTGTTAGAGCCACCAGTCCAATCGCCTCCTCCCAACATAACATTTATGTCTACACGTAAACTGCTTCCTTGCTCCCCTGTATGCCATTTAGTCACTGGATAACAACCAGACAAATATTGCCACACATAACCGCAACCATCCTCACAACCAATATGCGAAATCATCCGTCTATTGTTTGTATCAACGTGTCCTCCAGACGTCTTCGGAGAAGGCGCTTGATTGCCGACAATACTGGTTGCTTGATTACTGCCATACATGCTTGGCGAAAACTCATCACTCGTCAAAAATCTCTTACTAACAGACCAAAAATCAAATGCATGATCCGCATAGCTACGATTGATCGTAATCGGAACACCATATGCCGACTTTGCATTTACACCTGTCCCTGATTGAAGATAAATATCAACCCAAAGATCTTGCGAAAGATCATAAACCATCCCTTCTGGACTACTGCGCGGGCGGTGATTTAAACACCAAACAGAATTGGGCAAAATATCCCCCGCTTGATAACCTGATAAGGGATGACCTTCAATCTCACCAACATCCGCACATAGCGTATGAAATCCACCAATCTTTTCAGAATTATCCTCTGTATAGCCATCAGGAGCTGTCGGATTTTGCGAAAGGTCAAAGGATAGCTCATTCGTCTGATCTTTTAAGATGAGATATATATAATAATCCTTTCCTGCTTCAAGATCTTCGTCAAAAGTCATCCTTCCACGCCCTGGAATGCGGTAAAAGAGGTGCCTGCCCCCATTCTCACCACCATGATAAAAGCGAAAACATGCCCCTTTATTGATCACAAGACCTTTTCTATTTTTCGGATCGGCTTCCAGAATTCTGTAAGGCTGATTAAAACGCACATCCTCTAAAAAACTAGTGGAAAGAGAACCTACCACTGCCTTGTTGGTGAGTTGATCAACCTCTAGATTCAACGTATCACCCGCTTGAATAAAGAAGAGCACTATTTTGACTCCCTCCATCATTCGTGCTTTTTGTTCAACTAACTCTTTAAGAATGGGTAGGACGCTTTGATGATCGCTTTTGCAAAGATTTTTTTGTTTGTTGACGTTTTCTTTCATTCTTAAAATGAGTTATCATGGCCCGTTCCTTCTTTCTCGTATTGCTTAGACCAAAAGTATCATTGTCCATAAATTGCTGATATCCAGCTATCATGAGATCGGTTAGGAACGAGTCACTTTTCAGAGGTTGTGTAAAATAAATCCCCTTTGAATCCTGCAATTTATATCGAAAGCCTGCTTTTTTCATGCACTCATATACTGAAGCAAATTCACTTGCATACGAATTCATATCACTAGAAGAAGCATAAACCGGTTTCCAGCCACATTTTAAAAGTGATTGTTCGATTACAGCCCGATCTGCTCTAGGCTTTTCCCATAAAACCAAAGTCGATGGGGGAGGATTGCCTAACTGACATCCAGCTGTACTTAAGAGAGCCATGCAGCTCAATAGTTTTAAGATTTTTTTCATTTTTCCCCTCCTCCATAGTTTTTTTTAAAAAAATCTTATAAAAAGAGTTGAATTTCAAACTAAGAGCTTTCTCCGCCTTTTCAATCTGTAGATTATCAGCCGCATTTTCTTCAGTACGAAAATTGATAATATCATCATTATATTTATTAACTTTATCAATTAATACTGCAACATCATCTAAGGTATAGGTTTTCATGAATCCTCCCCTGCATACTCTTTAATTCTTTTGCAGAGAAATTCATAAAAATTACTTGCGTAATACTGGGGATCGTCAAGTGGAAACTTAAGATAGAGCGGGCACTCTCCATCCCGAAACTGCGTATAATCAAAATAAAAGGTTTCACCAAAATCAGTTGTGCAGATAACAAGTTGTTTGGGGTCCGTAAAGCCATCTCTTCTATCGAGCAAATTTCGGTAAACAATATCACCAGCAGGAATACCTGCGCAGATTTCATAAATACTGAATATTTCTTCACCTCCAATTTCTCCTCCTCCATAATTTTTTAAAAAACCCTTATAGGAAGAGGTAAATTGTAAATCGAGAGTATTCTCAGCTGTTTTAATCCTTACATCATCAGGAGCATTATCTTTAGTACCAAAATTAATAGCATGACTATGCATATCAATATATTGTGCAACATCTGATAAAGTATAACTTTTCATAAATTTTTCTCCATAAGTCACAGCGTGTTTTTACTCATAATGAGTGTTTCTAATGATCAATATTTCTCTACCATAGCCAATGGAATTGGGATGAGATTGATAAAATCATAAGAGATCTTTTTTTGAAGGAACTCTTTTCTCATCTGTGTCTGTAAAATCATCTCGCATTTACAATATATGATATAATTAAAGGGGATGATCATTAAAGCTTAGAGAGCGCCTTTTAGTGTCATTACTCCAATATTTGCAATAATTACTTTTTTTTTCCTGCTTAGGAGACTTTTTTTGAAATCCAACAAATAACTTTTTTGATAAAATTTGTCTTTGGCTTCATATGAGCAACCAAACTCTTGTCTTGATAAAATGAGTAGAGAACCTCAACGAGAGGACTATCTTGTTCTTGTGTCACAGGATGTAACATAATAGGCCTACAATCGACTCCAATAGGAGCTCTTCCTGATGCCATTCTTTCCACATTTGTACCTGTTATTATGTGTCCTTTTTCTTTCCAAGAAGAAACTGTTTCAGGATCAAACAGTTCATCTTCCTGATAAACTTTTTGACCTTTAAATTCCATAGGCTCAGCTGCCCCCATACTTTTTTTCTTTATCCATTTCATGATTCATAATCCCCTCGATTTTTTCAAAATAATCAATTTATTCTTTGTTCTAAATAGACTTAAATAAACTCTCCTTCCAAGAGCGAGGTTATTCCTCGCTAAAAAGCTCTGAGTGATCATCAAGCTTTTCTGCCACCTGTTTAATCAAAGCGTAACTCACTTGCTTCACCTTTGCTACTTCTTTGGCTAAAGCTAATGCACGTTCAAGGTGGGTTTTGTTGATGCTTTCGTCAAAGCCTAGGTGATCACCTGCCGTAAAGCTTTGCTGATAAGATTGTAAGGTCTCAACATCACCCAATAAAGCAAGAGCGCCAAGATGAAGTAAAGCATAATCCGTATTATCTGCTTTAGATGTTGCATCTTGTTGCCAAGGAGCAGTGCCATAATCAGAGCGAAGTCTTTCAGAAAGGTCAATGTCTGTTACCGCCCATTTTAGCGCATCATCAAGTGCTTGCTTTAAGCGATCCGCAGTGACTTCTGGTTCAAAGATTTCTAATCCCTTGGCTTCAAAATTAAGCTGTATATCTGGAATATCTTCCGTGTGGGTAGGATCAATGAATTTACAAGCGGTGGAAAGAATGCCCGTGCTAATCATAAAAGCCCTATCAAATTGTGGGTAGTCTTTGGCAATTTCGTCGTTATAAAGAATATCTACTTCACGATCAGCCAATTGATAGCTTGCCATATGGTCATTCTCATTGATTTTCTCGGTTGACCAGCCTAGGCTTTTTAAAATTGCATGAGCACTTTCCATGGTGAGACGATCATCAGTGTCATCCACTTCATCCAATTCCTCTGCCACTTCAACAGAAGTTGTTTTAGAAGCAACAGATGCTGTTTGCGCATCCAAGCTTAAAATCGGAGCATTTTTAGGAAAACCAGTCCGATAATGCCGTGCAAGAGTAAGAGCGTTGTCAATCGTATATTTCGTGATACCTTCCACAAAGCCTAAAGAGTTTCCCTTTCTAAAATTCTCTTTATAAAATTTGAGCTTTTCAACATCCCCAATAAGAATAAGCGCAATAAAATGGCGTATTATAAGATCATATTCACTATTTGTTGGCAAAGCCGCATAATCATAGATGATTTGATTCACATTTTGTCGATCAGCCCATTCAAGAATATCCGCACTGATCTGTTTCAGCTTGCCTTCATCCAATTCAGTACTAGAAACTGCATAAACTTCTTCTGATTCTTTAAGAACGGTATATTGGGGAGTATTGATGAAAATAGATCGATAAGCTGTAGAAAAACCAAGTGTTGAAAGAGAAACCTTGAAGGTAACAAATGGTGTCTCTCCGTTTTTATCAAGGTTGTACACTATATTAATGATACGATCTTTCTTTATAAAATAAGCATTGCAATTGTAATTTTTATCACGATAGACTGTCCAGTCCATCCTTTTTAAGTCTTCAGAAACTGTATTAAGAAAAGACAAATCTTGTAAACTAAGACGATCATCTATAGCTTTTCGCTCATTAAGGATTTTCAGATATTCTTCAGCAAATTGAACGGCCTGGTTAATATATCTCTCTACTTCACGGTCATCCAAAATTTCAGAAATCGTACCTGCTTCTAAAAAATTTTGATAAGATTTCAGAACATCAATTTGACCTGTCAATGCTAAACAAGCCAAATGCCAGACTATACGTATATTGTAGCTATACTTTTGAACACGTGTTTTGCTTTCTATTGATGCTTGTAAATCTTGGGCACGTGCCCACTGTATTATCCGCTCAGAGATTTTGATAAGCTCTTGCTCATCTAATGTCTCTACACAAATATCAATGCCTTTATCAAAACCACTAAAAATCCCCCCCCCAATCGTGTTAAAAGAATTATAAAGCCCCGTAGGAGAAACGCACCAATATTCCTCACTATAGTGAATACAATTGCAAGCGACAGAAATCATTTCATTAGATATTTCAGCTTCAATACGGACATTGTAATTGTCATGGAGACGTATAAAACCAAAATCAAATTGAATGAAGCGGTCGGGCAAAATCAACCACATTTTTCCAGGCTCCGTAGAAAACCACCCTTGTGTTTTGAGAACGCGCATTGCTGCTGTGAGGCTTATCGAGCGCTGTTTGGTTTTTTTGCGCGTTAGAATATCATCCAACTCCCCATTTTTATAGGCTTGCGCAAAAAAAAGCAGGCGATCATCCGATGTCATTGTTTTATAATCTGCAAATTCTGGCACAGATAGTTTTGGAGTAGATCTATCACTCCTTAAAGCCTCCATATCACCAAGTAATGCTTGTGCAACGGCAGAATGATCAGCAGCTTCCTCGCACAACTTTTTTTCAATATCCTGTGCTTGCGCCCATGCAACCACTTTGTTTAAAGCGGTTGTGATATGGCTTTCCAAAAGATCTGGAGCTTTAACATTAAAATCCTCCTTCGCGTAAAACAGCACGTCTCCATATTTACGCTGTGATTTTTCACCTCTAGAATATTCCCAGCCAAGACAATAAGCAGCGGTGGTGAGATCAGCCGAAAGCAAAAACTCTTTGCCTCTCTCTCCATAATTTTTTACACCATAGCCTATGCCCACAATGCAGTCAGGAAGATGATAATGCGCGAAAGTATCACCCACGTTATCACGATAAGGCTCCCAGCCCAGTCTTTTTAAAATCTCCGTGACATCTTTGGTTTGCATCGTCATTACCGTGCGTGCTCTTTAATTCTTTTGCAAAGGAATTCATAAAAATTGCTAGCGTAATATTCAGAATCGCCCAATGGAAACATGACATAAAGTAGACAAAACAGAATGGTATTCTGTGGTGATTTTTAATCCACATACATTTGGCAAAAATTATTCTTCAGTACAGAACTACCCCTTTTCCGGATGAATGAGAGGAACGATTTTCTTAATAGTCAACGCTACAAAGGATGCAATCAGCACTTTCAAGAAACCACCAGCCAAAAAACCTAATGAACTTATTAAAACTGTTAGCAAAGGAACCTGAGTCATATAAGCTACCCATGGTATTCCAAAAGAATAGACTATCCCAATACCGCACACAGTATTTATCACAAATAATATTATGAAATTTAACCGCTGCCAAAACAATTCTACCATAAAGCCAATAAAAAATGCAGCAAATGGAAAACTAATCAGATAACCACTCGTAACTCCTGAAAAAACACTAATTCCACCACGACCACCAGGCAATAGAGGTAATCCAATCGCAACAAGAATAAGGAAAAGAAGTGATGCTAAAGCTCCCCTTTTCGCTCCAAGTATAGAGCCTGCTAACATCGGAGCCATAGACTGAGCTGTAATAGGGACACCCAGTAAAAAAGGAAGATAAATAGGAGGGAAAAGACTCAAAACAGCGTAAATAGCGGCAAATAAAGCAATATAAACTAAGTCTTTTGTATTCACTGAATTATTCCTTCACTATGGAAAATATTTCGTTAATGTTCTATAATTAATAAAAAGTATCAGATTTATAAAAGTACACTTTAAATGCCTTAGATATAGAGAAAAATATTATAATAATTTATTTTAATAATATCACTTATATAAATCATATTAGATTCTACAATGTTTAATTACATCATAGATTACTATGGTTAAATTCAGTAAACTTATTGTGATACATGAATATTATATAATAAAATAATACATTCATTTTAGCTTGTTCTTATTATGCTTTGAATGAATGAGAGGAACAGATCTTTTAATCGCGAGTGCAACAAAGGATGCAATCAGCACTTTTAAACAATCGCCTATCAAAAAACCTGATGAAGCCATTAAAACCTTCAGTAAAGAGACTTTGGTCATATACGCTGTCCATGGAACACCAAAAGAATAAACTATCCCAATGCCACCAACAGTATTTATCACAAATAATGTTATAAAATTTAACCGCTGCCAAAACAATTCTACCATTAAACCAATAAAAAATGCAGCAAATGGAAAACCTATTAAGTAACCACTTGCAATCCCTGAAAAGACACTGATTCCACCACGACCACCAGGCAACAGAGGTAATCCAATCGCAACAAGAACAAGAAAAAGGAGTGATGCTAAAGCACCCCTTTTTGCCCCAAGAATAGACCCTGCTAGCATCGGTCCCATCGATTGAGCTGTAATAGGTACCCCTAGAAGAAAAGGAAGATAAATAGAAGGGAAAAGTCCTAAAATAGCATAAATAGCGGCAAATAAAGCAATATAAACTAAATCTTTTGTATTCATTTGATTCTTCTTTCACTATAAAAAACTTTGATTATTATGAAATGCTGTATCAATGGTATCAGCATCATAAGAACGCGCTTCCAATGCTTCAGCCACTTCTGAAGCCATTCTTATGGTTCGTATAATTAAAGGTATCGCAAGAGCGACAATGTTAGTATTAAGTCCCCGTGCTTGCTGTGCTTCATGTACCTCATTAAACTTTTCACTCAAAAGAGGAATAAACCTGATCGCCATAGAAATAACCATACTCACTTTTGATGGATTTATACCAAAACAGCAAAAAGGCTGAAGCCAGACTTCAATTGCATCCACCATATCTGAAACTTTTGTTGTGAATGAAACAAGTGATGATAAAGAAAAGAGGATAACAAGACGTAATATGACCTCAACCCCCGTAAGCCAACCGCTAAAAATAGTTTGAAATACAAATAGAAGAACCAAAAGCAATCCCATCGATTTAAATTGCTTTATCGCAGTTTTGAGAGGGACCTTGGCGACTCTATAGAATAAGATGACCAACAACAAAAATAACCCAAGAAGCGCTATGGAAGAAACCATTATTATAAAAGTTCCACACGCCGCAAGAAATAATAACTTAACTCCAGGACTTAACCTATGAATAAACGTATCCCTTGGAATATATAAACCGATCATGACATTCTTCTTATATACTCCTTGATAGCAACAAAAGGTACATCATCAATTGCTATCTCCCCCTTATCAAAAACCAGCACTCTATCAAACTTTTTCAAAAACTCCAAATCATGCGATACAACTATTGCCGTTTGTGGTAATTCTTCTATCACTTGCGTAACGCGATGCTTATTTCGCAAATCAAGTAATGTCGTCGGCTCATCAAAAATAATGTAGTCTGGTTTCATTGCAACTACACCGGAAATAGCAACGAGTTGTTTTTGCCCACCACTTAATAAATGGACAGCGTGATTTCTGAAGTCTTGAAGTTCGTAGCGCTGTAAAATTTCATCTACACGCTCCTTAATTTCATCTTTACTAAGCTTTAAATTTTTGAGACCAAATGATAAGTCCTCTTCAACTAATGGTAAAACAATCTGATTATCGGGATTCTGAAATACAAATCCAACTTTACGCTTTACTGCTTTTGCATCGCGCTTGGTATCAAGCCCATCAACGCTTACAAAACCGTGAGATGGTAATTGGAGTCCATTAATAAGACGAACAAATGTACTTTTTCCAGAACCATTCGCACCTATAACAGCAATTCGTTTTTCGGTAAGCTGTACAGTAATATTCCTTAAAACACACAAATCACCAAAAACTTGTGTTACCTCATCAAATTTTATAGTCCCCAAGATTTATTCCAATCAATCCGTTTTATTAGCTCTTCTTTCTCTATCGTCTCAGTTTATAACCTAAAAGTAATAATAAGCACCATAGAGGAATAATAATGACTGCCAAACTCATATCAGGCATCTGTACAGGAATATATGTTTCAAGAAAAGGCACGCTTATTCCTATCATATCAAAAAGTCGAGTCATCAATCCATTTTGCCCAAAACCACTGATAAACATAATGCAAAATAATAAAGCAAGAAAGCAGAGACAAAGATAGTTAGCGTAAGGATATAAACCAAACGCATAAGTAAAGTTGCCTTTTCTGTTCTTATGTGCATTGCGAAATTTCAAATGAACAATAACAATAATAGCCCAAGTAATCACTGCTGCTGCAGTTGCAAGAGCCATGATCCGCATGAAACTATTATCAGGAACAAGAGCATTAAAAACGACAATCAACACCGTACAGAATGATGAAAAAAGGATAGCAATATAAGGAACACGAGCAGCACTCAGTTTACTAAAAATATGTGGTGCATTTTTTTGTACAGCTAAACTATAAAGCATACGTCCATTAGAATAAATGCCACTATTGTAAACAGAAATAGCAGCCATAATCACCACAAAATTCAAAATATGACCAGCAGCAGGAATTCCTATAGTCTCGAAAATTGTAACAAAAGGACTGCCATTTTTTCCAATCATATTCCAAGGGCTGATTATCATAATAACGCTGATAGAACCAATATAAAAAATTATAATCCTCCACATAACTTGACGGATAGCCGCTGGAATTGTTTTTTGTGGATCAGATGCCTCTCCAGCAGCAATACCAATAAGCTCTGTTCCTCCAAAGGAAAACATTACTACAGAAGTCGCTAAAACAACCCCTACTGCTCCATAAGGGAAAAAACCGCCATGGTCCCAAAGATAATGAATATTCGCTTGATTTTCCCCTAGTTCAGTGACAATGAGAAAAATTCCCAAAATAATCATACCAATAACAGCAGCCACTTTGATCAAAGCGCAAGCAAATTCAAATTCTCCATAAAAACGAACATTAAACAAGTTAATGAATGTAACAAATAAAAGAACAATGAAAGATGCTTTCCAATGATCAATCAAAATCCAATGATCAAGATAAAAACCTATCACTGTAAGTTCAGCCATGCTCACAAGAATATAAAGAAACCAATAATTCCAACCTGTTATGAAACCAGCTAATCTCCCCCAATATTTATAAGCAAAAAAACTAAATGCTCCTGAAGACGGCTCTTCTACTGACATTTCACCAAGCATTCGCATAATGAAATACATAATAAGCCCGCCGACAAGATAAGATAAAATGACTGAGGGACCAGCTAATTGAATTGCCTCGGTTGACCCATAAAAAAGTCCTGTCCCAATAACGCCACCCAAAGCAATCATTTGAATATGGCGATTTTGAAGGCTACGCTTCAATTCATTGTGCTTTTTTTCAGACATCATGCCTCATTACTTTTGTTGAACCTAACTTCAACTTTTATCGAAAAATCAGGCACCTTTTTCAAAAAACACAAAACAAACGTAAAATTATTTTCTTATCATAATGCAACCCCTTATTTTTTTGTGCATTATATATATGCCCCGTTGAAGTTTTAAGAAAAAATATGCTCCACCATTTATTTAAATTAATGTCCTTCATTTTCGTTACACTAACTATTATAGCATTGGTCATTGATAACGCACACTCTATAATCACATCACATTGGACAACAACCCCCTTTAATAAAATTTTAACAAACCTTCTGCAAACAGATGTCTATCACCTTAACCAATCTCTATGCAAGGTAATGCCTGATTTTCTATCTTCAATTTGCATTACTCTCACTTATTTACCAGCATGGTCTATCTTTGGTGCTTTAGCAATAGTATTTTATATCTTAAATTACGAAAAACAAAAACCTTTTCACAAAATGTCATGTACATATAACGAAGAATACATTTAATCTTGAAAAAGACTTCTAGAGCTCTTTATACTATACACAACCGATATCGCTTAGAGCACCTCACCCTATTAAAACAACTGCAAATCACTTGATCATCAAAATGGATTAAAACGCTTTATTATAAACATATGCGCTCACTTATAATTTCTATAGATAACGATAACATCACTTCATTTGTATCAATTTAAAAAAGTAGCGAATAAATCTAACTTCCATCTATAGAAAACTCTGTACAGAAAAAACTTAACATATTGAAGTTCATATATTTTTATGGATACTTCTCTATACTCCACAAAAACTTTTCTTAATTTTAATACTAGAAATCACATATAAAAAACGTCTTCTAATATCAGCACTCTTTATAAAATTAGAACTTCTTGAAATTAAGGAAGAAGCTTATAAAAATTATTCTACAAGTCTAACTAAATGCGTTAAATAAAAACTAATCTGTAAATAATTGCAATTGTAATAAAGAATATTTCGCAGCTTCCTCCCATTGTGATATCCACCCTATTACATCTAAAAAAATCCAAGAGACTATTAGCAGAAGAATTTTTAAGCACCTTCTCCCTATTGAGAAAATGGTAAAACAACAGCTTCAGTAACACTCTGTTCTTTTAAATCTGAAAATCGCCTCGCTAAAACATCAACTTTTTTAGATATCTCATCCAAAATTTTCCATTGATTAGTTACTACTAGAGAAAGCTCCTCAATGAATTTTTCTTGGTAAGCTAGCTTCATTTCTAGTTCTATCAGCCGATCTTCATCCGACATGATTCTTACTCCATCTTAAATAAAAAAACGTGATTAATTTTATTAATCCTCCCCCTTTTTCTTCCCATAAAAATAAGAAGTAACTTTTCAACTAATTCTACTCATCTTATTTTCACATTATAAAGGGTTTATAATGATCTTTATTTTCCTAATCACTTATTCAACAAATTTCTTTCTTAAGAATCAGAAAATGTTTTTATCTTTACTAAGTTATCTTGACACCTTTTTCCATCCTCAAGATCTACATTCCTAGCTTCTTAATTTGAGTGCTATCGTAAATTGGAAAGCATTTATAGTATTAAGATCAAAGAATACTGTCCTCTGACTTTTACATACTTCTCCTGCAAATTATTATCATATTTTATAAATTATTGAAAAAATGCATTCTTGCTTTTATACGTACTTTTAGCTATTACCCTCAAATTAGTTTTGTCTCATTGATTTACAAACCTATGCCGCATTAGCTCAGTTGGTAGAGCACATCATTCGTAATGATGGGGTCGCTGGTTCGAATCCGGCATGCGGCACCGCATTTTCTCTTTATCATATTAGAACATCCAGATTTTTTATTTAATTATCTGTTTGAAAACCACCTTTTAGACCACCTTCTACCGTTTATACAATTTTACCTAATCTGTTGTTATTTGCTCCGTATTTTTCTCTGGAGTAAAGGCTAAGATCTCTTTCTTTCTCCACCTCACCGCTCTCCCTAGCTTATATGGCTCCGGAAACAACCCCTTGAAGCACCCAATTGCGAATCGTTGTTGTGGATACACTAAAAAGCTGTACACATTCACGGGTTGTTACATATCTATCGCCATCATCAAATATCATCTCATTACCTTTCTCTTTTTTATGTTATGTAAATGGGCGGAGATGCTAGGAGGAGAGAACCTCCCATATCTTCAAGCGGCTTTTTGTTAAAATCTTTTGTATCTCTTGTATTATTGCCTCTAAAAAGATTTCAATAGCTTGATTGATTTGTTTAAGACGCTTCTGGAAACGTAGCCAATACATCACTAGACAAAGATGATACCATTGGCCTCAAATGCCCCATAAAACGCTTCATATGAAAAAGACGAAAGCGTTATTCATATGGAAAAAATATATGAAACCGAAATCATCGTTCAAGTTTATTACAATACAATATTCTTTACAACACTATCCAATATCATTGGTCCATATATTGAATATGCTCCACTACTATATTGTTTTAGTTGGAAACAGACTACTAGAGAGGGAGAAAATATCGATTATGTTTTATATAACATTTTATTTAAAATCCTTCATAAAGATATTTTTAAGAAAATTAAGCAATTAGAGGAAAAAATAAATAATAGTTAAATTCACTATAGATTTTTTTATTAAATATATATAATACGTTACGTGTATATCGTGTTGATTCTAAGATAATTTGTAGATCTATAATATTCAACTGTAATGTTTTTTTGTTTTTATGAAAATAATTCTATGGTGTAATTTATGGGTTATGCAATTACTTGAAAATCAATACCTATTATTTCATTACTTATTATATCTCTTATTTTTTTGTTAAAAAATGCTTTTTTTCATCAGGATTATTGAAGTTTTTTAAGTAAAGTTCTTCTAAATCATTCTGGATCAACTGTAAGAATTTATGAGTAAAATCTATCTGACTATAAATGGATCTATTATAAAGTTATTATCTTGAGATGGAGATCAATTGCTGCAAAATGAATGGTGTTTAGCATAATATTTGTTCAAAAAACGATATGGATTTTAACATAACTCACTATGGAGATTTTGAATTTATTATGCCCTTTCGCTGTTCTGTTCTTAAAAATGAGTAGATGTAAGTTTTCGATTCATATCCTGCTTTGTGTAGGTTTTTTTATAGGTAAGAATAATGCGAAAAATATCAAAAGAAGGGCTTGCATTGATTAAGCAATTGGAAGGCTTACGTTTATCGGCTTATGAATATTCTGGTGGTGTATGGACAATTGGTTATGGACATACAAATGCTGCTGGTGCTCCAAGCGTCCACAAAGACATGCAAATTACGGAAAAAGAAGCTGAAAAAATCCTTTGTCAGGATTTGAGAGAGTGTGAACTCGTTGTTGAAAAAGCCGTTACCGTTCCTTTAAACAATGAACAATTCGCGGCATTAGTATCATTTTGCTATAACGTAGGAATAACAGCCTTTTGCAATTCTACACTTTTAAAAAAGCTCAATAAAGGTGCATATGAAGTGGTACCAACTGAATTACAAAAATGGACAAGAGTAGGAGGAAAACGTATCCAAGGTCTTGTCAATCGCCGAGCAGCCGAAGCAGGATTATGGGCGAAAGGATCTCATGTTGCTCCAAATTATCATGTAGTAGAATCAGAAGGTGTAACAGGTATTTGCAAAGTAGAAGCTCTTGCACCAATCATAGGTTCTTTTTCAGGGCTTGGAGGGCTTTTTTCAGGAAATGGTCCTGTTCAATGGGTTTTAGCAGGCATTATGGTTTTAGCTGCTTGTACAGCTATGGTATACATTGCTAAACGCTTTCAAGAACACCGCCTATGATCTTATGGATAAAAAAATATCTAACAATGACATCAGTGACCATAGCAACTTTTCTTATAGCTTTAGTGAAAGCCTTTTTTCTTGGGAAACAAGTTGAGAAGCAAAAGCAAACAAAGGAAGCTTTCAAAATAGGACAACACGGCTTAAGGTAGAAAATGAAGATTAATAAGAAAACTGATGCTGCTATGCGTACTAAGCTTTCTAACTGGCTGCGCGACGAATGAATAAACTTCTTGTATTGGATGGCTGCCAATTTATTTGAATCGACAAGATATCAATGTGATTAGTCCAAATTTGGCGAAAAATATTTAAAACATAATGAACAAGGTGCTGGTCTATGTGGTTGGAGACATAAACGGAAAATAAAGTGCTAAGGATACAATTCCTCTGAAAGATTAATCAATGAAAAGATTTGAAAGAGGTCGATATATTCAGATTAAAAGTAAAAGAACTTAAAGGATAAAAACGCTCTGGTGGTCGATTGGATTTAATTAGAGTGACGGAGATGTCTGAGTTGAAGCGAAAGGATTCAACAAGGTTATATTTGTATAAAGTGATTGAGTCTATTGATGTATTCCAAGAGCATCTTTGTTATCCTACCAAAAGAAGATGAGAAAAGATTTTACGGATTGCACTGCTGTCGTCGTTCAAAGAACTAATAATACTCAACGTTCTGTCTTCAACAAAATAGGATTTGGCATGCTTAAGAAAAACAATCCACGGGATTGTATAATGAACAATGGACAGCTTTTATGTGATTTGTGAATGACGTTGTTTCAGCTTTCTAATTGTAATAATGATGTTGAAGATAAGACAAATAGTTCCGCACGGTATCTGCTTTTTCATGCTAAAGTGGCGCAAAAACATTGTGAGTGATCTTGGCTATTAATTTTTCTGTAGTAAATTCCCTATGTGGGAAATAACATGCAACTCTAGTGGAGAAAACCAGAAACCGTTTTTACCTTCATTTTTTAACTCTGCTTTTTTGCTTTCAAAAGTCGCTTTTGCAGTTTCTTGAAAAATATTGCTTTGCTGTTTTAAGATAACTTGTTCCTGAAATAAAATGGGACCATTACCTTCTTTTAAAACATCACTCTAATATCTTGCAAACTCATATGCTGCTTTTAGAGAAAGTTTGTAACAGAACCGTGCCTTTCACGGCGTTTATTGTGATGTGTATAACGGAAAAATTAAGAGCGTGTATTATCTTTTTGAACATTCAACCACTGTCTTACTTCATCACAATATTTACCTTGAGGAGATACTTTATACAAAAGATGCTGATAATCTATAAATCTCCCTCACCTAATTCACCTTCTCGTTCATCCTTCTATGCATTGCCCGTCCACCTTTTAAACCACCTTAAATTTTTGATATAGAATTTTTTCTTTAATTTTTATTGAATCATAAAAATGATCCATACCAATCTCACCTCTATGCATCTTTATACACTTTGATTCTTGTTTCTAAAGCCCAGTCTGCCAGCGTATCATACTGTTTTTTATATGTAATATATATTTTTAGATTTATTCGTAATTTGTTAGAAAAGTTTCTATATTTTGATAGCAAATCTTCTATCAGTTCACTTTTTGCAAAAGATTCTGAAAGGATTCTCAAAAAGTCCGCAAATTTAAAGACTCTTTAATGCGTATTGTTTCTTTTTTAGAAATCAAAATTGGTGGTGCCCTATTCCTTACCAGAAATTGTATTATTTGAAGAGCAATCTGTATAAGATGGTGTAATCTCTTTTATGAAATTAACTAAAGTTTTTTGAATTTCTAGCATATTGTTTAAAGACAAAAGAAACCTCCCTTTTATTTATACAAGCAGCTTAGACATCAGCTGATAATTCTCCCGCTTATAAAAATCTTTTCTGGAATAACCTTCAAAACCACAATAAAGTGGTGAAAGATAAAACAAGTTTTTTAGATGATCATAACGCACAATAAAATCAGACCAGTTTAAATGTTCAATGCTAACACCTGCTAAACAGAGGCAAATAAGTTTTAGCACGCCTTCAAATTGGAAAGACTTAAACCCACGCGCTACGACGGATTCCAACTCTCATCGTACGATTTACCTTCCCTCCAAAACTTAATCGCTGTAAATATAAAAATCTTGAAGCCCATTCTAAATCCGTGAGAGTTGTTGGGTCTTACTGTATTAAACGTTGAAACTCCTCACAGCTACTCATCTGAAATGCTAGATTTTTCATAAAAGGACGATAGTGACGTTGTAACATCCCCCAAAAGTTTACGACATCACCGGAGAGATTATTGCTAATTTCAGGGGATAGAATCAATTTCTGCTCAAAGAAAATCCCACCCATACCAACAAAAAGATTTAGTCTACATGCTATGAGGAATGTCCTCAATAATTTTGATAATTTTTTTAGTCAAATTTCTTTTGTTACCAATATCAGCAGCAACTGGTGTGGAATTAACATAATTATAATTTTTTATTTTAAAATGTATCCCTCATTTTTTACATTCTTTTATCTATCTTAGCCTTCTTTTCACAGCTTCAAGTGATAAAAAGTAACTGCAATGTTAAGTTGTCTTGCATCGAACAAATTGCTCGCAAACTATCCCTATTGGCTAGATGACAACACATCCTCTATTTAAAGAAAGAAAAAATTTTCTTTTTTATTCAGCGATAAAGTAAATATTATCCAATTACTTATGAGAGTAATTCGATCAAATGGAAACTGTAATTTTTTCCACTCTGAGTAATCCTGTACCCCCTTATATAAGTTTAGGAAAGCGCGCTGTTATGAATATTCACAAAAATGCTGCAAAAATTGATATCAGAAAAACTTCTGTTTAAAAAAGGGAAAGATGTTCTCTTACTTGCTACTGAAGAACCTGTTCAGATTTGTCTTGATATTGCTGTAGAGCTTCAAAAAACATAAAGTTATCCCAACGTTTACAAGTGTGCCAACAATTCAACTTTGAGATAATATATCTGTGCTAGAGTTATGCCAATCTCACCAATCTGTTGTTGTCTATGAAGAGCATAGTATCAATGGAGAAGCCTAGAGATGCAATTGTTAAATCCCTTATGTTAAATCCCTTATAGAACAAAACGTTCTATGCCAATTTGTATCATTAGGAATACCTAACGACCCCATCTGTAATAAAAACAAACTGGATTTTTTTAACAAATTATGAAATCAATAGAGAAAGCATAAACAGTGTTAGCAATGACATACTATACAAAAAATATTTAACTGCTTCCTAATATGTTCGCCAGTTCAAAAACATCATAACTCATTGAGGATGCAAGAAAATAAGAAAGAAAAACATTAATTCACGCAGTCTTGCTCTCAGTAAACGAGCTTTTTTAAAGATTGTATGGGTATTTTTTTCATTGCTTAAAAATGTACTCCATAAAAACAATATCATATCCATATAATAATTACCCAATAAAATTAATATAAATAATATATAGATTATAGAAATATTATTTATTAGATCTATTTTTTATTATAATTATAGATTACAATAAACACATATTGACATTTTTAATAATTTTATTTATATGCCATAATTAATATTGTTCTATATTAAAATAAAACTAAATGAATTTTATAAATTTACGTTTTATGATAATGTGGGAAAGAAGTAATTAACATGTTATATTTTTATATATAGGAGAGAAAAATGCTCGCAGCATTATTTATATCTATTTTTTCTATATCAACAATTGTTTTACCTTTAATATCAGCGCTTGTTCCTTTTTATCCATAGAATGAGCTTTTAATAAAATAAGTAAAAGATGTATGCAATGTTATTAGTGTTTTTTTTGTGTTTATTATTATTAAGATTTTTGCGTTAAATATTATTGTATTTACGGAGTATTATTTTAGTTACTGAGTATTTTATGTGATTTTATAGAGGAGCTTCTTGATCTTTTCTATTTAACTTTAACTGTCAACATATTTGTAAAATATATAATTATGCTCCTCTATAAAGAGACTTTCTTTTTCTGAAAGCAGTAAAAATATTGCTTTCATTGCTTAAAAACATCTATATTTACTAAACTCTTGCGTGTAATATCTTTAATTGTCTGAGTACCGGTCAGTGTCATAGCTACCCGCATTTCATTGGCAAAAAGATCAAGGAGATGCATAACACCTTTCTTACCTGCTGCTGCAAGCGCATAAACAAAAGCACGGCCAATCATAACAGCATCCGCACCTTGTGCTATCATGCGGACAACATCAAGACCAGAACGAACACCTGAGTCCGCTAAAATAGTCAAATGATCCTTTACAGCATCCGCAATTGCAGGCAACGCTCGTGTTGTTGATAATACACCATCAAGCTGACGTCCGCCGTGATTAGAAACAACAATACCATCCGCACCAAATTTTACTGCTTCTCGTGCATCTTCTGGATCAAGAATACCTTTCAAAATCATTTTTCCTTTCCAAAAATCGCGAATCCATTGTAAATCATGCCAACCAATTGATGGATCAAAATTTGCACCAAGCCAACCAACGTAATCATCTAATGCAATTTTCTTTTTGAGATAAGTGGAGACATTTCCAAGATCATGGGGGCGCCCCATAACACCAACGTTCCAAGCCCAATATGGATGAGTAAACGCTTGTAAAAAACGACGTAATCCAGCATAAGGACCAGACATCCCCGAATGCGCATCACGATAACGCGCACCAGGAACTGGCATATCAACTGTAAAAACCAACGTGCGTACACCAGCTAACCAAGCCCGTTCTAGTGCATCACGCATGAAACCGCGATCTTTGAGAACATAAAGTTGAAACCAAAATGCACCTCCAACCGCTTCTTGCACTTCCGCAATGGGACAAACTGAAACAGAGGATAGAGTAAAAGGAATCCCTTTTGCCGCTGCGGCACGCGCTGCTTTTACCTCTCCACGACGTGTGTACATGCCCGTTAGCCCAACAGGTGCAAGTACAATCGGTAAATCAAGTGTCTGATCAAAAAGCTTGATTGAAAGATCAACTTCACCAACTTGCCTTAGAATCCTTTGACGCAGTGCAAGAGCTTGAAGATCTTTACAGTTACGTCGCATCGTTTCTTCAGCATAAGCCCCACCATCAATATAGTGAAAAAGAAAGGGAGGAAGACGACGCTTTGCTGCCTTACGATAATCAAGTGTTGAAGAAATAATCATTGATGGCACCATTGTTCCTAAATGAAAAGAGAAGATATCCTAAAACGCATAAAAGCGAATCCGTGTACCTTCCTACTCGATATTCTCCCAAAACGCTCTATTGAATAGATAGAAGCAACAGAGATTGCAACTTTCTAAAAAAACTAATTGATAAAAACAATGTCTTTATTTCTCCTATCCAAATTTAAAATCTCACAGTATGGGGTATCATTAATAACGTATCCACTCATATATTGTTCATGTGCAATTGAAATGTTATATTTTCTTTAAACGAACACCTCTTCGAAAGCGATTGCTCCGCAGCTTAATTAGTTATAATTTAAAGTCGTTTCTCCCTCCACAGGTCCTTACATTATAGGTTATAAGAATATAGATAATATAGAGCCTGTAGTCATTAAGTATAAACCATAATCTCCCCTAAAAGATAAAAAAATTCTTTATTAATACTGGAAATAAAGCTGTCGCATATATCCAGAAATCTTCTTATATCAATACTCAAAACTGAGACTTGTTACTTACTTCATGAAAGTTTATAAAAATATACAGTGCCTAATTCACATAAAGCATAAAAAAAATTTTAACGTTCATACGAGTAGAAGCTCTCCATATTGAATTGAATAATTTTCTAGCAATATTTTATATCTTGAAGCTATAAATGAGTTACTAAAAGTAGAACAATTTTTATTAAAAAAATTGTTAATAAACTGTAGTGCAAAACTTCTTTATTGGCTCTTAAGGATAATTTTTATACGAAATAAAATATACTGGTCATTCAAGCTCTAGAAAAATGGAGCAATAGCAGCATCCAATCTCGCATGTTTACTTTGAAAAGCAAATACGTTACTGTTATATTGAATTTTAGTAATTTATTGATTTATTATAATCAATAAATACGAATAACATATTGAATATAGTAAAATTCTTTCATTTTAGATTTTTTCATGATGAAATAATCAAAACTATTCTTTTGCACATCATAAACGAAGTTCCTATAGATACAACCTCTTGAAAAAAAGAAATAAAAATGCCTCTCAAATGCAAGGGATGCAATAACTTTGGAAACTAAAAATAGAATGAATGGCGCCGGTTTTGCGAAGAACAAAATTTTCTTTTATCCAAAATACACTTTCTGCATACATGTTATCAAAATTCGTAGTTTCCAACTCATTTAAAATGCTTGGACAACTTTAAACCCTGTGCTTGATAATGTGATCCAACATCATGTCCATAAAGGGTTGATGGTCGATTAAGCATATGCTCATAGACCAAACGGCCAATCATTTGACCATGCTCTAAGATAAAAGGAACTTCATGGCTCCGCACTTCTAAAACCGCTCTTGCTCCTTTTCCACCCGCTTCCACATGCCCAAATCCTGGATCAAAAAAGCCTGCATAATGCACCCTAAACTCACCAACTAAAGGATCAAAAGGAGTCATTTCTGCGGCATAAAGCGGAGGCACATGAACAGACTCTCGTGAAACTAAAATATAAAATTCATCAGGATCAAGAACCAACTCCCTTTGACCACGATCAAAAAGAGGTTCCCAAAAATCTAAAACGTGGGCAACAGCACGTTTATCAATATCAATAACACTTGTATGATGTTTACCACGATAACCTATAAGCCCGTTTTCGTCTCCCTTTAAATTAATGGAAAGACCAATACCACCAGCGCTAATATTAGGAAGATCCTCCGATATCAGTGTTTCTTGCTTTTGCAAAGTGTGTAACTCAACTTCATTTAAATAACTTTGCCCTTTTCTAAACCGAAGCTGTGATAAATGTGAGCCTTTATGCACCAAAATTGGAAATGTGCGTGGACTAATTTCCAAATAAAGTGGACCATGATAACCAGCACAAATTTTATCAAACTCCTGAGCGTTATCCGTAATGACACGCGTAAAAATATCTAATCGGCCTGTAGAACTTTTGGGATTGGCAACAGCAGATAAAAATTCTGGTAAAGCTAAACTTTCCAAAAGAGGAACAATATAAACACACCCCGTTTCCAAAACGGCTCCGTCTCGTAAGTCAAACTCATGCAACTTTAACCGTTCAAGCTTATCCAAAACTTTTGTATTAGGACCCGGCATAAAAGAAGCACGTATACGATAAGCTTTCTCCCCTAAACGAAGATCAAGGCTTGCTGGTTGTATTTGAGATCTATCAAATGGATACTGAGCCTTGAGAAAGTTATTCTCAATCAGAGCTTGTATATCACTATCTGCTAAAATACCGCTTATACGCGCCATATATATTGCCTTCCCTTTTTACATTGTTTCTTTTTTGACCTAGATGATAAATTGGTGCAAGCTATTTTAAGGTGATAAAAACTATTTTTTCTGTTTTTTCCAACCAATTTGTTAACATAAAATAAAATAGGAGGTATTGTAAAAATAATACCTTCCATACTCTCTTATTCTTGAATGTCGCGCAAATGATGTTATCATAATTTTTTATAAAAGCCTTAAGATTCCTGTTAGAATTTATTATGATTATACGCCATCTTAGCGAAAATATTATTAATCAAATCGCCGCTGGTGAAGTTATTGAACGACCAGCAAATGTTGTCAAAGAACTTGTTGAAAACGCTATTGATGCTGGTGCAACACGCATCGAAATTATTACAGCAAATGGTGGAAAAAATTTTATAAAGGTGAGTGATAATGGTTATGGAATTCCTGCAGATCAGTTAACTTTAGCAGTTTCTCGCCATTGTACCTCAAAGATTACCGATGACGTACACAATATCTGCTTCCTTGGGTTTAGAGGAGAAGCCCTCCCCTCTATTGGTTCTGTTGCTAAACTTAAACTCATTTCACGAACAAAAGATGCTGAGAGCGCTGCTGAAATTTCCGTTACTGCAGGAAAAATTGTAGGACCCAAACCAGCTGCTGCAAACCTTGGAACAATTGTTGAAGTTCGTGATCTTTTCTTTGTCACGCCGGCACGATTAAAATTTATGAAAACCGATCGGGCTGAAACAAATGCTATTAGCGATATGATTAAGCGAATTGCTATCGCATTTCCACATATCCGCTTTTCTCTTTCAGGACTAGACAGAACATCTATGGAACTGTCCGCTACAGAAAATAATATTCAAGGACAATTGCAACGTATTACGCAAATTATGGGAAAAGAATTCGCCCCTAATAGCATCGCACTGAATGCTAAACGCGAAGCAGTGCGCTTAACGGGTTTTGCCTGTTTGCCATCCTTCAACCGAAATAACAGCCTTCATCAATTTGCTTATGTTAATGGGCGTCCCGTGCGTGATAAATTTCTATGGGGCGCTATCCGAGGCGCTTATGCTGATGTCATGACACGAGATCGTTATCCTGTCGCTATTCTCTTTATTGATCTCCCACCTGCTGAGGTAGATGTTAATGTACATCCAGCCAAAGCTGATGTACGATTCCGTGATCCAGGATTAATTCGTGGTTTGATCGTTGGAGCTATTCGTGAAGCATTACAGCAATCTGGTATTCGTCCTACTTCAACCCGTTCTGAAGCAACGCTAGCTGCATTTCAAATACAAAAACCATTGGCACAACAACCGTTAGGCAATTTTAAGAACACGTACCAGTCCTCTTCTTATAGCCCACAGCCTCATCATTTTGCCACCGCTTCAATGGTTCACAAACCATTGGATATTACTAGTTCTTCTGGTTTAAAAGAAGATGCTACTCCTATTATGGAGGGCTTAAATATACCAAGTGGAGATGCATACATTCCAAACACTACATCTTCATCAGAAGAGTTATCTTATCCATTAGGAGCGGCCAGAGCACAAATCCATAAAAACTATATTATCGCCCAAACACAAGATAGTTTGATCATTGTCGATCAGCATGCAGCTCACGAACGATTGGTTTATGAAGCACTCAAAAATGCACTTTATTCCAAACCGCTTCCTTCACAGTTATTACTTATTCCTGAAATTGTAGAACTCTCTGAAGAGGATGCAACATGCCTTTTAACCCACAAAGATGCTTTGCAAAAATTTGGATTAGGAATAGAACCATTTGGACCAGGAGCAATTGTTGTGCGTGAAACACCTTCCATGTTAGGAGAGATCAACGTCCAAGCCCTTATTAAAGATCTCGCAGATGAAGCCGCTGAATATGATACAACAAACAATTTAAAAGCAATGCTTGATTATGTTGCAGCAACGATGGCTTGTCACGGTTCAATACGGTCTGGGCGCCTTTTACACCCCGAAGAAATGAACACACTGTTGCGACAAATGGAGGCAATACCCAATACAAGTACATGTAATCATGGACGCCCTACTTATATTGAACTCAAATTGGCAGATATAGAACGGCTTTTTGGCAGAAAATAAACTCTTAACCATTTTGACAAGAAAAATATTTTTAAATTAACTCTCGACTTTATAATATATCTTATGGCACTTTTCCTGAATCTCTTGTATCAGTAAAAAGGAGTTATAATGTTTTCCGATAGTGAACGCGAAGCAAAAATTCATTATTCTAATAATGGATATGACATTATAGAATATGGTTCCTATACCATTTGTGCTGTTAGCGGACAAAAGATCCCTATAGATGATTTAAAATATTGGAATCATCACCGCCAAGAAGCATATGCTAGTTGTGAAATCTCCTATAAGCGCGAACTTGAGTGCAACCCATATCTCAAGCAATTGTTAAAAACAAAAGAAAAATAAACCCTCGAAAGCTATAAATTTAGCCTTTGCCTCTTAGACAAGAAAACTCAAGGGAACGTTTTCTAAAGCGGGTCATGACCTCCTCAAGGACTATGCGACAGAAGTCTTTTTGAACAAAATCGACATTCACATCAAAGACAATAAGATTTTTCAAATCTTTTTGCGTGTGAATTGTCTGTATACGGGTATAATCTTTAGCTGTTGTTGCTAGCCATAAATTGTGCATTTTAGCCTTTTGTATAAGGATTTTTAAATTTTCATCTGTGAAAAAATAGTGGTCTGGATATATGTAAGTTTGCACCACATGACCAGACAATTCTTTAATAGATTTAAAAAATTTATCTGGATTGCCAATCCCAGCAAATGCCAAAAATGATTTTCCTGAAACCTCATCAGAGGCACTGGCTTTAAGATGAGCACGATATAAAGGCTTTCCAGTACGAGACACAAGAAAAGCAACATTATCAGGCGCATCGGAGTGACCAACCAATAAAACACTATCCATAAAAGAAAATTGCGTTTTTAATGGTACGCGCAAAGGTCCTGCTGGAAAGACAGCTCCATTACCAAAACCGCGCATCGCATCAACAACGAGTAACGTATAATCCATATAAAGACGGCGACTTTGAAATCCGTCATCCATTAAAATAAGATTACATCCCTCTTTTTTCAGCCGTTGTGCCGCTGCATAACGATTAGGTGATACAGCTACCAAAGCATGCCGTGCAAGTAAAAGTGCCTCATCTCCAACATTGTGTGGAGTATCATATTTCTCATTTACAAGATGTACCCCTTTAACTGATCCACCATAACCACGTGATACAACACCAGGTACGAAACCAAGTTCTTTAGCCACTTTGGTAAAAGCAATAACAACCGGCGTTTTACCCGCACCGCCACATGTAAAATTTCCAATACACAAAACTGGCAAATCAATCACGGGAGGCTGTCTTGCCATAAAACGACTTGAAAAATAACCATACCCCCATGAAACTGGAGCTAATACAAAACGCAAAAAGCTTTTATTTTTCCACCAAAAATGGGGGGCGCTAATATGCATATCTACCCTGACGCTGACGTAAACCTGTTTGTATTACAAGGGGTTGTAAAAATGGATCTAAAATCTTTAATGTGCGCTCAAGTGCACCTGCCATATTTGTCGCCACTTCATGAGCCTTATCAACCATTTCTTGTCGCAATGTTTCATTTGTTAAAAGCTTATACACCTGAATAGCAAGCTGTTTTGTATCTTGAACCATATATGCTGCATCATGCGTTAAAAATTGTTCGAACATCTCTTGAAAATTTGAAACATGGGGCCCTGTCAAAATAGCGGAACCAAGCAAAGCCAATTCCAATGGATTGTGTCCACCATTTCCACATAACGACTTACCAACGAAAGAAACTTTCGATAAGCGAAGAAAAAGACCCATTTCTCCAATTGTATCTCCCCATAAAATATCGGTATTCATGTTTGGAACAGCATCTCTACTCCTACGAATAAAACGTAATCCCTTATTGTCGCATTTTCTGATAAGATCTTCTGAACGTTCAGGATGACGAGGCACAATAATTGTTAATAAATCTGGCAAATAATTTTTAACAATCTTATGGACCTCAAAAGCAATTTCCTCTTCCCCTTCATGCGTTGAAACAGCTGCCCAAACTGGGCGATTGCCGATAGCATTACGATAACGTGCAAGCAATGCTTGATTTTCAACCAGAAAAACATCAGCCTTGAGATTACCAGAAAACGTAACAGATTTTACGCCAAGTGTATGGTAATAAGCTACATCTCTTTCGTTTTGACCAATCGCCAAATCAATATCCTTAAAAATATGTTTGGCAAGAACGCGTCGTTTTTGCCAAGCTTTAAAAGAACGTTCAGACATATGGGCATTAACCAAAATCTGCGGAATACGCATTTTTGCAAGTTCTTTAATACGAAGGGGCCAAATTTCTGATTCACAAATCAAGACGAGATCAGGCTTCCAATGACTAATAAAACGGCGCACTGCAAAATCTAAATCCAAAGGAGCATATTGATGAATCAACCTATTACCAAAATGTTTTTTCACAAGAGTAGAAGATGTTACAGTCCCAGTTGTCATTAATACATTGATTTTTAATGATAAAATATAGTTTACAAGTGGAACAAGTGCAAGTGTTTCTCCAACACTTGCTGCATGCAACCAAACTAACGAACCTTGGGGACGTACATGAGAACTTTTACCTAAACGCTCTTTTTTGCGACACCACTCTTCTTTTCCACGAATAGCACGAAAGAACAAATAAAAAGGAATAACAGGACATAAGAAAAAACCAATCATCCGATAGCTTAAAAGAGCCGTATGTGCCTTTAATTCTACCATTTAAATCACCTCATCCAGCTACTTTAAGATATCTATATGCTTATTTTGTTAAAAAATTCATCAACACTATTAGTTACATCCATATTTTTTTAATATCATCCATATCTTGAATAAAAAACGCTTCACCCATGAGAAAATTCAATACATAAAGGACAAAAAACGTAATTTTATCGCCATATTTTTTTTAAATTTTCCTATAAAGATAACATATACAGATTATTTAAATCTCTTTTAATGAAATTTTGTATCACTTCATTCTGCACCCTATGAAAAGTCTTACTCAAAAAATAACAAAGCTACATTTCAGTCGATTATAATTTTGAGAATATAAATGATAAATATCATACAACCTATAACATAGATTATATCAATTTTTTTCAGCTCACTGAATAAATACTTCTTATGATTTTAGTAAAAATTTGAATTTTGCACGTTGATATTTTAGAGAAAAAACTTATTTTTACATATGTTAGGTATTATCAATTTTTCAAAAAATAATCCATATAAATATTACAACCTATATAAATACAACAAATAAAATATGTTTAAAAGAAAGCCCAATCTCTATAATTTCATTTCAATAAAATGAATATGTAAAACTAATCTTAAAAAAACTTTTGAGCGGTATAAAGTTCTCATTTTAAATTGTGATATAATCTCTTAAAGGTAATCCAGAAAAATCTAATCTTGTTTAATAGAAAATTTCTTAAAAGTCTTAAAGCAATTTAAATAAGAGTTTTCAAAATTTTAAATCCTCTCTTTTCAGGAAATCGCATGGTATATTATTCCTTTTAAGGTTGTATATAATCAACGCAAAATGATTAATTTATAGATTGTAGTTTTAAACGAGTACTCAAGAAATCCTTATGAGGTAAATTAACTTCATCAATCTATTCAGTTTTTCTAAGTTTCTAATTTTGGTAAGTTTCTAACGACTTTCATGGTTTCTAAGCTTATAGTGATAACTTGTTGGAAAAATTCCAATGGATAAGTAGGGAGTGCTAATAATCTCAACGAAGTAGTAATTGGTATCATTAATAATGCTACTCTTTTTATTAATCTGAACGCATTAATGTTTCATACTCCATTCAAAAGCAGAGTGACTATTCACAATATAATCATAAACTTCGAGTGATCGCTCGTCATGATAATATTGCTGTTGTAAATAGGTTAATAGAACTGTCTTGAATTTTTATTAAGCGTAAAGATGGTGGTATAACAATGGATTTTATACCTTGCACGGACACCATTATGAAATGTGCTTGGGTGCCTTGAAAGATGTTTCCTTAAGAAAACATATGAATTTTAAATAACAAGCATATTTTTTTACGGCATTCTATTTTACCCAAAGAACGTACCTATGAAAAGGACGACTAAACAAAAGCGTGAAACAATCTACAAGCTATGATGACCAAATATTCAAGCTTTATTCTACATCGCCTAACTCAGCATCAAGACACTGATGCAAATCTACAATGTAATAACGTTGTAATGCATTATCTACACTGCTTTGTGCTTTTGCCTGCCATGCTTCTTTAGCCGATTGATAATCTGAGAAAATACCAACCACATCTAAATCATCAGGATTCTTAAATTGATTACTGTTAAGATTTTTTAATTCCCCACCAAATACAAGATGTAAATATTGTTTTTTTTCTTTGGTTTCAGTCATATGTGCCTCTATATCATTTAGATTATTTTAGCGTGCTTTTACGTGATTAAACTAACTTTGTTTGACGAACAACACCTATCATATCTTGACAGCAATTATTTTTACCAGCAATTAAAAGTCCATATTGGTAAGGTTCAATTCCATAAGATAGTAAAGGGGCATCAAGCGATAAAAAACACCCTCCACACTCCTGCAAAATAAGGTCAGCAGCGGCAATATCCCATTCATGACAATTCGGACGAACTAATACGATATCAATTTCATCTTGAGCAACAAGGACAATACGATAAGCAAGAGAAGGAAGATAATGGTAAAGACTAACTCGATTGAGAAAATCATCTGGTAATTTTTGTGCGAGCGATTTATCAAGCGAAATTTTATATTTTCGATGCCCCCCCGAAGTTAAACGAGGAAGTTTTACCCCATTTAATGTTGCCCCTCCACCCGTTACAGCTGCATAAATGTCTCCTTGAGCCGGACATTGTAGAACGCCCACAATAGGACGCCCATTCTCAATAATGGCAACCGAAATACACCAATAAGGACTGCCAGAAAGAAAACCTCGTGTTCCATCAATAGGATCAACCACAAAGGAGCGTTCATAATCTTGTTGTTCTCGATTATCTTTTGTTTCTTCTGAAATCCATCCATAATTTGGACGCGCTCCAAGAAGCTTCTCTTTCAAAAAATGATCAACAGCAAAATCTGCCTCACTGACCGGTGAATTACCTTCTTTAATCCAAACATCCAACGTGCATCCAAAATACCGCATTGCTAAATCTCCTGCCTCTCGACAAACATCACGCAAAAGATTTAAATCAGAAGAATGATGCGTGTTATTTTCCTGCAAGTGTCATCCCTTCAATTAACAATGTTGGAGCCGCCGTACCATAACGCCGATCAATATCATTGGCAGGTGTTAAATGTGCTAACATATGAAGCAAATCAGAACCTAGCGTTACTTCACTCACTGGATAAGCAATTTCACCATTTTCAATCCAAAAACCGGAAGCCCCACGACTATACTGACCAGTAATAAAATCAATGCCATGACCGAATAATTCGGTCACATAAAATCCATTTCGCAAATCTTTTATCATATCACAAGGCGATACTAAACCTGGTTCAATAGCAAAATTTGTACTTGTCGGCTGCACTAATGATGCCGAACGCACACCGCGTCCATTTGTTTTAAGTCCCAATTCACGTGCTGTAGCTGATGAAAGAAGCCAATTTTTTAAAATACCATTTTCAATAATATTGAGTGCTTGCCCCTCTACCCCTTCTCCATCAAAAGGATGAGAAGCATTTCCACGTAATCGCAAAGGTTGATCGGTTACATTAACATTAGGCTTCATCACTTCCTTGCCTAGGAAATTCTGTAAAAGACTTGTTTTACGAGCCACAGAGGCTCCATTGACCATAGATGCGATATGCCCTGCAATTCCGCGAGCCGTACGCGGATTAAAAATAACATCAACACCCCCAGTCGCCGCACGAACTGCACCCAAACGTCGAACAGCACCAAACCCTGCATTCTTTCCAACAGTTTCTGCTGCCTCTAAATCAGAAAAATGTAAGGCTGTTGTATAATCATAATCCCGCTCCATTTGTGTTCCTTCACCTGCAAGAGCACTACAAGAACGTGAAAAACAACTGGAGCGATAGGCTCCACAAAAACCATCGCTGGTCACAAGAATAAACCCACTACGGCCATAAGCTGTTGCAGCGCCACCAGAATTACTTACACCTTTAACATCAAGAGCTGCTGCCTCTGTTTTTAAAGCATCTTCTGTTAAAAAATGACTACTTGGCACAAAATCATCAAAAAGATCAAGATCTTTAGGAGACTTAACCAGACACTCTTTATCTGCCAAACCTTCAAATAAACTATCGGGAGAAGCTTTAGCCATCGCAACAGCACGTTCCGCAAGTTCTTGCGGATAAGACGCTAAATTAGCAGAAACACTTGCTACTTTTTTTCCAACAAAAACCCTTAGAGTAAAATCATTGCTCTCTGCTGCTTCTGTTGATTCGACTTTCCCAAAACGCACTGATACACTGGTAGAATGAGCATGAACAATAACGGCATCAGCAGCATCTGCCCCAGAACGCCTTGCTGCTTCAACCAATGAAACAGCTTTCTCAATCTGGTTTTTGTCAGTCATTATAGACTCCCTGAAATATTTTATTATTTACATTGATAAGCACTCTGACAAATTTATATAAATCAGAATATACTCTTGTATGTTTATTCATAAGATTACGCATATTTCATGCATTTTTTTCTTTTAATGCATCGAATAATTTCCCTTTTAGCTTCTTTATGAAAAGACGCAGTATGTCGTAAAATTTCTTTAGTTTCAAGATTTCTCATTGCCCCTTATCATTTTAGAAAACCCAATCTGTACTGATAATCAAATCAACCGAAAACTTGGCAATCAACAAAAGACCTAGCAATAACACTTGAATTTAAGTCAAAATCCTCAAAAATTCGAAAAGCATAAAACGACTTAAGTCACAAGCCTTATGTCCTCTGGATAGTGAAATAACTTCCTTCATTCCTATAGCACTCTTTAATTTCCAAGCAAGAATCAAGAAAATGCCTTATATTTGTGTATACTTCTTTGCTTCTATAAACTCTCTCACAATAAGATGGCAATCTTGTAAACAAAAAGACATAAACGGAATAAAAAATTTTTCCTTTCATTATGGTTTCAACAAAATGAGCAGTCATAAACTTCTTTACCCTCATGGACGTGGTATCACAAAGAACTCATTTTTTATATTTATCAGAAATAAGTTATAATCATAACATTCTCTCTCGTTTCTAATACGTCTAATCGAGAGCATCTCATTTTTTCATGCGGCATCCTTAATCGGTTATTTTGTTATTAAACAGGCATAATTTGACTGACTTCTTTTTCCTAAAATAAAAGTTCCAAAATACAGGATAGATTTTGATTTAAGAACTATACTCTTTCCCTTCCATTAAAAAATAAAGAAGCGTAGTATTGTCATAAAATGATAATTAATAAAACTTTTATATGAAACTCAACGTTGTATCTATCTTTCAATTCAATCTGCAATAAGCGTATTCTTCCAATTAATTTTGGCAAGTTTATCGCTCATAATTGTTTTAATAGATACAAAAATATTTGCAGAAACTGGGATATCTGTGCGCATTTTAAAAAATCGCTTTTTTAAACATTTAAACCAAATACATACAACGATACGAGATTAATTTTTACGAAAATTAAGGGAGGTTTTATTTTATCATCTAGAGCCTTTTAGAACTTCCACTCTCTAGAAAAGTGATCATCTTTTAATCAAAAAAACACTTTGATTTATAATCATAATTGATCGTTTTGTAATTTGCATAAAAGAATCAAATATCATTAAATTTTCTCCATTTTAAACTTATTTATGTTGAGGAAATCACAACTATTTGCTCTCACATCATGAATAGAGGTAATATTGATAAAACCTATTTAAGAAGAAGTCAAAATGCCTTTTATGAATGCTCCCAAATCAAAAACTATCGCAATACTAGAAACTGGCAAATATCATGACAATATCGACCTCAGATTCACAAGAGCAGAAATAAGCTTCTACAACTTTCTTTATTTTCAGTAAAAATGCGCACCTTATAAGCTTTTATATATTGAATAAAATTCAATGACTTTTATAAGATCTTTGGTGCAAAATTAATTTTCTCAGATGATTTGACTCGATTTCAACGACTAATGAAAAAACAAATCATAGCTCATCGATTTGCTATGTACTCATAACAAATTTTATTCTAACAAGACTAAGGTTTCTGCGCCTTTGTAAAGGTATTAACTTCTTTATAAATGCACCCCCTTACGAGATGATTTTGTTTTCAGTAAGAGCACGTCTGCTCATTTCAATCATTGCATCCCGAAGATGTAACTTAATTTTTGACCCAATAATCATTCCAAAGAAAGGAGAAAATAAACCAGACATGGTTA
This sequence comes from Bartonella sp. OD88NMGDW, assembly GCF_042193775.1. Classification (NCBI taxonomy): domain Bacteria; kingdom Pseudomonadati; phylum Pseudomonadota; class Alphaproteobacteria; order Hyphomicrobiales; family Bartonellaceae; genus Bartonella; species Bartonella sp. OD88NMGDW. The sequence goes on along the minus strand of NZ_JBHIMA010000005.1, from coordinate 133,906 downwards.
CAGTATGACGAATTTTGTTATTTGAAGAACCCGATTTTGTTGAACAAATATATTCATGATCAAAACTCATACGTGTAAAAGGAAGTTTAGCATAATCAGAAAAGAAAACATTTTTTATAACTTTATCAAGTGTAAAAGTTACTGTAGGTCCCTTTCTAGGTTTCATGCGTCCTGTAGCCCCTTCTTTGAAAGGACCAGAAAGTTCTACCCACTCAAGTTCACTATCCCAACAAGGCCATGATGACACATCTTCCCATATAGCCCAAATTTGCTCAGCACTCGCTTCTGTGTTAATTTCTTCGCTATATATCCATTTAAACATGATAATCTTCCCTGTTTTAGAAATCATTTAGTTTTATTGCTTAAGAATAATATAAAAATTATTCTTAAAAATGTAATAACGATAACACACTTAATACTTTCAGATTTACTTAATATAATGATTAACTCACTAAGCGATATTAATAAAATAAACACACAAATGTTCAGTATAAATGAACACTATTGTCTACCTTAAATAGAAAATATCTGTTTTAAGTTCATACAATAACAAAGATAAAAGTTACGCACTATTTAGGATATAAATGCAGACTGCATAGTTGAAAGCTTTCAGCTGCTAATGAGATGTTGATGATTAATGTGCAGCCGAAAGAAATGAGACAAAAAGGTATCATAACTGTTGTCGTGAAATATATATCCTATTGGAGAAAAAACATTCATCGGTAGTAAAGCTAATAATACACTAAAGCTTTGACAATGTGTTACACTTTTAATGTAGATGAAATTAACAAATCAGCATATAACTTACAAAAATTAGCAGCAATACATACTGCTAATTTAGGTCTAATAGCATTATACCTCAAAGCAATTTTTGGCTAGACAAAAGAACAGATGGCCCCTCTATATTAAAGGGCGTATATTGTAAAAACTCGCTCTTGAGGCTATAAAAAACTTCAAAAAAAATAAGAGATTGAGACAAAAAACATAATGAAATAAAAATTCATCAATTTCTTTAACATCAAAATCTTTTATTTACTTTCTGCTTAACCTTTTAAAAACCATATAAAATGAAGAAAACTGTAAAGAAGCATTTTTTCATCCTACCGGATAAAAACAAGAACTTTCTCAAGATGTAAGCGATCGTAATTTATAGAGACGGATTGCTGTCTCACCATAAAAACGCTCATCATCTAGATAAAAGACGTCAGGTAAATGAATCATTGTATCTTTCTTTTCTTCAAGTATGAAAAGTGTATCAGCTTTTGCCCACCCCCCTCGCAAAGCTTCTACGAAAGCACGTTCCCCTAAACAACGGCTATAGGGAGGATCAGCGCAGATAACATCAAATGGAAGCATAGTGCCAATATTGCCAAGTTTGGTCGCATCGCGACGCAAAATCCGTCCTATCGACTGTAATTCAAAGGCTTCTATATTTTTTTGAAGCAACGCCCGCCCCTCAACCGAGTTTTCAACAAAAACAGCCGCCTTTGCTCCACGTGAAAGTGCTTCGATGCCTAAAGCACCAGTACCAGCAAAAAGATCAAGAATACGTTTATTGGTCCAAAATTGTTCTTCACGGCTAGAAAGAATATTAAAAAGGCTTTCACGTGTACGATCACTCGTTGGGCGAATCGACTGATTAACAGGCGAAAACAAAACACGACCAGCAAATTTACCGCCTATGATCCGCAAGTGAGCCTCCAAATCGCTTCGAAGTTTTTGCACCATCCCTATGTGGTTTAGATTTTTTCATAGCACCACCAAACGATTTTACCTTTTTCTTTCTGTCAAAAGAATGCTCCTCATGTCCACTTTTTATCATGTTCTCTTTATCCTTGAAAAAGCGATCTTTCTTACCAAAGGGATGCGTCTCGTCATAAGATGTTTTGCCACGTTTTTGAACAAAACTTCCCCTCTTCTCTTTGTGTGACGGACTTTCTTTTAGTTTTTCCTTGCCTCGATGAAAGGATTTTTTACCATCCAAACCGCTCTTATGATCATGCGATTTCTCCTCACTATAGGAAGGCTTTCTACGTGTACTCTGGGGACGCGCACCAGGAGCCATCCAAACATTAGCACGGCGAGAACGCGGTAGAAAACGCTCTGCTTTTCCTTCCTCACTTTTCTCCTTCTTTACATTCTCATGAGACTTTGTACTTAATTGCGCGCGACTATGTTCAACAGAACCATCTCTTGGTCGGCGCCGTATCGCCCTTTCACTTGAGAAAACCCAACCATCATTTGCAACAGAAAGATCTTTCTGGCTTTGCTTTTCTGCAACAACTGCAGAATTTGAAAAGGGTTTCAGAATAGGAGCATCAAAATCTGCATTGGCTTGCATAATCAAACGCTCCCCCAACTGATCTCGTAACATCCGCCCTTTTAACTCTTGCACGGCTCCTTCTTCTAAATCAGAGAGATGAAATGGACCATAGGATACACGGATTAATCGATTAACTGATAATCCCAATGCCCCTAAAACATTCTTTATTTCACGATTTTTTCCTTCACGCAAAGCGACAGAAAGCCATACATTCGACCCTTGTTCACGTTCAATTGATGCTTCAATCGAACCATAAAAAATACCATTAATCGCAATACCATTTTTAAGGTTATCCAGCGCACTCTGTTTTACTCTTCCATGAGCACGGACGCGATATTTGCGGACCCATCCTGTTACAGGAAGCTCTAATACACGCGCTAAGCCACCATCATTGGTTAAAAGCAAAAGACCTTCCGTGTTAATGTCAAGCCTTCCAACAGAAAGAACACGCGGCATTCCTTTTGGTAAGTTACTAAATACTGTAGGTCTGCCTTCAGGATCACGGTTCGTGGTGACAAGGCCTGCTGGCTTATGGTAAAGCCATAAACGCGTTCGTTCTATAGGAGGTAAAGGTTTGCCATCAACTTTAATAACATCAGAGCGGCTAACATTAAAAGCAGGCGTTGTCACGACTGTACCATTCACAGAAATACGACCTGCAACAATCATCATTTCTGCATCTCGACGCGAAGCAATACCAGCACGCGCTAACCTTTTAGCAATTCGTTCACTCTCATTATTTTCATTCATTTGCGTTTCAAACCAATCTTTGCCAGTATGTTCAGAAAATTATTCACATGCACCATACCGCTTATCCTGAAAAAGGAAGTAGCATAATCATTTATCATTTTCTATCCTTTAACGACAATAATGTATCTGTCGACTTGCAAGTTTGTTTTAAACTCTTTAAAAATAGAGGTATTCCTTTCATTATAAAAGCGTAATAAATTATTCATTCCATAGCATTCCTTATCGAGATAACCTTTAGATTTTCTATACCTTCAGTAGAAAGAATATTATGACTTTGACGCCCATGGAAATAGCCCTTTTAGAAGCGCAAGGGGCTGCAAAAAAAGATGAAGTTCCCGTAGGTGCTGTCATTACACGTGGAAAAGCTATCATTGCACGCGCTGGTAACTTTATAAAATCTGCATATGACCCTACAGGACACGCAGAAATGCGCGCAATCCGTATGGCTTGCAAAACATTGCAAAGCGAAAGGCTTCCTGATTGCGATCTTTATGTAACACTTGAGCCTTGTGCTATGTGTGCTGCTGCCATTTCATTTGCACGCATACGACGTCTCTATTATGCAACAAATGATCCCAAAGGGGGTGCTATAGAAAATGGTCCACGTTTTTATCAGCAACCAACCTGTCATCACAAACCTGACATTTATTCTGGTTTTAAAGAAAAAGAAGCTGCTCAATTACTTAAAGATTTTTTTGTACAAAAGCGATACTAAAAAAAATTCTTCTTCCATAACTTTCACTCTTTAAAAACTATCCTATTTCTCAAACAAGACTATTAATACTTCTGATATATATAGCAAAAGCTACTTCAAAGCATTTTTTCTCTCTTTTAATCCTGCATATTGCTTCTACTAGATGATACATTCATTCATAAGAATAATTCATTATTTTATATAATAAAATATAAAGTCCAACATATCGTAGATATACTCTCATTTCAAATTACATTGAAGCAATAAAAATCACTTTCTTGCATATCATAAGCGGGATTATCGTCTAGATAAAGAACGTTTTAGAAAAGATTAAAAATGTCTCTTATGAAGGCTCTCAAATGCAAGAATTGTCGCAACATTGGAGTCTGGAAAATAAAATGATGGTATCAGATTTCTCCTTCCTAAGCATAAAGATGGTGAAGCTCAATAGATTTTACGTTATACTATCCACATAAGCGATGTTGTAAAATGAGCTTGAGAAATTCTTCGTGTTAGGAAACGCATAATGACTCTCTCGATGCTGTTGTCATATTGCTATTTCATGAGAATAACGCCCCTCCTACAGCAGCATTATAACTGTGAGTGAATAAAAGCTTGGTATCATAAGTAATTGGAAAAATACTTTACTTTAAATATTTTGTCTTTTCCCTATCGACCAATAGGTGCAGTTTTCGCCGGTTGGCGATAACTTAAAGGTGGTTCAGTGAGGTAGCGACGGTATTTTGAACTTCCAACTTGTGCTCTCTGACGACGTAAATATTCCTGTCGTTGCTTTGCATTCAACTGTGAAGGATTTTCTGAACCAGCACCATTAACTGACGATCCTTTGTGAGGAAAAGGAGTATTTCCTTGATGCTTCTTCGATGCTGCCATTTCATTGACAGATCTATCTTGTTGCGGCACCGGCAAAAATCCGCGCGAACTAGGGCTTGGTATTACAAGTTTTGGATGAGGTTTCATAACAATCTGGCTGCTGTTATTTGTTGGTGTTAATGAAGTAATATTAGCAACATCTTCAAAAAACTGTATCGAAACTGGTTTATCGGTACCATAGGTAGGAGCGGATAAATTGCATCCCGTCAAAACAAAGCACATCCCTAAAATTCCTATTGGAAATATTTTTATTTCACGTTTTCTCACTGCCTATTCCATTCCCTAGGTGTATGGCTGATTAATATTCCCGTTATTTATGAGAGAACGGTCCATACACAAATTTCCCCCCTGCAGATAAAACAACGGAATTTTTCTCGTACCACAAAAAACTATATTCATCAATATGAGAAATTTACTTGCATTTCTTTCCTTTAATCTAAAATTTTAAATCTTGCCAAGAATCTGCAATTCCCGCAAAGCAGCTGCATCACGAGCAGATACATCCGGATAGGCAGGATCACTCCCAACATCTTGTGTATAACGCCATGATCGAGCACATTTTTTTCCTAATGCCTTCTCTGGATATACACCAACACCTTCAACATCACTCAAAGTAAAAGCATCAGAAGGTATTGTATCCTGCGTAATTGTGAGTGCACTGGTAATACAGATCTCCGCCATATCCACATTTTCTAATGCTTCCCGTAAAGCCGGATTGGAAATAAAAACAATAGGAGCGGCTTCTAACGAGGATCCAATACGCTTATCAACGCGCTCAAGCTCTAAAGCACCTGTGACAACTTTACGGACCTGCCGAATTTTTTTCCAACGCTCAGACAAAGATTGGTTTTGCCATTCTTCTGGTACAGAGCGAAATTGTTCCAAATGCACCGATTGGCTTTCTGGGTAACGCTCTAACCAAGCTTCCTCCATAGTAAAAGGTAACATTGGAGCAAGCCATGTTACCATACGCTCAAAAATCTCACGGACAACCTGCAAGGAGGCCTTGCGTTTTTTTGATGAAGGCGCATCACAATAAAGAGAATCCTTGCGGATATCAAAATAAAATGCCGATAACTCAATGATTGAAAAATCCAATAATGCACGCATAATCTTTTTAAAATCAAATTCATCGTAAGCGCGATTAATCAACTGATCAAGTTCAAAAAGCCTATGCAATATAAATTTTTCAAGATCCGGCAGTGCGCCATAAGATATTTCTTCTCCATCATCATATGCTAAAGTTCCAAGCATCCAACGAATTGCATTGCGTAGTTTACGATACGAATCCACATTTGTTTGAAGAATTTTTTTGCCTAAACGCTGATCTTCCCAATAATCAGTTGTCATAACCCAGAGACGAAAAATATCAGCTCCAGATGTTTTAATGATCTCTTGCGGAACAACCGTATTGCCTAAAGATTTAGACATTTTCTTACCATTCTCATCCAAAGTAAAACCGTGTGTGATCACTGCCTTATAGGGAGAGCAAGCACGCGTACCACAGCTTTCCAAAAGAGAAGATTGGAACCATCCGCGATGTTGATCTGAACCTTCAAAATAAACATCAGCAGGCCATTTCAAATCCGCCCTATCTTCCAACACAAAGCTATGGCTTGCTCCAGAATCAAACCAAACATCCAAAATATCATAAACCTGTACCCAAGGCTCATGTGCACGCTCACCTAAAAAACGTTCACGTGCTCCTTCAGCAAACCATGCATCTGCCCCTTCTGCTTCAAAAGCCCGTAAAATACGCTCGTTCACACCTTCATCTTTTAGAATAACACCATCCTCATTCGCAAAAATACAAATAGGAACACCCCAAGAACGCTGACGAGAAAGAACCCAATCAGGACGATCTTCTATCATAGAAGCTAGGCGGTTTTGACCAGAAGACGGCACAAAACGCGTTTTTGAAACAGCTTCCAAAGCCCGACTACGTAAAGTTGAACCATCCCCAAAATCTTTATCCATTGAAATAAACCATTGTGGTGTATTGCGAAAAATAACGGGTTTTTTTGAACGCCAACTATGGGGATAGGAATGCTTTAAACGCCCCCGTGCAAACAATCGATCTGCTTTAATTAAAGCGTTAATGACCTCTTTATTGGCATCACCCATTTTTCCATTATCATCAATAACACGCGCAGGTCCTCCTTCACGATCTGGTCCTAAACCTGGAACATCTTTCGTATAGAACCCTGCATCATCAACAGGAAACGGTATAGACGTATCAATCCCCGTTTGCTCCAGTAAGGACTTATAATCATTCCAAATTTCAAAGTCCTCACGCCCATGGCTTGGTGCTGTATGGACAAAACCTGTACCAGCACTCTCTGTTACGTGCGAACCATCAAGCAATGGAATTTTAAAGTTATACCCCCCAGCCAAACCTTTGAGTGGATGAGAAAGAACAAGAGCTTTCAATTCTTCAGCAGAAATAACACGCAAACGCTTCAAAACAAGTTTGGCTTTTTCTGCACAAATCATTGCTAAAGCGTCTGCAAAGAGAAGCTTTTCTCCCACTTGAGGACCAAAATCATTTTCAGCACTTTCAACTTCGTAAATACCATAAGAAATCTGTGAAGAATAACTCACTGCACGATTGCTTGGAATTGTCCACGGCGTTGTTGTCCAAATGACGACATAAGCACCATATAAATCATCAGAATTTGCTTCAAAAACAGGAAACTTAACCCAAAGCACCTCTGATTCATGATCATGATATTCAATCTCAGCCTCTGCCAAAGCCGTACGCTCTACAACAGACCACATCACCGGCTTGGAACCACGATAGATCTGATCTGACATAGCAAATTTTATCAATTCACTGGCAATGCGTGCTTCTGCATGGAAAGCCATTGTAGTATAAGGCGTGTTAAAATCTCCCATGACACCAAGGCGTTTAAATTCTTCACTTTGAACGGTTACCCAATGCTGTGCAAATTCACGGCATTCTTGACGAAACTCGTTAAGCGGTACCTCATCCTTATTTTTTCCTTGTGCTCGATATTTTTCTTCAATTTTCCATTCAATTGGAAGCCCATGGCAATCCCAACCAGGTACATAATTTGCATTAAAACCGCGCATTTGGAATGAACGGACAACCACATCCTTTAAAACTTTGTTTAAAGCATGCCCAATATGAATATGTCCATTTGCATAAGGTGGACCATCATGAAGAATATAAAATGGACGATCTTTTGCTTGTTGGCGCAATTGCGCATAAAGCCCCATATTTTCCCAACGCGCCATCAATTCAAGCTCTTTTTGCGGAAGCCCTGCACGCATAGGAAAATTTGTCTGTGGGAGATAAAGAGTTTTTGAATAATCTATTGTTTCATTTTTCACAGTCATTGTGAAATATTCCTGTCCACTTTTACGATTTCATTTTTGCATAACTTCCCTGAACCCTGCAACTCTGGTTTTTATCTATAGGGAAAGCCGAGCTTATCATTCGTATTAAGCAGCGATCAGGAAAATATATCATCACACTCTATGGGCTTTATCATGAAATTCACAAGAAAAGAAACCAAAAAGTGATCTTTTAAAAAATAAAGGCTCCACTAATAGTGGAGCCTCTTAGAAATTTACTCTTTAAAAAATTAGAATTTATAAGCTACACCAACGCGGAAATCATTGGTTTTGTAGTTAACTTCAAGTTTTTCCTTTGCAAATTTCTTTTTACCAAAATCAGAGTAACGATATTCTGCACGTACAATCACATTATCCAGAAGCGAGAAATCAACGCCACCACCAAGTGTGTAACCAATCATGGTTTTTGTTTCATCAGCTAAGTTCTTAGAAGAAACGACTCTTCCATCCTCATCCTTAACGGATATTGATACAGTGTCTTGGAACTGCCCATAAGCAATACCACCAGCAAGATAAGGCATAAAGCGATCAGCAGCAAAACCAATACGTACCCGTGTAGCACCACCCCAATTTTGTTTGAAAGTATGACTTAAAGTTTCAACTTCATCCTCTTGATCAAGACCAAGTTCAGAAGCCAGCTTTTTCATTTGTTCTATACCATATGCACTGGAATTGTTCTTATCCACCACTTGTGTACTTTGTGCACCATGTCCAGCCACATTCTGTCCACCATGAGAACGAGAAGCATGTGAATTAGTACCATGCGCATGAGCGCCAGAGCCATGCCCACCTCCATGAGAAGCACCATGCGGATTAGCATTATTTCCACTACCATGGGCGCCATGATGACCTCCGTGTTGGGCTCCGCTTGTTCCATTGGAAGCTTTTGCTGACTCAGAGGTTGAACCTGATCTCGCGAGTACAGGTGTCCCTCCGCTCGGTACTGTTCTTTCTGATGATGATGGTTGTGATGCTGATACGGTTACGGCAGATTTTACTGGTGCAGACTCACGTGTTCCATTTAACCCTACTCCTGATGATTGGTCTCCCGAAGCTGATCTTGCCAATGAGAGTGATCCTGACCGCTCTGAAATTCCCACTCCTGTGCTGGAAGATGCCGATTTAGGTGCAGGCGACTGCAATTCATTTACCGATGTCCGCCCTACATCTGTTCTTGCCAATGATGTCCGTGAAGATTGCTCTGTCCTCAACACCTGTTTGGAGGAGTCTGATTGTGCTACTGGCAATACAGATGGTGCGTTTGACAGTGAAGTCGAAACTTCTGGACTTTGTACCTTCGTCACTGTTTTTCCTGCTATTGTATTAGGACTGCTAGACTTTCCAGTTGCTGCTGCTTGATTTGATTGTACCGCTCCTGCTTGTGACGATTGAACTGCATTTACTGGTCTATCTGGTGATGAACCGGATTGCGTTGCAGCAGATGTTTTTGACGTGGATCCTGCTACTGGAGTCCCTACTGCTGTAGCTCCTGCACTAGCAGGTGTTTCTGAAACGTTTTTTTGTGCTTGTGTTCCTGGTACTGCTGGTGGGGCTGGAGGCGTTTGTGGCTTTGCGGATCTGCGGGATCTTACGACTGCATTTTCTATTGTAGTGTTATCAGCCGCACCTATGGTAATTGTCTTTGTGTGTTTTTTACCAGATATCATTAAATCCGTATCGACACCAAAAATAAAGTTATCACCGAGATCAATATTAGAACCTGCATAAAAACCACCTACAAAACCCGAAAGTTTAGGAGAGATCTCTTTATCTAGTGGCAAATTCTTTTCTTGATCAACAAGAGCTATATCAGATTTGCTCGAAAAACCACCAGCTTGGACACCTAAATAAAGACCTGTCCATGAAAAAGTAGGCGCAACAATGGTAGAAGATGTCGATGGTGCTGGTTGATGAGGAATCATAACATCAGCAGCTAGCGCTGTAGACGCTGAAATTAAAGAAAAAATAGATGCTGTTATTAAACGTTTTGTATTCATAAAATCTCTCCAAATATCCAAAATGAAATGTATATAGAGCATCTTTTTTGAAAGATCTGTAGCAAAAATGACACACTCACAAAAAAATAAAAATTTTTTGAAAATAAGGCTTCTTAAACTTTCAATTTTGCATTCAATAAGAATTTGTAAACTAAATCACACCAGAATTATGTGTCTTAAAGTTGGATTCATTTTCATTAAATTTTCGCATAACTGTTAATGATAATATTCTTTATAAATTTCTTTTTACCGAAATCTGAATAACAGTATTCTGCATGCAATAAACTATCATCTGTCATTGCAAAATCAATGCCAACGAAAACAGTGAAATCAAATATTGCCTTTTTTAAAACCAAGCGCCATCAAAGTTTCATCTATTTATCAACATGATCTACTTTTGGTGCTTTAGCGATAGTATTTTGTATCTAAAATTAAGAGAAACAAAAGACTTATTCAAACACTCGCAAAAAAACTTTTAGATTCTTTGCGTAAATATCTTCATCATGAGACATCGGTTTAATTTATAAGGATAATTTATTGTTTTTATGTTGAATGAAAAAACTAATACTGTAGGATTTTATCATTAAAAACCTGTTCTATGTTGTATTAATCAAAACCATGTCTCTCGATAGCGGAAACAGTCTGTGGACAAAAAACATTAAAAGAATTTTAAATGCCTCTTATGAACGCTTTTAACAGCCAAGGTCTGTCCACCAACATTGGTGGCTGGCAAAGTTGTATGATGATGCTAGCTTGCTCTTTTTATTAAGAGTGTAAAGATAGTGGTGCTCTATAGATTTTATATTATTTCATTGGGAGGTTTTACCGTCTTATATCACTCACGGATACTGACATGAAGTGGGCTTGATGTACTTTGAAAAATATTTCTTTAAAACAAATGTGTGAATACACAACAACAAGTGTATTCCGTTTGGGGCGTTCTGTTTTGCATGAGGAGTGTGATCCCATAAAAAGAATGCAATAAACAAAAACGTAAGACATTATCCTAAATGCTTTTGAAAATCGTAAAGCTAAATTAAAAGAAGAGGATAAAGTTGGAAACTAGTTTTTCTCTTTGTTACTTCATATTCTTCCCCAATGAGACTGTATTTCCCAAAGCTTACTCCAACAGATATATGTAATACGCTCACTCTAATCTGGTATATACAGAATAAATTTAGTCACTGGTTATGATCTTTTCCTATTTCTGAGATTAATTGAATACTTTTCACTTAGGCGTAAAATGATAGCCATGATATAAGATTTTATGTAATCAGTAGCTATAAAATCCATATATACCACCAATTCGCCCTCTATAATATAAAACTTTTTTCTTTAAAGTCTTATAGCACAAAATGATACAAATAAAAATAGAAGGGATTAAGAGATATAGAATAGAGAGCTAATAAAATAAAGGCCCCGTTAAACGAGGCCTTAGTATTTTTTATGCTTCTAATTTCATTTTTACGAAATTAGAATTTGTAAGCGACACCTACACGGAAGTCATTGGTTTTGTAATTGAATTCACGTGTATCGTTTGCGAATTTCTTTTTACCAAAATCGGAGTAACGGTATTCCGCACGTAAAAGAACGTTGTCTGTCATTGCAAAGTCAACTCCACCACCAATAGTGAAACCAAGCATTGTCTTCGTGTCATCAGCCCAAGTACCACCAGTCAAATCTATGGCTTGCTTAGCCTCTGCGTCTGGCACTTTTTCATCCCCGTCAGCTTTCTGCTCAACTTTAGCTCTCTCTCCTTTTCCTGCAACGGATTGAATGCCCTGTACCTGCGCATAGGCAATACCACCAGCAACATAAGGCATAATACGGTCAACAGCAGCAAAACCGATACGGACGCGTGTCGCACCAGACCATTTTTCTTTGTAACTGTGCGTTTCTGTTACCTTGTCACCTTCTGCAAACTGCTGCTGATCTTTTAGTTCAACCTTAGCTTTTTCAAGGGCAGCATTAAAATTTTCTGCATCTTTTTCAGTAAGAGTCAATTCACGGGCTTTTTTTGATTCTTCACGGCCTGCCCAAACTGCATCGGTTTCAACCCCGAGAATGAGACCATTTCCGAGGTCTACGTTAGATCCGGCATAAATACCACCCATGAAACCAGAAGGACTAGGTGTGTTATCTTTTTTGAAAAGTTCTTTATCCGCTCCTGGAATAGTTACTTTAGTTTTACTCGAAAAGTTGCCAACTTGACCACCAAGATAAAAACCCGTCCAAGAAAACGAAGGGGCTGCTGCGATAACTGCTGGTGCGACTTCATGAGGGATCATCACATCAGCAGCCTGTGCTGCAGAAGCTGAAATTAAAGCAGCAGCAGAAGTTGCTATTAAAGATTTTGTATTCATAATTTTGCTCCTAAATTAACTATAAGATGACCTTACAAGATTATAGATAGAAAAGCTGTAGTAAAAATGTCACAGTCATACAAATAAAAGCCTAGAAAACAGCGGTTTTGTAAAAGTCAAGATCTCTTTAAAATTTAATTTTTTATTAATACTTTGTATTCATAATTGCGCTTTTGATGAAATTAGACCTTGTAAGCGACACCTACATAAAAGTCATTGTTTTGTAGCCTAGTTTAAGGTAATCTTTTTTAAATTCCTTCTTACCAAAGTCTGAGTAGCGGTATTCCGCACGAAGAAGAATATGATCTGTCATCGTGAAATCTATACCACCACCAAGGGTAAAACCCACCAACGTTTTTGATTTATCAAATACCGTAGCAGCAACTTCTTTACTTGACTTACCATTTGCCGACTTTTTTGTTTCTGAAACTTTATCGACACCTTGTATTTGCGCATAGGCAATACCATTGGCAACATAAGGCATAATGCGGTCAGCGACGGAAAAACCAACACAAACCCGTGTTGCACCAGACTATTTTTCTTTGAAACCAATATGATACACTGCTGTGTCACCTTTTTGAAACTTTTTATTTTCATCCAATGTAACACCAGCAATGCAACACCAGCATCTTCAAATTCATCATTAAAATCATTAAATTCGTCAATCGCAAGAATCTTTGAGACCGTCTTCGTCTCTCCTCGGTCTGCCCAGACTGCATCGGTTTCAACACCTAGAATGAGGACATTTCCAAGATCTACATTAGAACCTAATTGGAACCTAAATAAATACCACCTATGAAACCTCAAGGCTTAGGTAGTCCATCTTTATCTGAAGTTTTTTCTTTTGTCTCTAAATCAAATACATCAATTTTGACTTGAAAAGTTGCTAACTTGACCACCAAGATAAAAATCTATCCAAGAAAACGAAAGGGCTGTGATAACTGCTGAGACTGTTTCACGAGGAATGATAACATCAGAAGATTGTGCCACAGAAGCTGCTGCCATAGCGATAATAGACGTTTTGACTAAAGATTTTATATTCGTAAACTTTGCGCCTCATTTATTTAGAGGATAATGCTACAAGATTACAGAAAGAAAAGCTGTAGTAAAAAATAATACAGTTATAGAAAATGGAGGATGCACTCAAAACAAAATCGCTGCATGACTTTACAACGTTATTAACTTCACTCCGTACGAGAATTCGTAAGTTAACTTATCGATTTTGAATGTAATTCTTGTCTGTCGTTTATGAAAATATTTTTATATCTCCAATAAATATGGAGTGAGTAATAATATAACAGAGGCTCTGTCTTTGACAGAGCCTCTTAGAAGTTTATTTTGTTTTTTACGAAATTAGAATTTGTAAGCTACACCAACACGGAAGTCATTGGTTCTGAAATTATATTCTTTTTCTTTTGCAAAAAATTTCTTTTTACCATAGTCCGAGTAACGGTATTCTGCACGCAACAGGACATTATCAGTCACTGCAAAATCAAGACCGCCACCAATAGTGAAACCAACCATTGTTGCTGTTTCAGCAGATGAACCTGAAACAAAAGTTTTATCACCTACCTTCACTTCTCCATGAGCAGCCTCTAGCTGTGTATAGGCAACACCTCCAGCAACATAAGGCATAATGCGGTCAGCAGCAGCAAAACCAATACGTACTCGCGTAGCACCAGCCCATTTCTGTTTAAAACCAACAGCTTCTGATACATCCACAGCTTCTTGTGCACCTGCATTTCTAATACTTAAACTCTTTACAGTTTCAGTTCCACTAGCTGGAGGAGTTTCAGTTCCACCACCTTGAGGAGTTTCAGTTCCACCACCTTGAGGAGTTTCAGTTCCACCACCTTGAGGAGTTTCAGTTCCACCAGCTGGAGGAGTTACAGTTTCAGAAGCTACTCGCACATCCTTTTTGCCAGACCAGATCATATCTGTTTCAACACCTAGTATAATGCCATTTCCAAGATCAAAGTTAGATCCTGCATAAAAACCGCCAATCAAACCTGAAAGCTTAGGTGATAAGTCTTTAAAAATTGAAGTCTCTTTATCTTTATCTTTTAAGTCAATTTTACTTGAAAAACCACCAATCTGACCACCGATATAAAAGCCTGTCCAAGAAAATGAAGGGGCTGAGATGACTGCTGGGGCTGTTTCACGAGGGATGATAACATCAGCAGCTTGTGCTGCAGAAGCTGCCGCTATAGCGATAACAGAAGTTGTTACTAAAGATTTTATATTCATAAACTTTGCTCCTAATTTATTTATGAGCAAAGTGCTACAAGATTACAGAAAGAAAAGCTGTAGTAAAAATGATACAGTCACAGAAAATGGAGGGCACATCTCAGACAAAAGCAATTCATAGCTTTGTTTTGTACGAGAAACTTAAAAAATATATATAAATAACTTATTGATTTTTAAATGTAATTATTGTTTATTGTCTATGATTTTTTTAAGAAAATCTGAATAATATCTTTCCACATCCACAATAAATTATGTATTGTGTGATAATATAGCAACAGAGAATAACAGAGGTGCTGTTAAAAACAGCGCCTCTGTTATTTAACTTATCATCTGTTAAAATTTGTAAGCAACACCAACTCGGAAATCATTGGTTTTGTAAGATGTCTCATATTTATCATTTGAGAATTTCTTTTTTCCAAAATCAGAGTAACGGTATTCCGCACGGACAATAACGTTATTGGTCATAGCTAAATCAACACCAGCACCCAGAGTGTAACCAACAAGGGTCTTTGTTTCATCAGACAAGCTACCAGAAGCTATTACTTTATCTGAATCTTTGCCTGTTATTGAAATTGATGCAGTATCTTGAAGCTGTGTATAGGCGATACCACCAGCAACGTAAGGCATAATGCGTTCAGCTGCAAAACCAATACGTACGCGTGTCGCACCAGCCCACTTTTCTTTAAAAGTGAAACTGTGGGTCCGTTTAGCACCAGCTTCAAGCGCATCTTTACCAATACTAATTCCAGATTCTGTTAATATCTTCTTAATATAATTGATATGACCTGGAAGAATAACATATGTGTTTCCTGTCTTCGTGTCATCTTTATTAGACCACACGATATCTGTATCAACACCTAAAATAAGGCCATTACCGAGATCAACGTTGGAACCTGCGTAAAGACCACCCATGAAACCAGATAGTTTAGGCAAAAGGTCATCCGGCGCTGGAATCTTTTTTCCGTTACTGAGAATATCCATTTTCGTTTTACCCGAAAAACCACCAATCTGGCCTCCAACATAAAAACCTGTCCAAGAAAAAGTTGGAGCAACAATAACGGGAGCAACAGGTGTTGGACTTGGGGGAACAATAACATCTGCTGCTTGTGCTGCTGAAGCTGAAACAAAAGCGAAAGCAGAAGCTGTTATTAACCATTTCATATTCATATTTTCTCTCCATAGCTGAATATTTATTTGAACACATCGTTTCATATAGAGCCCAAACTTCAGATATCTGTAGCAAAAATGATACACTCATAAAAAAAACAAAAAGCCAATCAAATCACCTTTGATTGCTTGATCTGTAATAAATGAGAATTGAACTATGCCAATGTACAAATGATTGTCTCTTGTCACATTTGCTCTTCTTTATAAATTTTTCAAAAATATCTGCGTTATCACCGTGGAAAGCATGTGCTATTGTCTAATGAAAAATTATCATTTTATATTAAATTCAAATGCTCTCATCTTAAACCATTGTATATTCAAGCAACAAAAACCATCCCTCTATACAATACAAACGAGCAAGTATGTGAAACCGTTAAAAAACTAAAAATGTCACTTATGAATGTTTTCAATAGCAAGAACTGTCAAATGCAACCGTTCTATTTAAATTTATACAAATAACGTTTTTACCTTCATCCTTCGCATAACCAAATATGAAAACTATGTATTCGTTTTTTTCATAAAAAGGATGCTTATTTCAAACATAAACTTGTATCGCACAAAATAAGACTTCCAATAATCCATGGATTGAAACAAGATCACATGCAACTTGCCTGCTCTTTATTTTTACTTTAGGCATTTATTGTTTTTAAATATTTACCATTTTTTTCTTCTTTCAACCTTATAGTAAAGTCTTTTTCAGAGCTTCAGCCTTATTTGTAGGCTATCATTTCATACTCCATTACAAGACTAAATTGAAAAAAATGCCTAAAGACAAGAAACTGGTATGATAAATGCTGAAATCTATATTCAAACTCCCCTTAAATCAAAAAAGATGAGAGATCTTTCTTAAAGTTTTCACACAAAACTTTGCTTTAAAAGTCATTAATTTGGCAGAAAAAATATCTGATATTGCATCATAGACAAATAAAAAATATTTTATAAAATTCTGTAGTCACATATCGTAAGATTCTCTCATTCCAAACTGGTTGCATGTCGCAATCAATCAAAATCATTCGCTTGCACATTACAAGCAAGAAAAGCCGTGTAGATAAAAACTGTACAAGAAAGGATTAAAAACGCCTCCTTATGAATCGTCTCACATACCAAAGGCTGTCACAATATTGAGAACTAGCAAAGTGTGTGATGAATGCTGGCTTTTCACCTTCATAAGCGTAAAGGCGGTAGTACTCAATGGATTTACCATTATACCTTTCATAAATGGCGTCGCGAAATAGGCTTGTGAGCATTGAGAAATGTTTCTTTAAAACAAGCTCACGTAAGTATGCAACTCAATGGCGTTTTATTCCTTGAAACACACCAAGATCAAAAGTTTAACATTAAAATAAATACTTGGCTTTCTTCTCGATTTGGATGAAGCGTCCTATCAGACCCTGTCTGCAAATAGTCCAGATTTTTGTCGAGTGGGTTTCATTTAGCTTCCCATTCATGTAATTCACTTAACCAAAGATTCCCTATAGACAAGTCCTTCACTAATCCCACCCCATACTCTAAAAGCACTTATCAAGGCGTTTTACATGCCTTATATAACCACACTTAAAATGACGATCGGCATAACAAAATAACCCGAAATCTCTAGGCTATATTCATCTAAACCCATGAATTTTGTAACGACTGGTTGCTATTATACAGTACTATTCGTTCACTAAAATCTCCCTGCTCGTATCTTTTCCGAACAGTACTCTTCATTCTCACCGTATACAATTATAACACCATTTAAAAAAATAGCTCCCCTCCTGTTTTCAGGTGATAATATCTCTTTTCTTCATTTTTCGAGCATACGTTACAGCTCTCAATGTTGTTTTCTCACTTTTTAAAAACTCATTGGACTTCGTGTAAATAGGTTTGGTCGTCCTCTTTTCCCTAGTCCTTTTTTAGGATTATATCCTCTTTTTTTACCAGAATGTGACACAGGTACTAACTTAGCTGCTGTTATGTATTCACTGTTATTTGTGCAAGAAAGTTCTATTTGAAAAACTTCAGATAATACCTTGCGAAGCTGTTCACCAGAAAAAAGACCTATTGGAGGAACAGCCGAAGATGCTCTCTGTATAAGGTTTTGAGACGCTAAAAAACTCGCACCCTGAGCGATAGAGATTGAAGCAAAAGTAGCAAAAGCTGTAATAAAATATTTTATGTTCATAAATTAACCTCATTAAATATCCATAATGGATTTTACCTAGTGCCTTCATTGCAAATTTCTAGAGAAAAATAATATGTTTATAGATAAAAAGTGAAAATCCTTACAAATAAAGCTTTGGAGCCCTTTTGATTTTAAAATAAAAGCAAATTGCCCTGCTCTACCAACATAGAAATCACTTATTGAGTAATAAATTAAAGGCACGAAGTATCGTCTGAAAATAATAAACTATACGAGCCTCACATAAACAATTGATTTATAAATATAATGTACATTTCCTCACACAAAATGAGCCCCTAGAATATCAGAATATTCTCTCATTCCAAACTTGTTCATTATACATTAAGCAAATTTATTCGCTTCCACATCATAAATGAAGTTTGTATAGAGATAAAACTCTTGAAAACAGGGGGATTCTTACGAATCTATTTAAATGCAAAAGCTATTGCAACGTTTTGACTTAGTAAAAAGCGCTCTTGCTGACTTGTTTCTAGCACACTTTTCTAGGAGTTGCTCTTTGCATTGTTCAGTGCAATCGTAGTTATCTGTATACATTAATCATATAATATATTGATTTATAATGATAGTTTAGCGTTATTCATATTGAGTAAAAACCCTGAATACCGTAAGATTCTCTCATCCAAATCTTTTTCATGTTGAATCCATCAAAACCATTTGATTGCATGTTACAAGTGGGGAGAGCTGTGTAGACAAAAATAAAAAAGACTAAAAATGCCTCTTATAAACCATCCCAAGTGCCAAGAGCTACACAACATTGGGAGTTGGCAAATTGTGTGATGGTAGCGGCTTGTTACTCCATAAGCGTAAAGATGGGAGTGCTCAACGAATTTTATATCATATTTTGGGGCTTTATCGTTATACCACTCATAAGCGCCGCCGTGAAATGAGCTTGGGTGCCGGTTTATTTTAAAAAAAGCACATGAATTAGCAACACAAATATATTCCGTTTAGGGCGTTCTGTTTTACATGAAGAACGTAAATCCATTAAAAACGTGAGAAACAAAAGCGTGAGGCAATGCGTAATCTCTATTATTTAACAGACATTGCTTTAGATACTTTTGAAAGTCGTAAAGCAGAATTAAAAATGATGGTAAAGATAAGATTTGGTTTTTATATTTACGCCTTCATATTTTTTCCCAATTAGGCTGTGTACTGGTTTCAGAGATTTAGGTCTTCGAACCTACCATATGTTTCAAAACTCTCCTCAAAATTGCTTTTTTCAAATAAAAGCTGTTACAAAAGTAAAAAATATGAATTCGCAAAAGCACTTTGATTACCTAAACTTCAAATGAAATAGCACTTAAGAATTTATTATAACTCTTATCAGAAAAGATGAGAGGATAAAATGCCCATAATGTACAAGCATTTCATCCTCTCACATCAATAATTAACTCCATTAAAAGCCAATTTTAAAGTTAGCTATGCGCAAAAATATCAACTTCCGCCCATCCTAAAAGATCAAGCCTAGCTCTCATAGGCAAAAATTGAAAGCATGCCTTGGCAACATTTTCTCGCTCTTCACGTCTTAAACGTTCTTCAAATATAACCTTTAAACGATGCAAATATAACACATCCGACGCAGCATATTCAATTTGTGCCTGTGATAACGTTTCTGCCGCCCAATCCGAAGATTGTTGCTGTTTAGAAATATTCACATTCAGCAATTCATTACAAATTTCTTTCAAGCCATGACGATCCGTATAAGTACGCGTGAGTTTCGAAGCAATCTTTGTACAAAAAATAGCCTCTGGCATAACACCAAATGTATGCGCTAAAATCGCAAGATCAAAACGCCCAAAATGGAATATTTTGATGACTGCGTTATCTCCAAGAAGCTTGACCAAATTAGGTGCACTCTTTTGTCCTTTAGCAATTTGTATAATATCGGCAGTACCATCTCCAGAAGAAAGCTGAACAACACATAAACGATCACGATGGGGTTGTAACCCTAAAGTTTCAGTATCAATCGCAATGGCGTCAGTTTTATAATTATCTAAGTTTGGTAAATCACCTTGATGAACGCGAATCTCAGCCATTTACCCTCCTATTTGCGAAAGCAGCAAGAATACGCGCCCAAGACCGCTGCCCCTTATGAAACGATTTTAAATTATACTTTTCATTAGGCGAATGAATACGATCATCAGCCAGTCCAAAACCAACCAAAAGAGTTTCCATACCAAGAATTGACCGAAAATCTGCTACAATTGGGATCGAGCCCCCCATAGCTGTCAAAACAGCAGGCACTTCCCACTCTTGTGATAAGGCATCCTTCGCCTCCTTGATAAAAGATGAATCATCAGAAATCTGAAGTGCCGGAGAAGAACCGTGATTCTTAAATTCAACCTTACAATCAGCCGGAATTGAGCTACGTACATAATCACGCAACGCTTGGCGTATTTTCTCTGGATCTTGCTTATGCACCAAACGACACGATACTTTTGCACTCGCTTGAGAAGCAATAACCGTTTTCATCCCTTCCCCTTCATAGCCGCCACTAATACCATTAATTTCCATGGTAGGACGTGCCCATACAAGCTCTAAAATGCTCCGCCCTTTTTCACCAGCAGGAATGGAAAGCCCTATAGGACCAAGAAAATTTTCAGCAGTACAATTAAGTTCATTCCATAACTGCAAAATCTGTGGAGGTGTTTCTTCTACGCCATCATAAAAACTAGGAAGTGTTACCCTATTATTTTCATCGTGAAGTCCTGCTAAGATTTTCGTTAGAATACGAATGGGATTAACTGCTACTCCTCCAAAATAACCAGAATGCAAATCACGATTCGCTGCTGTAATAATTATCTCTTCTGCCATAATTCCCCGAAGAGAAAGAGCAATAGATGGTGTATCCGCATCCCACATTGACGTGTCACAAACCAATGCATAATCTGCCTTAAGTTCATCTTTATTTTCTTTTAAAAAAGGAATAAGGGAAGGAGAAGCACATTCTTCCTCACCTTCACATAAAATAGTAACTTTAACAGGAAGATGCCCTGTTTCTTTCTTAAATGCACGACATGCTTCAATAAAAGTCATCAACTGACCTTTGTCATCTGAAGCTCCACGAGCACAAATAACTTTCTCTCCATCTCTCTCTTTTAAAGAAGGTGTAAATGGATCATCCTCCCATAAACTCAAAGGATCAACAGGTTGAACATCATAATGTCCGTAAAACAAAACATGCAAACAATCATCCGAAGGTCCTGGATGATGCCCAACAACCATTGGATGACCCGGTGTATCACGGCGTGAAGCCTCAAAACCGATGCTTTTTAAATCCTCTACTAACCAATCAGCTGCTTTACGACATGCATCCTTGTAAGCCGAGTCTGTAGAAATCGATTGAAAACGTAAAAGAGAAAAAAGGCGTTCAAGGCTCTTTTCTATATTTCCATCAAGATGTGTTAGTACTTTATTCAGCATAAAAAAAACCTCTCAAGCCTTGTGTAATTATACTATAGATACGACGACTTTAAGCCTCTTGTAAGATTTTGCAAGACACCTTATTCATTTTTGGCATTGTGAGCAGTAAAAACTTGAACGTCCAGCCTGTAAAATACGCACTATAGGCGTTCCACATTCCAAACATTGCTTGCCTTCTCGTCCATAAACTGAAAAAGCATGTTGGAAATAACCAAGTGAACCATCTATATGCATATAATCACGTAAAGAAGAGCCACCAGACAAAATGGCTTCAGAAATCACATTGCGTATATTTTTTGCTAAAGAATCTGCAAATTCACATGCACGTGCCGTTTTTGATGCCAATGTAAATGCACCACGTTGTGGAGACAAACGACTCCGCCAAAGTGCTTCACAAACATAAATATTCCCAAGACCTGCAACAATAGACTGATCAAGTAAAACGCTCTTGAGAGACATTTTTTTATTAACAAAAGCCTTTTGTAAATAACGACCAGAAAACGAATTACTCATAGGTTCAAGCCCTAGCTTATTTAAAAGTGGATGTTCATAAAGCTTGTCCGTATTGACTAAAAGCATAAATCCAAAGCGACGCACATCATTATAAATAAGATGATAAACTTCACCATTCCTTGTTTGAATATCCATGACAAAATGATCATGTTTAACCAATTTACTTGTCGTTCTTAAAAGATCATTCTCTATACGCCATGAACCAGACATTCCTAAATGGCTTAAAATCGTTTCATTCTGAGAAAGATGGAATAATAAATATTTTGCACGCCGACCAAGTTCTATAATTGTTCTGCCAATAAGGCGCTCAGAAAAAGCCTCAGGAAAAGGAAAGCGCAAATCTCTACGATTAAGTCTGACAGATACTATCTTTGCATCAGTTACAACAGACTCAAGTCCACGACGAACTGTCTCTACTTCAGGAAGTTCAGGCATCTCTCTTCTTTAATAATTATACACTTTTCAATTGTATCACCAATAAATTGGCTTCTTTTCCCTCCTCAAAGAACAAAGGTTTCCTCTACATCTGCTCTATAAACGACTCAAATTCTTGATGAGTGGATTTCACTTAGCTTCCTACTCATGTGAGTCACTTAACTAAAGGCTTTATGACCAAACCCTGCCTTGAATATTCACCTGGCACTCTAAAATACTTAACGTATCAATGAGGCTTACACCCCACCCTACCTCAAATGACAATATTTGAGGACATAGCAGGATTAAGCCCACTCACCTTTACGAAATACAGGAACTCTTACACCATCTTGGGTAATGCCATCGATATCAATTTCGCCAGAACCAATCATCCAGTCAATATGAATGACACTTTTATTACCACCACGCGCTGCAATCTCTTCTGATGTCAATGATGCCCCATCTAAAAAGCATTTGGAATAACACTGTCCTAAAGCAATATGACATGCAGCATTTTCATCAAATAAGGTATTATAAAAAAGGAGGTCACTCTTAGAAATTGGTGAAGAATGAGGAACAAGAGCAACTTCGCCCAATCGGCTTGCACCCTCATCACTTTGCAAAACCTGCTGCAAAACTTCCTGCCCCGTTGATGCACGGGATTCAACAATACGCCCTGCTTCAAAACGTACTTCAATATTATCAATCAGTGTTCCTTGATAGGAAAGTGGCTTTGTTGAGCGAACAAAACCTTCAACCTTATGAGCATGAGGAGTCGTGAAAACTTCTTCTGTCGGAATATTCGGATTGCAAATAACACCATTTTGAGCAACAGATGCACCACCATGCCATTCATGATCATCTGCCAAACCAACAGTTAAATCAGTCCCTGGCCCTGTAAAGTGTAAAGCAGAAAAACGCTGCTCATTAAGCCAAGATGACCGTTTCTTTAAATTCTCGTTATGGACGAACCACGCATGTACCGGATCTTCTTCTGTAACACGTGAAGCAGAAAAAATTGCATCGGCTAATTTTTTAATCGCCTCATTCAGTGGTAAAGAAGGAAACATTGCCTCAGCCCATCCTGCTGTTGGATAAGCAACAATTGACCAATTTATAGAAAAATTCGATATTTTTTTGAGAGCAGGCTGGTAAGCTAGTGAAGTCGCCTTATTCAAACGCGCAACCTTATCGAAATCTTGATTGGAAAGGAGCAAAGGATTATCACCAACAATTGCTAACCGCGCTGCCCCCTTTTCAAAAGCCTTCGCCATTCCCTCATAAAGCCAAGAAGGGGCACAATCAAAACTAGTTTTATGGGCATTTTCAAAACGTGTAAGCGATAATATATCATCACTAAAAATTGGTGTAATGACACCAGCACCAACCTTATAAGCATGATATGCAATACGCCGAACAAAAGGTAATGCTGAAACTGGAGCAGTCAAAACAAGATCCTGCCCCTCTTGTAAATTCAACCCCACTTTTACTGTAATTTCTGCAAGACGATTAAGCATTTCAGGCGAAATTGTCTCATGAATATCAAAGTACATTAGCAATACCCTTCTTTAAATAAAATGCGTTCTTTATGTCGTCATCTTATAAATTTTTTTAGATCCTTCGAGTTCATTTTCTCTACGTATATTTATGCGTGTCATTATCGCTAAAAGGTTCACTTAATTCATAAACCGCAATGGGTATATAACCCTTCTTTTGTCGTGAAAAACTTACCAGTTTCTATGTCGTTTTTCTAACATTGCAACAATTGCATTTAACTGATCTGATGAAGGCAAAGTCATAATCGTTTTATTTTCCTCTTTCCTAGCTAGATGTTGAGGTGCATAGGCAGGAATAGGAACTTTATCAAGCTGTACCAAAGCAAAAGATGCAAGATGTGCCGTCTTGGACT
This sequence comes from Bartonella sp. OD88NMGDW, assembly GCF_042193775.1. Classification (NCBI taxonomy): domain Bacteria; kingdom Pseudomonadati; phylum Pseudomonadota; class Alphaproteobacteria; order Hyphomicrobiales; family Bartonellaceae; genus Bartonella; species Bartonella sp. OD88NMGDW. The sequence goes on along the minus strand of NZ_JBHIMA010000005.1, from coordinate 109,655 downwards.
GTGCTATTTCTATCGAAGGAGATGCTCTTTTTTCTACCTTTACTCCCCCACTTTCTAAGCCTTCATCTATAAAGCTTGGCGCATGACCAGAACGTTCTTGAGCAAAAGCATAAGCAACATCATAAGGGCGATTATTTGTAGGAACTTGAAGTTCCCCATCACGTGATCGTTTTTCATAAAAAGCATTTCCCCCTGCAACCTGAACATAATGCATGTTTTTATACGGAAAAGACAAACCAGCGGTATGAAAAAACTTAGCGTGTTTAACTTTCTTATCTCGTTCACCCCGTAAAACAGCATCAGCCGCCTCTCTTACACGAGCAACAGATGCTTTCTCCGTCATAGGACGCGTTAAAACACCAGGAGCAAACTGCTTATATTGACCAACAACACCACAAATCGTCTTAGGATAGGCGGTTGAATTAACACGATTCATAACAACCGTCCCAACAGCAATCATTCCTTCACGGCTTGTGCGATTTGATTCAAAATACATCGCTCGCATGAGACATTGACGCTCTGTCAATGGATACGTAACTGTTTTTGTCTTATTATTATTTACTTTTCCAGTATCTAAACGATTTGAAGCACACCCCACAACAACTAACGGCGCTACACAACAGGTAACAAAAACATTCCAACGATTTTTTTTCATCTTATGCAACACATTCCTATAATCTCTGAGCTATTCAAATTTTGAAATGAGCTTTAAATGTATCTCTCAATAAAGTACATAGCTAACTGTTACCACTCAGTAAAATTTTAATACAAGAGGTAATCAAAAAGTATCTATGCAAAATAAAAAATAAAAAACTCTTAATTTACAGATCAATATTGTTATCCTTCATGGTCCAATATAGTCCATAATAGCCCACACGTTCCAATTACAATGAAGTAACACTATCCACTTCTCCTACATACAAAAAATTTGGATACCAAAACTCTTTGCATCGATATTAAAAAAATAATACAGATATCCCCTTTTAATATAAAAATTTTAACAAAATGATCTGAAAGGAAATTCCCCTAGAAAACTCCCCTCCTGCCACAATACGAGTGATGATATCATCCAATATACAAATATGTCAAACCAAGAGTTAGCAATCTGCTATGCTTCTCTGAAAAACTCTTTGTTGCCTCTTTATGCTTTTCCATAAGATAGTTATCTTATTCTTTCTATAGCCGCACTGTAAGAAAATACTCATATATCTACAAACTGATTTTATACATATAAGAAAAATCTTAATCTATTTTCTTCTCACCTACCCCAACTTTATAAGTAAGGTCATCGCGAGGACGATCAGAGGACATATGGTAACCCGTTATGATATAATGCAGCATCTCAGCAATATTAGTAACATGGTCACCAATCCGTTCAATATTCTTTAAACAAAACAGTAAGTGCGTACAAACCGTAATATTACGCATATCTTCCATCATATATGTCAAAAGTTCACGAAAAAGAGAAGTATACAAAGCATCAATCTTCTCATCACGCTCACGCACCGCGTCAACACGCTCTAATAGGCGACTCGTATAAGCATTTAAGACTTCTTTTAATTGATTGAGTGCTAAAGCTGTAATTGTTTCAAGCCCATGATAAACAGAAGCAGATTGACGTATTTCTGAAAGTGCAACAGTCCTTTTAGCAATGTTTTTGGCCATATCCCCAATCCGCTCAAGATCAGAAGAAATACGAATGGCTCCAATAATTTCACGCAAATCGACAGCCATCGGTTGGCGTTTGCAAATAATAGCAACCGCTTTTTCATCAATGTCACGTTCTGCTTCATCTAAAAACACATCATCGGCAATCACTGTCGTTGCAAGTTGAAGATCACTACACACAACCGATGCTACAGAACGTTCAATCATTCTTTCTGCATGGCTCCCCATTTCTGTAATCCTTGCTTTTAAATATTTTAGTTCTGCATCATAAGAACGGACAGTATGGTTCATAGACATATCTTACACTCCTCAATTCACCTATCCAAAACGCCCCGTAATATAATCTTGCGTCCGTTGCTCTTTTGGTGAGGTAAAGATCATTTCAGTCGCACCAACTTCTACCAAATGCCCTAAATGAAACATAGCCGTATATTGAGAAACACGTGCGGCCTGTTGCATGGAATGCGTTACAATAACAATTGTATAATTTTGCCGTAACGCATCGATAAGCTCTTCAATCCGTGCCGTCGCAATGGGATCAAGAGCTGAACAGGGCTCATCCATCAAAATAACTTCAGGACTAACCGCAATAGCACGTGCAATACACAAACGCTGTTGTTGTCCCCCTGACAAACTTGTTCCAAGATCATGAAGACGATCTTTTACTTCTTCAAACAAACCTGCCTGCCTCAAACTCTTTTCAACTACATCATGCAATTCAGAGCGCGTTTTAACTAAACCATGAATGCGTGGACCATACGCAACATTCTCAAATATAGATTTTGGAAAAGGACTGGGCTTTTGAAAAACCATTCCAACACGAGCGCGCAATTCTACAACATCAATCCTCTGGTCATAAATATTCTCCCCATCTAAGGTAATAAGACCGGTTGTTTTAGCGCCTTCAATCGTATCATTCATACGGTTAAAACAACGCAAAAAAGTCGACTTTCCGCATCCTGATGGACCAATCAAGGCTGTTACTTGATGTTCAGGAATATCAAGTGTAATACCATGGAGTGCTTCTTTGTCTCCATAAGAAACCTTCACATCCTGACCGCGCATTTTAATCTTCATTACAAAAATTCACCTTACAAAAATCTTATCAAAGCTGTTGTTTTATTAAAATTACTGGCGGCGTTCAAATCGTCGACGTAAAAAAACCGCAGAAATATTCATGATCGCAAGAAAAATCATTAATACAATAATAGCTCCTGATGTCTTTTCAACAAAAGCGCGCTCTGCTTCACCCGCCCACATAAAAATTTGAACAGGCAAAGCCGTTGCTGGATCCATGGGGGTCGTAGGAATATTCACAACAAAAGCAACCATTCCAATCAAAAGCAAAGGCGCTGTTTCACCCAAAGCCTGCGCGACTCCAATAATTGTGCCTGTCACAATACCAGGCGCAGCTAAAGGAACAACATGATGAAAAATCATTTGTGTTTTTGATGCTCCCAGTCCTAAAGCTGCTGCACGAATAGAGAGAGGAACAGCACGCAGAGCAGAACGTGTTGCAATAATGATCGTGGGAAGAGTCATGAGCGCTAAAACAAGACCACCAACAAAAGAGGCTGAACGTGGTAATCCTAAAAAATTAACAAAAAAAGAGAGTCCTAAAAGACCAAACACAATTGAAGGAACAGCTGCAAGATTATTGATATTAACCTCTATAAAATCTGTAAATTTATTTTTGCGTGCATATTCTTCCAAATAAAGAGCCGTTGCTATGCCTATCGGGAGTGAAACTAATAAAACGATGCCTATCATATAAAGAGAACCAATGATCGCAACACCTAATCCCGCAGTCTCAGGACGACTTGAAGCGCCAAATGTAAAAAAACCAATATTAAATGTTTTATAAAGCGTACCATCATGCGCTAAACGCTTTATCCATTCTACTTGTCGATTAGAAACTTTACGGTTTTTTTCTGCTACACGCAGATCAATCTGTCCCTTATAAGCAGAATCAATATCCGCAGATGCCAAAACTTTAACTTTTTGCATCGTGCCAATCAGTTTTGGATTCTTTGTCACCATTTCACGCAGTTGAACGCGAACACTATTTGAAAACATACGATTAACTTCCCGAAGAGAGGCTCGATCATTTTGATCTATATTAAGTTTCTTTGCTAAAGCATTGCGTACAAGAAGTGGATAATTCGCCGTCATGAGTACTCGCGGTTTTGTTTTATGTTGACCACTTGGATCAATGATCTTTTCATCCAAATAAATCGATAATGTCATTTCACTTTGAAAAAAAGCTGTATAACCCTGACCAATGATAGACCATAAAAGCGTAAATAAAAAAAACAAACCAATAGAAATGGCAATCAAACCATAGGCACGAAAACGACGTTCAGCCCAATACCGACGCTTGAGGCTAATATTGCGACGAGGGAAAAAATCTTCATTCATTCATATTGTTCCCGATATTTACGCACAATATAAAGAGCCAGAATGTTCATCAAAAGTGTCATAACAAAGAGCGTCATTCCTAAGGCAAAAGCCACCAGAGTTTGTGGAGAATTAAACTCAAAGTCACCGGTCAATTGATTAACAATCTTTACAGTCATCGTAGTCATTGCTTCGAAAGGATTGAGTGTTAAGTTTGCTGCAACACCTGCCGCCAAAACCACAATCATTGTTTCTCCAATTGCACGCGATGCCGTCAACAAAATGGCCCCCATAATCCCTGGAAGCGCTGCTGGTATAACAACTTTTTTAATTGTTTCAGATTGCGTTGCGCCTAAACCATAAGAACCTTCACGTAAAATGCGTGGAACAGCCGTAATAACATCATCCGATAAAGAGGAAACAAAAGGTATCAACATAATTCCCATCACAACTCCAGCAGTCAAAACACTTTGTGCCATAATAAAACCACCCCCATCTGAGAGAGACGCAGAGAGATCACGTAAAAATGGTCCTACAACCTTCAAAGCAAAAAAACCATAAACAATGGTTGGGATGCCAGCAAGAACTTCCAACAATGGTTTTACAATTGCTCGCAATCGCGCAGAAGCATACTCAGCCATATAAAGAGCTGAAAATAGTCCTATAGGTACAGCAAAAAGCATGGCGACAAATGCAATATAAAGCGTACCAGCAAGAAGCGGTATTAAACCAAATTGTCCTACTTCATCGCTTGAGCCACTCGCGGAAAAACGCGGATCCCAAACAGTTCCTAAAAAGAAATTTGAAAAGGATACAGACTGAAAAAAGCTCACTGTCTGAAAAAGCATAGAAAGCGCAATGGCTATTGTTGTCAAAACTGCAACAATAGATGCACAAATTAATCCAATAATAATAAAAGATTCAACCTTATTGCGCGCACGCTGATGAGGCGCAATTTGCATCATTCCAAAGATAAAACCAAAGAATGCAATAGCAAAAAGGAAACCATAACCTATAAACTTAAGCTTTTCAGAAGAGAATACCCACGACCGGGCTATTTTGAACACATCATCTGATGCTTCATGAGATACAATCAATCCCTTCGCGAGTAATTGTGCCTGCACTTCCTTATAGGAAGCGGTAGAAAGATTCCCCTCAAAGCGATGAATCATTTTGACGAGACTTCGAAGTGTCTCCCAAAGTAGATCATGATTTACAGACTCTGTTACATGCGCACTATACGCCCCAAGCTCTCGAGAGGCATTATATTCTAAATAAATTGTACTCCCAGCATCCCAAACAATTAAAAAAATAAAAGCTGGAATAACAGTAATCAAAAATGTCCACCAGCCATAATAATACGCACGAGAATGCATCTTATGTTGTCTGTATTCAAGAATGCGTGCTCGCATATAAGAAATACAAAAGCCACAAAATCCAAAAATCAATAACAGCAAAATAATAAAGGAAATGCGCATTTTATCTTTCAGTTTTTATAAAAAATAGCACCCAAGTTTCCTATTCCAGAAATCCAACAAATTTTCCCTGCAAATTATTTCAATGTCATTACTCGACCAGCAGAAAAATCAGAACGCTGCGCTTGACGCTCCTTTTCAGGAGAAACAATCAAACCATATTCAGCCAAAGGACCCTCTGGACCAATCATCTGATCAGAAAGAAAAAAGTCAACATACTCTCGCAAACCTGAAATAATACCTAAATGTGCTTTCTTAATATAGAAAAAAAGCGGACGAGAAACTGGATATTGTCCGCTAGAAATCGTCTCAACTGTTGGCGCAAAACCGTTAATATCGGCAACCTTTAGCCTATCAGCATTATTTTGATAAAAAGACAAACCAAAAATACCAACCCCTGTTTTATTAGAAGTTAGACGCGCAAATGTTTCAGAATAATCACCATCAATATCAACCGCTTTTCCATCCTTACGTATCGCAATACAAGCAGTGTGTATCTCCTTATCATCCATTCCTAAAGACTTCATCACCTCAACTGCCCCACTCTCTTTACACCCCTCAGTAAGTAATTTTTCCTCAAAAACTTCACGCGTCCCATGCTTCTCTCCAGGAATATACGCTGCTATCGTCCAATCAGGAAGAGCACTATTAACTGCACTCCATTTCAAAACATTATTCGGTTGCAACTTTCCGTCTATAATAATTCGAGCAGCAAGAGCTTTATAAACATCTACTGGCTTTAACTTCCAATCAGGACCCTTAATATCTGTTGCAAAAACAATACCATCATACCCAATACGTATTTCCTCAACATCTTTTACACCAGCATCAAAACAAGACTGTAATTCACTCGGCTTCATTGCTCGCGAAGCATTGACAATATCAACGGTGTTCTCCCCAATACCACGGCAGAATTCCTTAATACCAGCTCCTGTTCCACCTGATTCGATAACAGGAACCTTAAAATGGGGATAAATTTCTCCAAATGTCTCAGCAACAATCTTTTGATAAGGTAAAACTGTAGATGAACCAGTAATCTGTATTTGATCGCGCGCATTGCCTCCATTTGCTGACAGCAGTAGCGCAAAAATCAATCCCACTCCAATTGATAATACTCTGCTCATCTATAAACTCCCTAAAAATTGAGGACACAGCCTCTTAATTTATATCATACGGTCATTCTAGTTCACATTTGCAACATAACAAATATAAAAAACAACATGGATCATTTTTTTAAAACCATGTTTTTGTCCTCTGTCAAATAAATTAATTTGAACGCTTGAACTCAATAACATCCCAAAACAAATGAGCAACATCTGTACCGCAGAAGCGTTTAATTTCACGAATTCCTGTAGGAGACGTCACATTAATTTCTGTTATATAATCTCCGATCACATCAATCCCCACAAAAAGAAGACCACGTTCCTTTAAGGCTGGAGCAATACGTTCACAAATCTCATAATCACGTTTTGTTAACTCAACATTTTCCGCGCGACCTCCAACATGCATATTAGAGCGCACATCTGTTTTTGTCGGAATTCGATTAATAGCTCCAACGGGTGTACCATCAAGCAAAATAATCCTTTTATCTCCTTTTCGTACTGCCTCTAAATAGCGCTGAACAATAAAAGGTTCATGATAAATTTCTGCAAACATTTCCAACAATGATGCTAAATTGCGATCATCTTGTTTTAAATAAAAAACACCAGCGCCCCCATTTCCATAAAGTGGTTTAACAATAATATCGCCAAATGTCTCTCTAAAAGCTGTTATTTCTTCAATATCTTTGGTAATTAATGTTTCTGGCATCAGATCAGAAAATTCAGTAACAAAAATTTTTTCTGGGCTATTGCGTACCCATGCTGGATCATTCACAACGAGTGTTTTAGGATGAATACGTTCTAACAAATGAGTCGTCGTGATATAATTGAGATCAAAAGGTGGATCTTGGCGTAAAAGAACCACATCCATATCTGTTAATTCCGTGCGAGCAGGCTTTTCTAATTGATAGTGGCTTCCCTCTTTATCACGCACAATCAATGGCTCTAGTCGTGCAATCACACAACCATCACACAGAGATAAACGATCTGGTGTATAATGGAAGAGAGAATGTCCACGTTCTTGTGCTGCTAAAGCGAGTGCAAATGTCGTATCTCCTTGAATCCGAACTGTTGAAATATGATCCATCTGAATGGCAATTTTCATAAATAAATCCTCCCTATCCTAAAAGCAGACTGGTCTATGCACCATAAACTTAGTAAACAATAAAAGAACTATGACAAGAGAAAATTTATGACACAAGAAACAGATACAAAATTAAACAACAAAGAAATCGAACGCTATGCACGCCACATCATTTTGCCTGAGATTGGTGGTGCAGGGCAACAAAAGCTAAAAAAAGCACGTGTTCTTGTTGTGGGCGCTGGTGGTCTTGGTGCTCCTGTCTTAACCTATTTGGCTGCCGCAGGTGTTGGAACCATTGGAATTGTCGATAACGACATCGTTTCACTTTCCAATTTACAACGCCAAGTTATTCATAAAACAAATGCAATAAACAAAAGAAAAACAGACAGTGCTGAAACCACTATAAAAGCAATAAATCCTCATGTTGTAGTTGAAAAACACACCCTACGCTTAGATAAAAGTAATGTGGATAAACTGCTCAATGCTTACCACATCATTGTTGATGGAAGTGATAATTTTACGACACGCTATCTTCTTGCTGATCACGCTGCCCAATGCAAAAAACCTTTAATAAGTGGTTCTGTAGAACGTTTTAATGGCTCATTAACCGTCCTTATGCCATATAAAGACAATAATCCTCACTATCGCGATTTATTTCCCACGCCTCCGGCTCACGGAACTATCCCAACATGCGCTGAAACTGGAATCATCGGTGTTTTACCTGGCGTTATTGGGACCCTACAAGCAATGGAAGTTATTAAAATGATCACAAATATTGGTGAACCCTTAGTGGGAAAAATTCTTCTCTACAATGGATTATTAGCGCAATTTAATATTATTACTTATAAACGCTCAAATTATAAGAAAAATGCCATAGTTATTAAGAAACTTGGGGAATCATGATTATGTCTCCTCCCGCATTAATTTTTAGCACTCTCGCAATATGTCGCAATATGTATTGAAATACTGATGTTTTATCGTAAGTCATCGAAACACTGTAACCAATGGAAACTATTAAATTTCTCACAAATATGGAAGACCTTTTGTGAAAAAATAATTCTCTATAATAGCTTATCAGCAATAGCTTATCAGCATAATTTCATGTCATCGTCTATAAATGAACAGAGACTCGTGCAAACTTAGCTGCCATCAGTATTCTTGTGTAAAAAATTTTCGAAGTAGATAAAAATATAATCAGCAGAACTCTATTCAACTATTTTACTATTCACACATAAAAATTGCTTCCAATTTGCTTCACATGAAAGTGCTTACTTCACACCATAACCTATAAACAAATAATCTAAATCATATTTTAGTTATCGATACTATAAAAGGTCAATGATCTGTCCCTACACCTCTAACCTCAAGAGAAAACGTCTATTCATCAAGCATCATAAAAAGCAGCTTAGGATTATTGCACGTATAAGAATAATCAATTGTCTCTGTTCGCAAGAAAAGTACATAGGGATTGATGTGTATAGAAGGATTGAGATAAACCTCGTGGAGAGCTTTAATTACATAATTATTGCATTCAGAAGCAGAAAGCTGCAGCTCATGAATTGATAATCCTTCAGCAATAATTTCACAGACAAGTATATGTAGAAAAAGTGAAGCACACAAATCTTGAAAACCAATCTACAGATGACAGCGTAAAGAGTGCATTTTTATAAAAGATCTCTTTAAAATAAGCGAGTCAATATGCAACGTTAAATGTATTCTGTTTTGCGTGAGGGGCGTTCCCCCTAACAAAACATCAATAAGAGCTCTTTTTATAAAACTGTGAAACTAAAATTACAAAAAAAATCAGACTTCTTTCTAAAATTAACATCTATGGTATAAGTTAATTTAGCTCTTTTGCTTTATTATTATCCATTGGTAAAGGAACAGGATGATCGGATAAACTGCGTAAATAAAGCAAAAGATCGGCACGATCTTGGTCATTTTTAATTCCACGAAAAGACATAATGGTCCCAGGAAAAGCTTCACGTGGAGAATGTAGATAACGATCTAACGTTACAAAATCCCATTTTTGATCAAAATGAGCACGCAATGCCCGTGAATAAGCAAAACCTGCTGCTGATGCCAAAGGGCGGTTAACAATCTCCCAAAGAACTGGACCAACACGCCCTGCTTCATTGCGTCCAGAAGTATGGCATATGGCACATTGGCGAAAAATTTTACGGCCATTTTCAAAATTGCCTTGTTGAAGACGACTATTTAGTGATAGGGAGACATCAGGTTCTTTTTGTTTTTCTTGAAATGTATCATCCTTGGCAATTGTATGATGATATTGGACTGATATAGGATGATCGTAAATGATATTGCTGAGTGTGAAAATCCCCACAATAATGACCAGTACACATAAACAAGCACAAATAAAATAAATAAATCTCGGGCGATTCATAAAAACTCAAATGTTCACGGTTTCATTACCATTTTTAGTTTAAGCTTTTTCTTTATAACACACAACATCATAAATGCATCACAGATGACATTTGGAATCTTACAATGGCTCTTGAACCAATTATTCTTATTCCTGCTCGTATAGGCTCAACCCGTCTTCCTCGAAAAGCTCTCGCTGAAATTGGCGGAAAACCGATGATTGTTCATGTCGCAGAACAAGCCAAAAAAGCTGCAATAGGGCGTACGATCGTTGCAACAGATCATAATGATATCGCTAGAGCTGTTGCAGATTATGGGCATGAATGTATCATAACACAAGGTGATCATAAGTCTGGATCTGACCGTATTTATGAAGCTTTAATGCGCATTGATCCGAAACAACGTTACAACGCCATTTTAAATATACAAGGTGACCTACCAACAATAATGCCTCGTGAAATCATTCATGCACTACGCCCTTTAGAAAATAGCTTTACTGATATTGCAACCTTGGGTGCTCGAATCATTGAAGAAAATGAAAAAAGAGATCCCAATGTCGTCAAAATCATTGGTACACCGCTTTCTCAAAATCGCCTTCGTGCTCTTTATTTTACGCGCGCCACAGCACCCTATGGAGATGGTCCTCTTTATCATCATATTGGAATATACGCTTATCGGCGCGAAGCACTTGAGAAATTTGTATCATTCAAACCCTCTACACTTGAGCAACGTGAAAAACTTGAACAATTACGTGCATTAGAAAACAATATGCGTATCGATGTGGAAATAGTCGATACAATTCCCTTAGGTGTAGACACACAACATGATCTCGATAGAGTTTGTGAGATTTTAGCATGAAAATACTTCAAAAAACCAATAAAATTTCTTTCCAAGGAGAATACGGCGCTAATTCCCACATTGCTTGCTCCAATATGTTCCCCAATATGGATGCTGTTCCCTCTGCTACTTTTGAAGACGCACTTAATTTAGTGGAAAGTGGGCAAGCTGATCTTGCTATGATCCCTATTGAAAATACTCTTGCGGGACGCGTTGCAGACATTCATCATCTTTTACCGCAATCATCCCTTTATATTATTGATGAATATTTTTTACCTATCCATTTTCAATTAATGGTTTTGCCCGGCGTTACATATGACGAAATTAAAACCGTCCACAGCCATACGCATGCCCTTGCACAATGCCGAAAAATCATACGAAACAACGGTTGGAAACCTGTTGTTTCTGCAGACACCGCTGGAGCTGCAAAATTTATTAAAAAAAATGCTAAACGTTCACAGGCTGCCTTAGCACCTTTAATCGCAGCAGAACTCTATGGACTTGATATTCTTGAAAGAGATGTTGAAGATAACCCTCATAATATTACCCGTTTTGTCATCCTTTCACGCTCCAAACGACATGTCCCCAAACCTAAAAATGGCGAAAAAATCATCACCAGTCTTCTTTTTCGAGTGCGCAATGTCCCCGCTGCTCTCTATAAAGCTATGGGAGGATTTGCAACAAATGGTATCAATATGACAAAATTAGAAAGCTATCAAATTGGTGGAAATTTCAATGCAACACAATTCTTTGTTGATATTGAAGGACATCCTGAAGACCCGATGATGAAACTTGCCTTAGAAGAATTATCTTTCTTTTCTGCAGAACTGCGTATTATCGGTACTTATCCAGCACAAAACGATCGAACATCGTATATATAAAAGCAATTAAACTGCCATCATTCTTTGCTGATATCAAAGAGCATCGTAAAAATTTCATGATGCGACGCATCTTGGAAGAGCTCGTTTTTTTCTACTCAACACCCTTCATAAAAACTGAAGAAGAAAAAACGGTTCATAAAAGAATATATAAATTATTTCCATAATACTTTTTCACAAATTATATCATGATAAAAAGCAATTCAACTTGTATAAAAACCAATGTAAAAAACACAGTAACCAAAAATAAAAACACTTGTACCATATATTTCCCTTTATATATTATAGAGAGGTTCTTGAAACAAGTCATTTCTTCTGATAGTTTATGCCAATAAAGATAACGAACTTCTAATTAACTCTCAAAACAATTCAAATTATTATACATGATAGAACATTCAAATTTATTAGAATGATATTAGTCTGAACATGGTTTAAAGCTAGAAAATACAACTCAAACCTGCTTTTAGCATTAAGTTTGAACTTTCATCTTTATAAAAACTGATTTATGATTCATCTCACTTTAGAAAAAAGGAGAGGATAATGAAAAAAATCTTCACGCAAGGATTATTAGCCGCAAATATTCTCGCCTACTCTAGTGTTGCATTTGCTGGCTTTGGTGAGAAAAAATGGAATTTTGCGCTGGATGAAAGTGTTGTGATCACCCCATCCGATATTGTCCATCAAGGAGTTGAATACTCTTGTAGTATCTTTAAACCGAATAAAGTATCCTTCACTTTATCATACTCTACCCCTTCTGATCTAAACAAATTGAGAATTGTTGTTGATGATGAAAAAAAAATAACCCATGATAAAGAAAAAAAGGTCTTTACACTAAAAAATATAAAATCTCTTCATATAAGTTTTCCTTCGTCAGGACATTATATTTTTAAAAATATTACGAAGAAAAAAGTTGTTGGAACCAATTGTGACACAGGAGATTATGATTAATAATATTTCTGTAACATCTAAATTTGAGTAGATTTATTTTTTTCAGTTATTTTTTCAAAATACAGCATAATGAGCTATTAAAACTAATCGCCGAAGAGGTATTTTTATACTAATATGGAAAACCTTAAGCTGCTCAGAACGTTAGATATTAAAGGACTTTTGCAAAAACTAAAAGACTAAACTTAAATTGTTCTGGATTTTCTACTATCAGAGCTATTTTTTAATAAGAATATGACTTCTATCTTCGTAGCTGCTTCATTTTAAGTGCTATGAAGCACATCTTACCCAAATCACTTAGATAAACAGATTTGAAACTATAAAATGTCGCTTATATCGAATAAGAACCATTTTTACGCTTATAAAACCAGTACCCCCTTATTTCTATAGCGCTGAATGTTGCATCTTCTCTTGTATGAGCACAGTCACTTAAAAAATATATGAAACCTTTTCTCAAATGATGAAAATTCATATATTGATCCATCTTGTGATAAACATCGATGTTTTTTAATTAAAAGAACAAGCACGCAAAGAGCGATAACATCTACTCAGTATTTATATTCGTATATGTTAAAAGAAAAAATATTACGTATTTGATATTCTCATTCACTATAGAAATCAGGTGGTGGTCTTATAAGCTATTTAAGATATTGACTTATCATTATAAGACTTTGATTTTTTTATACTGAATTACAACCACGAATAAAGTAAGATCCTCCCATCTTAAATCTTCATATTAAATCAATTAAAATCGTTTCCTTGAAAGTTACAAATGGAGGTGGTGTGTGAGTAAAAACGATTAAAAAAGAATAAAAAAGCTTCTTATAAAGCCTCTCAAGTGCAAGGGATCGCAATATTGGGAATTGTTAATAGTATGAGAGCTCAAATTTAGACTTTTATTAAGCATAAAGAGGATAGTGCACAATGGATTTACACCTCAAGGGAAATATGTATACTATTTACGAGCGGGGTTTGAAATATCGTTAAGAGTACTGAGCAATAGCTCTTTAAAAAGCATGTAAATGAACAACATTAAGTTGTTCTGTTTGAGATGTTCTGTTTTGTGTGAGAGGAGCAACATCATTAAAGCAATATTTGCTAATTATTTAAATAGCACTCTTCCCCCTAACTTTCGAATGTTAGCCAATTACATGATCTATCTACTTTATTTGCTTCTTTGACTGTTGTAAATTTTTGATGATTCAATTTCGTAGTTTTAGAACAGACATATCTATCCTAAAACTCTTACATATTTCAGCGAATGAGAATAATTATACATTCAGATTATCTTAAGCGAAAAATATTTTCATACCAAATAAATATGAAGAGCTACTGCTATGAAAACTGATAAATCCATAATCTCTTTGTTGTTTATATGTCAATAAATTAAACGCAAAGGAAAATTCTTCGTCGTTCTTAGGATATTTTTCGTTTCTGAGCTTGATTTTTCATTCCAAATCGACAATATGAACTTGGGAGGTTGGTGGTGGACGAACTGCTCGCCAACTGGGTCAGGTCTGGAAAGAAGCAGCCCCAACGAGTTCTGGTACGGGTCATCGTGCCAACCTCCTATTTTTCTGAAGAAATTATTTTTTATGCTGTCTTTTAGCGAGGTATTTTTAATCTTCAGAGCGGCATTTGTATGCAGCAAATAAAGGGGTTTGGTTATTTTTTAACAAATTGTCCCATAAATAATTTGATTAAGAAAAAATCCTTTTATATGAAACTACAGTATTGATCTATGCTTTTGTGTTATCAAGATGTACGCATAAAGAACTTCGAAGTTGGAAATATTCATGGAAAATGTACCGGTAGAAACAGCCTATCGTGTTCTTGCTCGTAAATATCGACCCCAAAACTTCTCTGACCTTATTGGTCAGGAAGCTATGGTGCGTACTCTCACCAACGCCTTTGAAAAAGGTCGTATTGCACAAGCGTGGATGTTAACAGGGATTCGTGGCGTAGGTAAAACCACAACAGCACGTATTTTGGCACGTGCGCTTAATTATAAAACAAAAGATATTGACCAACCGACAACCGTATTAGACTCTCTTGGTGAACATTGCACACAAATTATCGAAGGACGCCATATTGATGTTATAGAAATGGATGCCGCTTCTCATACGGGCATTGATGATATTCGTGAAATTATTGAACAAATACGCTATCGTCCTGTTTCTGCACGTTATAAGGTTTATATTATCGATGAAGTACATATGCTCTCAACACAAGCCTTTAATGGTTTATTGAAAACTCTTGAAGAACCACCGTCCCATGTGAAATTTATTTTTGCCACAACAGAAATTCGCAAAGTTCCTATTACAATCCTTTCGCGTTGCCAACGTTTTGATTTGCGGCGTATTGAATCAAAAGCTTTGAGTGCACATTTGCGCCAAATTGCGAAATATGAAAAGGTAGAAGTAGAAGATCAAGCACTCTCTATGATTGCCCGTGCTGCAGAAGGATCTGCACGTGATGCATTATCCATTTTTGATCAAGCGATTGCCCATAGCAATGGCAATGTTAATGCCATTGCGGTGCGTACAATGTTAGGATTAGCGGATCAAGCACGTATTATTGATCTTTTTGAATTTATCATGAAGGGCGATGTTGTTAATGCATTACATGAATTACGCAGTCAATATGAGGCAGGTGCTGATCCTCTTACTGTATTGACAGAACTAGCCGATTTTAATCATCTGGTTACACGTTTACGTTTTACACCAGAAATAGTGGAAGATTTCTCACTGACTGAAGAACAACGTTTAAGAAGCTTAAACTTTTCAAAAAAACTTTCCGTTCCTGTTTTATCCCGAAACTGGCAAATGTTACTCAAAGGTTTGCAGGAAGTTAATCAAACTGCACGTCCGCTTCAAGCCGCTGAAATGCTTTTAATTCGTCTTGCTCACACGGCTGAGTTACCAACTCTTGATGAAGCTTTAAAAAAGCTTACGCAAGAAAAAACATCTCTCACATTGGTTAAAAACTCTTCTCATCAAGAATCTACAAATACAAATAATATAACAAAAGAAACAATGGTCGAAGCCTATGCTTCCTCGAGCGTTTCAAATACATTACCAGATCAATCAGATTTAAAAACATCCTTGAAAAACCAATTAGATCATTCCTTAAAACAGGAAAATTTAGTTAGAAATCGAAACCCTGACAAAATCAACGCCCAAGAAATAACAGAAACTCTTGAAACTTCTCAATCTATTGATCTTTCTGAAAAGAGTGCAAATTTATCGCATTCTGTCACGCAAACAACGGAAAAGATTACTCAACCTAAAACTCTAGTGATTAATTCTTTGCACGATATTGTTCAATTAGCCGAACAGCATAATGATGCTCCTTTCAAACTCCTTATTAAAGAATTTGTTCATCCTGTTTCTTTTGAAGCTGGGCATATTACCTTAAGACTTTCTGAAAATACCCCTCAATTTCTTGCTCATGATATAGAAAAAAAGATATCTCAATGGACTGAAAAACGCTGGACAATAACTTTTGTTAATGAAGGAGGTGGCCCAACCTTACAGGAGGAAAGTATAGCGATTCAAAAGACTCTTTTTTCCAATGCAGAAACAGATCCAGATATCGCGAAAATCCTCAACCATTTTCCAGAAGCAAAAATTGTCGATATTCGACTCAATAAAGAAGAAAATGATCTTGATTTACTCCCCAATACCTTTAAAAATGCTGATATTTTAAAAAATAAAAATGATATCAATGATGAATAAGGATACCTATTCCTATGCGTGAAATGATGAGCATGATGAAAAAAGCCAAAGAAATGCAAGAAAAAATGCAGAAGATTCAGGAAGAAATAGCTAATCTGCAAGCTACCGGCACTGCAGGGGGGGGGCTCGTCAATATCACTTTAAATGGCAAAAATATTATAACAGCAATTCAAATTGATCCTTCATTACTCAACCCTGAGGAAGCTGAAATTCTCGAAGATCTCATTATGGCAGCTTATAATGAAGCAAGAACAAAAATCGAAATTGCAATAGAAGAAAAAACCAAAAGTATAACGGCAGGGTTACCGCTCCCTTCAGCTTTCAAGCTTCCATTTTAATGAAACGGATCTTTTTCTTGGGACAAAAATATGTCTAAATACATTGCAGGACCTGAGATTGAACGTCTCATTCAGATTTTATCACGTATACCAGGTCTTGGTCCACGTTCAGCGCGTCGTGCTGCGCTTCATCTTATCAAAAAAAAAGAGACATTGCTGGAGCCTTTAGGAGCAGCTATACAAGCAGCTATAGAAAAAGTTGGCATTTGTTCTGTTTGTGGAAATGTCGATACCATTGATCCTTGTTCAATTTGTACAGATCCTCGCCGCGATGATACAACAATTATCGTTGTTGAAGATATTGCTGATCTGTGGGCTCTTGAGCGCGCAAAAACTTTAGCCGCACGTTACCATGTATTGGGTGGACGACTCTCCCCCTTAGATGGAATAGGTCCTGACGAACTCAACATTGCCACCTTAATACAACGTGTTGTACAAAACCCTATTAGGGAGATTATTCTTGCTGTCAATGCGACTGTCGAAGGTCAAACAACTGCTCACTATATCACCGATCAGCTTTCCAATTTTTCAGTTAAAATTACGCGACTTGCTCATGGTGTTCCTGTAGGAGGCGAACTTGATTATCTTGATGATGGAACTTTAGCAGCAGCTGTACAAGCACGAACAAATCTTTAAAACTCGCTTCTAATGCCCATTGTCTCTTCTTACTTGTTATTTTTTTCTTTTTATGAGGGAATATTAAAATGTCAAAGAAAAAACTTTCCCTTGTGAATAATTTTGGTCCAGGTATTCTATTATGCCTGCTCATATCTGCCTTAGCTTATGGTTTAGAAGTGATAGAAAAACTGTTTTCCGCAGAAGCATGGCTTGAAAGCCTTGTTTTGGCAATTCTCTTAGGATCCATTACTCGTAGCTGTTTTAATCTGCCAAAATATTTCCAAAAAGGTATAACCTTTTGTGCAAAAACGCTTCTTGAAATTGCTATTGTTCTTTTAGGGGCAAGCATTAGCATCCATGCTGTTCTTTCAGCCGGTTGGAATTTGCTTGCAAGCATCGTATTCGTTATATTTATAACCATCCTCATTAGTTTTGTTATAGGCAGACTTTTTGGACTTTCTGCCAATTTAGCAATGCTAGTCGCTTGTGGTAATGCCATTTGTGGCAATTCAGCTATCGTTGCAACTGCCCCTGTCATCCATGCTAAACATGAAGATGTAGCGGCAGCAATTGCTTTTACCGCTCTTTTAGGGGTTCTTATTATTTTATTTCTCCCTTTTTTACACCCACTTTTGAATTTATCATTTAACCAATATGGTGTGCTTGCAGGAATGGTTGTTTATGCTGTACCACAAGTCTTAGCAGCAACAGCGCCAATATCTTTCGTAAGCGTTCAAATTGCAACAATTGTCAAATTGGTGCGGGTTTTAATGTTGGGCCCTGTTATTTTTATCCTATCCATCATCTATCGTCGATCAGCACAAACACATTTTCGTCTACACACTCTCGTCCCATGGTTTATCATTGGCTTTATTATCATGATGCTTGTTCGCTCAAGTGGTCTTATCCCTGAAAAGGCTATCAATCCAATCAAACTTATTGCTCAACTGTTCACGGTCATTTCAATGGCAGCTTTAGGATTAGGTGTTGATATCCGCTCATTAAAAAAAGCAGGATGGCGCGTTATTTTAGCTTCAACTTCCTCCATACTCCTTCTTGGCGCTTGTAGCCTTATCATGATAGGATTAATTGATCTGAACCATATAACATTTTGAAATATGCATTTATTATTTTTTTCAACAGAGCATGCAATCAATTCAAAGGCTCACTAAGTATTAAAAGCAGTTTTTTATAAAACCAGCAAAAGTTCTAAAAAACTGCTCATTATTCTATACAAAAAATTGAAAGAGCTGTTATGTTAAGTGAAGACTATCAGAATTACTTTTTCAATTAGCTTTTCAGTCCATAATGATTTGCAATGACGTAGTATCAAATACGTAACTCATGTAAAACAATGCCATTTCTTTCATCTTCTCATTACGCTGAAGTTTTTATACAAAGACTGATAAAATATGCTCTTGTTTGGAAAAAATATGGGGTCATGGCTTTCCCCCTTTTAAATTACTTTTACTTACTATGTAATATAAGTGGCATCGTCGTACTATTTGATAGCTTAAAATGTTGTGACAATCCTTACATTTAAACGATTCGTAAAAGGAGTTTTTATTCACACCCTAATTTCGCTTGTAATTTACAAGCTAATAACTTTAATTGTTTTGCCATAAGTATATTTGAGATAAGAGAATCTTACAATATTCAAGGTACTCATTCAAAAAGTGATAACAAATAGGGATTAAATCAACATCTCGTTCTATCCCATAAAAAGATATTGTTGCTTATTGGCACTAGTAACTCTCTTATAAATGAAATATACGATAATAAAAAGATTAAAAATACAGCAGGACTTTTGTTTATCATTTTATTCGACTAAAATATTTTTATGCTTATCCTTGCTATAGATACTGCTTCAATTTATTGTGCTGTTGCGCTCATTCATCATAAATCTGTTATTGCGCGTATCAATGAGCGCATGAACAAAGGACATGCTGAAAAACTTATTGGGCAGATTACACAAATAATGACACAAGCCAATATGACGCTTGATCAAGTTGAGCGTATTGCTGTCAATATTGGACCTGGATCATTTACTGGTGTACGTGTCGGTGTTGCAACAGCGCGCGCTTTGGCATTAGCACTTGAAATACCTGCTGTTGGAGTGAGTGCTCTTGAAGCGTTAGCAGCACAAGTAATAAACAGTAAAAGTACAGCATCAGCAATTACTGTTGTCATTGAAGCAGGGAGAGAGATGTTCTACCATCAAAATTTTCATAATGATCTCACACCTTTAGGAGCGCCGGGATTAAAAACAATTGAAAATATCCTCGAAGATTTGCCAAAAAAAACCCGACTGACTGGCCCAGCTGCTGATGCCGTTGTGGAGCATATTAAAAGCCATAAAATAAACGAAAAAATTGTCCTAGAAAAAATCCCCTGCGAAGCGGCTGATATTGTAAACTATGCTTATCTTGCTGCAAACAAACAATCAAAAAATTCGCCTCGCCCACTCTATCTACGCAGCGCTGATGCAAAACAACAAACCAATTTTGCTTTACCACAAAAAAAATAATGCCCAAATTTTCATTGACAAAAAAGATTTTTGGAATTGCTCCGCTACAAGTTAATGATAGTGCTCCTCTTCATCAAATTCATCAACATTGTTTTACCCCGTCTTGGGGAAAAGAAGCTTTTGATAATTTCTTAACAGATCACTCTATCTTCGGATACAAAGTTTTTCTCATCGATCGCTCTGATCAAATTTTAGGCTTTTGCCTATGCCGTCTCATCCTTGATGAAGCAGAAATTATCACGATTGCTGTTCACCCTCATTATCGTCAACAAGGAATTGGTACCTTTCTGATCGAAAGAACAGTTCACCATCTTCACGACAAAGGCGCTATAAAATTATTCTTGGAAGTAGAAGCCACAAACCTTTCTGCTTTGAACCTTTATCAACGCTTTGAATTTCAAAAAATTTCTGAACGTCTTGCCTACTACCCGTCAAAAAATGGTCGTGGTGATGCAATTATCATGCAAAAAACTTTTAAGTAAATAGATTGAGATTTGTGTAAAAAACATTTACACATGCACCATGAATAAAGTAAATCCTAAAAATACACCTCCTGTTGCTCCGAAAAAGGTTTTTATCAAAACCTATGGATGTCAAATGAATGTTTATGATAGCCAACGGATGACTGATAGCCTCAGTTCGCAAGGCTATGTAACAACACAATTTCCCAATGATGCCGATCTTATTCTTGTTAATACCTGTCATATTCGTGAAAAAGCAGCAGAAAAACTTTATTCTGATCTCGGTCGTTTGCGCGTTATGCGTCAAGAGCGCACACCTGATAAACCCCTGATGGTTGGTGTAACGGGTTGCGTTGCACAAGCTGAGGGAAGTGAGATCTTGCGCCGTGCTCCAACAGTGGATCTTGTTATTGGTCCGCAAATGTATCATCGCTTGCCAGAATTGTTAGAGAAGGCCAAACAAGGAAAAAAAATTATCGAAACAGACTATGCTGTTGAAGATAAATTTGCTCATTTGCCACCCCATAATAAACATGCAGTAAGAAAACGAGGTGTTAGCGCATTTTTAACAGTACAGGAAGGTTGCGATAAATTTTGCACTTTTTGTGTTGTGCCCTATACACGCGGTGCCGAAATATCACGATCCGTTGAGCAAATTACTGAAGAAGCCCTTCAACTCATCGAAGCGGGTGTCAAAGAAATTACACTGCTTGGACAAAATGTCAATGGTTGGCATGGACAAAGTGCTGATGGCAAAACTTGGCGTCTTGGCGATCTTCTTTATCATCTTGCAAAACTCGATGGTTTAAAGCGTTTGCGTTACACAACCAGCCACCCACGTGATATGGATGATAGCCTTATTGCCGCGCATCGAGATCTTGATATGTTAATGCCTTACCTCCATCTTCCTGTTCAATCAGGTTCAGATCGCATCTTAAAAGCTATGAACCGCCAACACAAAAGCTCTCATTATCTTCATCTTATCGAAAAAATTCGAACCGCACGGCCAGACATTGCCTTTTCAGGCGATTTCATTGTAGGATTTCCAGGAGAAACAGATGAAGACTTTGAAGAAACCATTAAACTTATTCAACAAGTACAGTACAGTTCAGCTTATTCTTTTAAATATTCTCCCCGTCCTGGAACAGTGGGAGCCACAATGAAAAATTATGTTGATGAATCTGTAAAAGATGCCCGCCTTCAACAGTTACAAGTCCTTCTCCTTGAACAACAAAATGCGTTTTTGCGTTCTAAAATTGGTCAAAAAACTAACGTTCTCATCGAAAAACCTGGACGTCACTCAGGGCAAATGGTAGGACGTTCCCCTTGGCTTTTACCTGTTGTCGTAGATACAGAAGCCTCTACAGGTAGCGTAATAGAAATTCATATTAAAAATGCAAGCTCAAACAGTTTTGTTGGTGAAATGACAAATAGATAAACATACCTCTAAAACCTTGTTCACAATAAATATTTTGGAAAACTCTTTTATTTTAAAAGAAAATGATTACATCTAAAACGTGCACTTTTCTAAAAAATTGTCTTTTATAAAATTTACTTAACAAAACGTGCAATATTTATGTAGATATGGAGAATAGGCTGAAAGCTTCAACCGAAAAAATAAAGCGTATTAAAGAAAAAGTAAATATGTCCCTTGAAAAGGCTGATAACTTGAAACAAACAAGCGCTTCAGATCCGAGCCAAGTTGTTTTGATTTTCGAAAATAATAAATATGCAAAAGCAGTTTTTGGTAAATTTGACGAAAATCTCGCTTATATCGAAAAAAAACTTGAACTTAGTATTCATCCGCGTGGTAATGAAGTCTTAATCCGTGGAAGTATTTCTGTTATAAAACGTGCGCAATATGTATTGCAGCAACTTTATGAACGTGCCCAAACACATCAAGAGCTCACTTTATCAGATATAAAAGGAGCACTTGCTATGGCAAATATACCAAAGAAGCAGAAAGAAGACACAATAACATACAAATCTGCAACGAAACGTATACCAGCAAGGTTGAGTACCCATAAAAAAATAATTCATGCAAGAACTCCAACACAAGATGCTTACATACGCGCTATGGAGCATACTGAGCTTGTATTTGGTGTAGGACCAGCAGGAACAGGCAAAACGTATCTTGCTGTTGCTCATGCTGCAATGCTTCTAGAACGTGGTATCATTGAGCGAATTATTCTCTCACGTCCGGCTGTTGAAGCTGGAGAACATCTTGGTTTTCTTCCCGGTGATCTCAAAGAAAAAGTCGACCCATATTTACGACCACTTTATGATGCTCTTTATGATATGATGCCCGCTGAAAAAATAGAACGCATTTTAGCTTCTGGTGTCATAGAAATTGCTCCTCTTGCCTTTATGCGCGGACGAACACTTGCCCATGCTGCTGTTATTCTTGATGAGGCACAAAATACTACGCCCATGCAAATGAAGATGTTCCTCACACGTCTTGGTGAAGGAACACGTATGATTGTTACCGGTGACGTAAGCCAAATTGATTTGCCTACAGGGCAAAAATCAGGTCTCATTGAAGCAATTCGCATTCTTTCAAATGTAGAAAATATTGCAATTGTACATTTTGATGAAGAAGATGTTATACGCCATCCACTTGTTGCTGCTATCGTTCGTGCTTATGATCGTGATTCCGAAATACAAAATAAAAAAAAATCATTCGCATGCGATGCATTAAAAAATGAATTTGATTCATCATGATTATTATTGATATAATGGTCAAAAGCGCAGGGTGGAATGATGAGAAAATGCTTTATAATATCACTGAAAAAGCATTAATGACGACTATGCATCATGTTTCATTGGAAAATGTTGTAAGCGAGATTAGCCTGCTTTTTACGGATGATAAACATATGGCACAAATCAATGCACAATGGCGCAACAAAAACAAATCTACTAATGTATTATCCTTTCCTGCTTTTCCACTTAAAGCTGGAAATCCTCCTGGTCCCATGCTCGGTGATATTATTATTGCGCGAGAGACTGTTGTTCTCGAAGCAGAAAAACAAGGAAAAACATTTCAAGACCATTTAACGCATATGATTGTTCATGGTATCTTGCATCTGCTTGGCTATGACCATGAAACTGATAATGAAGCATATCAAATGGAAAAGCTCGAAAGAGAAATTCTGCAAAAGCTTTCCATAAAAGATCCTTACGCTGAATTGTCTATAAATGATAAAATTTAACTTTTAAAATCAATATTACGAGCATACCATTCAAAGCCTCTCATTCACCTAATTATAAAAAGAAAGTTTAGAAGATTTCAAAACCATGACAAACAAAACAAATGCACAAAATAATAGTCAAACATCTTCTAATAATGAAAAAAAAACCTCTCAACAGACGAATCATACAGAAAAATATTCTCTGATGAATCATTTGTTTTCATTTTTACGGGGTCGTAATTGTGTGTCTACATCACTGCGCGATGATCTTACCGTTGCACTCACGACTGACAATAAAAAAGACACTGCCCTCTTCTCACCTGAAGAACGTACTATGTTGCATAATATTTTACGCTTACGTGAAGCACGCGTGGATGATGTTATGATACCACGTTCTGAAATCGAAGCACTGGAAATAAACACTTCACTTGGAGAAACCCTTAAATGCTTCGCAAAAATTGGTCATTCTCGCTTACCTGTTTATGCTGAAACTTTAGATGATCCGCGTGGCATGATTCATATCCGCGATATTCTTAACTATATGACTCGCTTTATTGTCAGCCCAACAAAAACCGAACAGAAATCCGATTTGCTTCAATTAAACCATACAGACTTACATACCCCAATCGGTGAATTGGATCTGATCCGAACTGTTCTCTTTGTTCCAAGTTCCATGCTTGCAAGCAAATTATTAACACGAATGCAAACTACACGAACTCAAATGGCTTTAGTTATTGATGAACATGGGGGAACAGATGGTCTCGTTTCAATGGAGGATATTGTTGAATTGGTTGTTGGTGATATCGAAGATGAACATGATAATGTCGACAATGCTATCGTACGTGAACCAAACAATAAATGGCTCGTTGATGCAAGAACTGAACTAGAAGATGTGGAGAAAGCTCTTGGTCCTGATTTTATCGTAGGGGAATATGGTGATGATGTTGATACGATTGGTGGTTTGATCGTCTCCATTCTTGATCGCATTCCTGCCAAAGGTGAAATTGTCGAAGCTGTACCTGGTTATAGATTTCGTATTTTAGAAGCTGATAAACGCCGGATTAAGCGATTGCGTATTTTTCGCATTCCAAAAAATGAGAATCTTGAGAACAATGTCATCCCTAAAGAATAGTCCAGCGTTTTTAAACAATTTTATCGTTTTTTTGTCCTCTGTTACCGGTTGGAAGCGCCAAGCATGGATATTTCTCTGTGGTGCTCTTACTTCTTTTGCACTTCCACCCTTTTATTTGACACCTCTTTGCTTTTTAACTTTCCCTCTCTTTATTGTTTTGCTGGACTCAATACGGGACGCAAAAAACAATAAAAAACATTTTTTTACTTACGCTTTAAGCTGTGGAACCTTTGGTTTTAGTTATTTTATTTGCGGACTTTGGTGGCTATGCAATGCTTTGTTAACAGATCCAGATTCTTTTGGTTGGGCAGTCCCATTAGCCATTTTAGTTCCTCCACTCTACCTTTCTCTTTATTGGTTTTTTTCTGGTTTCATTGTCGGTTTATTATGGACAAAAGGAATAGCACGCTTTTTTGTTTTAGCCTTTGCATTAGGATTGTCCGAGTGGTTGCGTGCGTTTTTATTCACAGGATTTCCATGGAATGCTCTTGGCTATACAGCCATGCCAACCCCAATGTTCATGCAATCTGATGCAATCGTGGGACTTTACGGAATGAATATTCTTGCTGTCTTAGCCTACAGTTTGCCAACTGTTTTATTAACAAATGAAAAAAAGAAAGTGGCACTCTCTCTTTGCTTATCACTTATATTCATTCACAGTGGTTTTGGGTTTTATCGTCTTCATACTATAGAAAACACAGCTAAAAATCAAAAAAGTTCTTATTGGGTGCGCATTGTTCAACCTTCCATCCAACAAAATATAAAATTGCGTGATAATACACGAGAAGCTATGTTGGAAGCGCATATGAATCTAAGTGCAATGCCAACAACCGATCAAAATTCAGAACCCGATTTTATCGTATGGCCCGAAGCTTCCGTTCCTTACCTTCTCTATGATAACTCATCTATCACAATGCGCATTGCCTCTCTTTTAAAACCTAAACAATGGGCTATTATCGGAGCAATACGAGCCAGCAATGATCTACCTCATTCCCAAACACAATATTTTAATACAATTGCAGTCATTAATGCTCAAGGTAATATTTTAAATACTTCCGATAAACTTCATTTGGTTCCTTTTGGTGAATATCTTCCTTATCAGAATTTATTGAAAAAAATTGGATTGCGTACCCTTGCCGATAATATTGGTGGATATAGTGCTGCAAGTGTGCGCAAAATTGTTACAATGCCAAACGGATTTTCTTATCTACCCTTGATTTGTTATGAAGCAATATTTCCTCATGAAATGACTTTTAAAGGCTCCCCGCCTCAAGCAATTATTAATATTACAAATGATGCATGGTTTGGTGTAACACCAGGACCCTATCAACATCTTCAACAAGCACAACTTCGTGCCGTTGAACTCGGAATCCCCCTCATACGAGCAGCCAATAACGGAATATCAGCTGTTATTGATTCTTATGGACGAATCGTTGTAGCTCTTCAACAAAATGCTGTGGGCATTATTGATTCACAAGTTCCATCATCCATTACCCCTATAGGAAGCAATGAATACAGAACTTTCTCTACTTTTATCTTATTCATCCTTATGCTATTGTGTCGTGTTGGTTTTGGTTCTACAAAACAGCTTAAATGATTCAAGTGCCCTTTGTACGGTATTATGTTGCGTTTACCAGTAATATTGGGAAAAAATATTACATATTATTTTAATTATATGATAAATCAGCTGCGCATAAATATGATGTTGGTTTAGAATAAAAGTGCTGGAAATAAAGAGTTGCATTATGACCGAAACTAGAAAAAAACCTGACCCTATAGATATCTATGTTGGAACTCGTATCCGCTTACGTCGTAATATTTTAGGACTCACTCAAGAGAAACTAGGTGAAAAATTAGGAATTACTTTTCAGCAAATCCAAAAATATGAAAAAGGAACAAACCGTATTGGTGCCAGTCGTCTTCAAGCGATAGCGGAAATTATGGATGTTCCTGTTTCTTACTTTTTTGATAAAGGTATTACCTCCCAACAAGTAGAGGGTTTTGCTGAAAATGATCACAATTTTATAGACTTTTGTTCTAGCAGCGAAGGGATTCAGCTCATGCGCGCTTTTACAAATATATCTGATGCTAAAGTGCGTCGAAAAATTATTGATTTGGCAAAAGCACTTTCTGAGGAAGATTTGACAAATAAGCTATAAATTTAAATTATATCTTTTCTCTTTTATTCATATAAATTTTCATTGACGATTTGCTGTAGAATTAGCAAATCGTGACAACTTTAGTAAGCAATTAATTAAATCGTTGATTTTCTTTTTTGAAGGAGTTCCTATGCCGCATCAAGATTATCTTTTTACGAGCGAATCGGTATCGGAAGGACATCCTGATAAAATTTGTGATCGTATTTCCGATGAAATCGTTGATATGATCTATAAAGAAGCTGAAAAGACTGGTACTGATCCATGGTTAATACGCGTTGCCTGTGAAACTCTCGTCAGTGTCAACCGTGTTGTTATCGCTGGTGAAGTGCGTGTCCCCGATACGCTATTAAAAAAAGATAAAAATAAAGAATTTATCTATGATGAAACTGGCTTTCCACTCATTAATCCTACGCGTTTTCGTACAGCAGCGCGCCGTGCTATTCGGACCATTGGCTATGAACAAGCAGGATTCCATTGGAAAACTGTTAAAATTGATGTTCTTTTGCGCCCTCAATCAGCTGACATAGCAAGAGGGGTTGATAATGCTACGGATCGGCATGGTGAAGAAGGAGCAGGTGATCAAGGCATCATGTTTGGATATGCTTGCCGTGAAACACCTGATTTCATGCCTGCGCCAATTTATTATGCGCATAAAATTCTCAAACTTCTTGCCGCAGCCCGTCATAAAGGAGAGGGAGAAGCTGGAAAATTAGGACCAGATGCTAAAAGCCAAATAACCATACGCTATAAAAATGGAAAACCGATAGAGGTCACATCCATTGTTCTTTCAACTCAGCACCTCGATGAAAGCTGGGATTCCAACAAGGTACGTACAGTGGTTGAACCTTACATTCGTCAAGCTTTACATGACATTCCCATTGCAGCTCAATGCAGTTGGTATATTAACCCAACAGGAAAATTTGTCATTGGTGGTCCTCAAAGCGATGCCGGATTAACAGGACGCAAAATTATTGTGGATACTTATGGAGGCGCAGCACCCCATGGAGGCGGTGCTTTTTCAGGAAAAGATACAACAAAAGTTGATCGTTCTGCAGCCTATGCGGCACGCTATCTGGCTAAAAATATTGTTGCGGCTCATTTAGCAGAGCGATGCACCATTCAACTCTCTTATGCAATTGGTATTGCACAACCTTTATCTATTTATCTTAATCTTCATGGAACAGGAAAAGTCGATGAAAAAGTTATTGAAGCAGCCATTCGCAAAATAATGGACCTTTCACCTACCGGCATTCGAAAACATCTTGACCTCAATAAACCTATTTATGCGAAAACAGCTGCCTATGGTCATTTTGGGCGAAAACCAAAACACGATGGTTCGTTTTCATGGGAAAAAACTGATCTCGTGAAAACGCTTCAAACAATGATCCAAATTCCATGATTAAATATAATACACGCAAGAGTGAAGCATTTTTTGGACGCCGACAAGGAAAACGATTACGAAACTGTCAGCTTATCCGTATAAAAACGCTTCTCCCAACTCTTAACATTGATTTAAATGTCCCTCCTCCCTCAAACCTTACATCCTTATTTTCAAGCAAAGTAAGAGAAATTCGACTTGAAATCGGCTTTGGTGGAGGTGAACATTTACTTCATGAAATGGAATATTTTCCACAAACCGGTTTTATTGGCATCGAGCCCTTCATTAATGGCATGGCAAAAATGTTAATGTCTCTTGAACAGCATGCACAGCATCAAAATCATCTCCGACTCTATGATGATGATGCTACACGCCTCCTTGATTGGCTCCCAAATGCATCACTCGATGGAATAGACCTTTTCTACCCTGATCCATGGCCTAAAAAAAAGCATTGGAAACGACGCTTCATCAACATAAAAAATCTTAATCGTTTTGCGCGCGTTCTTAAAACAGGCAAAAAATTCCGCTTTGCTAGCGATATAGACAGTTATGTAAACTGGACTTTGTACCATTGTGCACAACATGATCACTTTGAATGGAAAGCAGAAAGCCCTCAAGACTGGAAACTCCCTTATCCACTATGGAAAGGAACCCGCTATGAAGCAAAAGCTTTACGCGAAGGACGAACACCTGCCTATCTTACCTTTATCAAGAAATAAATGATCAAGCGCTTTTCTCATAAACAACTTGAAAAATTTTGAATTTAAGAGTATCAATAGTTAAATTCTTGGTCTTATGATGAAGGGTGGGCCGTTGGACCCGCTCTTTTTTAATATCATAAAACTGATGAAACCAACTTGGATAAAATGTATGAACGAAGCTGAAAAAATAAGCAATCTTGACGAACCACGCCTGTTTGAAGAAGATGGTATCGAAGCACAGGTTGCTGCTCTTGTCATACCACTACTTAAACCTTTAGGTTTTCGTTTGGTTCGTGTGAAACTTCTTGGTCAAAATGGTTTAACACTTCAAATTATGGTTGAACGTGCCGATGGTTCTATGACCGTAGAAGATTGTGAAACTGTTAGTCGAACTGTTTCCCCCCTCCTTGATGTACAAAATGTTATTGAACGCAAATATCATTTAGAAATCTCATCACCTGGAATTGATCGTCCATTGGTAAGAAAATCTGACTTTTTTCATTGGCAAGGGCATCTTGCAAAAATTGAAACCAAAATAACAATTGATGGGCGCCGAAAATTTCGCGGGACACTTACAAATATCACGCAAGATGGATTTATTTTAAACACTGATAAAGCTGCTTATGGAGAAGCCATGTATACCCCTATTTCCTTTTGTGATATCATAAATGCGCATTTAGTGCTTACCGATGAGCTTATTCGCGATGCATTGAAAAAAAATAAAGAGTTAGGTCAACAATTCATTGCTGAAGAGAAAGCTAACGACTCTATACAGACGCTCAATTTCAAAAAATAATATCACTGGGAAATACCCATCGTGTGGCACAAAGAAGGAGAAAATTGATGGCTACAAGCGCTAACAGGCTTGAGATTCTGCAAATTGCAGATGCTGTTGCACGTGAAAAGTCAATCGACCGTGAAATTGTCATTTCTGCGATGGCTGATGCTATTCAAAAAGCAGCACGTTCTCGTTATGGTCAAGAAACAAATATCCGTGCTGAAATCAATTCTAAAACAGGTGAAATTAAATTACAGCGCCTGCTTAAAATCGTTGATGTCGTTGAAGACTATACAACGGAAATTACTTTGTCTGATGCTCTTAAACATCAAGCAGAAGCAAAAATTGGTGATTTTTTTGCTGATCTTTTACCTCCTATGGATTTTGGACGTATCGCAGCACAATCTGCTAAACAGGTTATTGTACAAAAAGTACGCGACGCAGAGCGTGATCAGCAATATGAAGAATTCAAAAATAAAGTTGGTGAAATTATTTCTGGTACAGTTAAGCGTGTGGAATATGGTAATGTTATCGTTGATCTCGGACGTGGTGAAGCTATTGTGCGCCGTGATGAATTAATTCCTCGTGAATCATTCCGCTATGGAGATCGTATTCGTGCTTTTGTCAATGATGTACACCGTGAAACGCGTGGTCCGCAAATTTTCCTTTCACGCACACATCCCCAATTTATGGTAAAACTTTTCACTATGGAAGTGCCAGAAATTTATGATGGTATTATAGAAATCAAATCTGTTGCTCGTGATCCAGGTTCACGGGCTAAAATCGCCGTTGTTTCACGCGATGGTTCCATTGATCCTGTTGGAGCATGCGTTGGAATGCGAGGAAGTCGTGTACAAGCTGTTGTTGCTGAATTACAAGGCGAAAAAATTGATATTATTCCTTGGTCGCCTGATGCGGCAACATTTGTCGTTAATGCACTGCAACCTGCTGAAGTTTCTAAAATCATCCTTGATGAAGATGCTGAACGGATTGAAGTTATTGTGCCAGATGATCAACTTAGCCTTGCTATTGGACGACGTGGACAAAATGTTCGCTTGGCTTCGCAACTAACAGGATGGAACATTGATATTTTAACGGAAAAGGAAGAATCTGAAAATCGTCAAAAAGAATTTACTGAACGGAGTAAATTGTTTATGGAAGCCTTAGAGGTTGACGAAATGATCGGACAAGTTATGGCATCAGAGGGTTTTTCTTCTATTGAAGAAATCGCCTATATTGATCTTGAAGAGATCGCTTCTATTGATGGTTTTGACCATGATACCGCCGCTGAAATCCAAAGTCGTGCCCGAGAATATCTTGATCATCAAGAAAAAGAACTCGATGAAAAACGCAAAAAGCTCGGAGTTTCTGACGAATTGCGAACACTTCCTGGAATGACAAGTGCTATGTTGGTTGCTGTAGGTGAGGATGGTGTAAAAACAATAGAAGACTTTGCTGGCTATGCCGTTGATGATTTAGCTGGTTGGAGAGAACGCAAAGAAGGTCAAACACAGAATTTTTCTGGTATTTTAACCCCTTTTGACATTACACGCGCGGATGCAGAAGCTATGGTTTTAGCCGCACGTGTACAAGCAGGCTGGATAGACCAAGCTGATCTTGTTACAGAAAATCCTGTAGAAGATGAAAATTCTGCAGAAAATGAAAAAACAGATGATTTGGATGTGGATACACTTTAAATGAATGAACGGACTTGCATTGTGACCAGAAAAAATGCTTCAGCACAAACGCTGATCCGTTTTGTTATTGGTCCCAATAACCAAATTGTTCCTGATCTTAAAGCGAATTTACCAGGGCGTGGCGTTTGGATTTCTGCCCATCACGCTATTATTGAGAAAGCAATCAAACAGAAAGCTTTTCATAGAAATTTTAAAACAGATGTTGAGGTTGCGCCAAATCTTGTGCATGTTGTTGATACGCTTTTACTAAAAGCCGCTCTTTCAAGCCTTTCCATGGCACGAAAAGCGGGAGCAATTGTTATGGGAGCAACAAAGGTTGATGCTGCTATCCGATCTGGTAAAGTTATTCTTGTACTTCATGCTAAAGAAACAACAGATGATGGGAAACGAAAAATTGCACAGGCCATCCATTCAATACAACAACAAACAAATCGGACTATAAAAACCATATCTTTATTTACAAGTGATGAAATGCAAGTGGCTTTTGGCTCTAATCCTGTAATGCACGCGGCCTTATTGGACACAAAAGCTGCTGAGGGATTTCTCAAAACGACATATAAATTGATCAGCTATCGTGACGACAAGCATAGTAAGCCTAGTGAGATGACGGCACAAGCCGTGAAGGAAATACAATGAGTGAAAATAACAACGACAAAACAACAGTCAAGAAGACACTAACTCTCAAGCGGTCTGTCTTGGAAACGAGCACGGTCAAACAAAATTTTAGCCATGGCCGTACGAAGGCTGTCGTTGTCGAAACCAAACGGCGTAAAATTACGCGACCTGATGAAAAAGCTGAAACCCCACAGCCCATTACAAAGCCGCATGTGGCCCCTCAGCGCTCTAAACCGCGTTTTGAGGGAAAAAAGCCTCAAGAATCTGTGACCAAAAGCAATCTTTCATCGACTGAAATGGAAGCGAGACTTCGCGCATTAGAAGAAGCACATATCCAAGAAAGAAGAACACGAGAACAAGCCGAAGAAGAAGCAAGGCGCGCTAAAGAGCGTGAAGAAATTTTACAGCAAGAAATTAAAGAAAAAGAAATACATCTCCAACAAGAAGAAGAAATATCGCCAGTACAGGCTCCACCTGTTCCCCCTCTCATTGAACAGACAGATATTTCTATTGCGCCTAAAAACACAACTGTGGTTGAAAAACGCAAAATAGATGAAAATAAAGAGGAAGAACGGCATAGTCGACGTGCTAATCCTGCTAAATCAGAAATACGTGTACCAAAAGTTGTCAAAGGAGCTGATGAGCGGCGACGCGGAAAGCTAACTCTGAATAGTGCACTGGATGAAGAAGGAAGCGCACGTGGACGCTCAATGGCTGCAATGCGGCGTAGACAGGAAAAGTTTAAGCGTGCACAAAATCAAGAACCAAGAGAAAAAATTTCTCGCGAAGTTGTTCTTCCTGAAACGATTACCATTCAAGAGCTCGCACAACGTATGACTGAGCGTTCTGTTGATGTGATTAAATTCTTGATGAAACAAGGACAAATGATGAAACCTGGCGATGTTATTGATGCAGATGTTGCCGAACTCATCGCTGTTGAATT
Organism: Bartonella sp. OD88NMGDW; assembly: GCF_042193775.1. NCBI lineage: Bacteria > Pseudomonadati > Pseudomonadota > Alphaproteobacteria > Hyphomicrobiales > Bartonellaceae > Bartonella > Bartonella sp. OD88NMGDW. The sequence continues at coordinate 76,617 of NZ_JBHIMA010000005.1, read as the reverse complement.
TGGCCATACTGTTAAACGTGTTTTAGAATCTGACGTAGAGGAAGGTATCTTTAATATAACAGATAATCCTCAAAACATGCAGCAGCGCCCTCCTGTTGTAACCATTATGGGCCATGTTGACCACGGAAAAACTTCTCTTTTGGATGCTATTCGTAAAGCAAATGTTGTTTCTGGCGAAGCAGGAGGTATTACGCAGCATATTGGTGCCTATCAAGTAGAACAAAACGGTCAAAAAATTACCTTTATTGATACACCAGGACATGCTGCATTTACGGCTATGCGTGCACGTGGAGCTCGTGTTACCGATATTGCTGTTCTCGTTGTAGCCGCTGATGATAGTGTTATGCCCCAAACGATTGAATCAATCAATCATGCGAAAGCCGCTGGTGTACCTATCATTGTTGCTATCAACAAAATTGATAAACCAGCTGCGAATGCACAAAAAGTGCGTACAGAACTTTTACAACATGAAGTATTTGTTGAAACTATGGGCGGAGAAACTTTGGACGTTGAAGTTTCTGCTAAAACTGGTCAAAATCTTGATAAACTTCTCGAAGCTATCCTTCTTCAAGCTGAAATGCTTGATCTGAAAGCAGATTCTCAACGAACTGCAGAGGGCGTTATCATTGAAGCCAAATTGGATCGCGGACGTGGATCTGTTGCAACAGTTCTTGTTCAAAAAGGTACATTACACCCTTCTGATATTATAGTTGCCGGAAATGAATGGGGTCGTGTGCGTGCTTTGATTGATGACCATGGTCGCCATATTAAAGAAGCGCTCCCCTCTACACCGATTGAAATTTTGGGCATGCAGGGAACACCTCAAGCTGGTGACCGTTTTGCTGTTGTTACGCATGAAGCAAAGGCACGTGAAATTTCTGAATACCGTCAACGATTAGCACGTGATAAAGCTGTTGCGCGGCAAACTGGTTCGCGTGGTTCTCTTGAACAGATGATGACAAAATTGCAAACGATAGGTGTTAAGGAATTTTCTCTTATTATAAAAGGGGATGTGCAGGGATCAATTGAAGCAATCGCTTCAGCATTGGAAAAACTCGGAAATGATGAGGTTCGTGCGCGTATTGTACATTCTGGTGCGGGAGGAATTACCGAAAGTGATATTTCTCTTGCGGAAGCTTCTAATTCTGCTGTAATTGGTTTTAATGTTCGAGCCAATAAGCAAGCACGTGATTTTGCTAAAACACAAGGAATTGAAATTCGTTATTACAACATCATTTATGATCTTGTTGACGATATTAAGGCTGCCATGTCTGGATTACTCTCACCAGAACAGCGTGAAACTTTCCTTGGTAATGCTGAAATTCTAGAAGTCTTTAACATTACAAAAACTGGAAAAGTTGCAGGATGTCGTGTTACAGAAGGTAAAATAGAACGAGGAGCCGGTGTTCGCCTTATCCGCGATAATATCGTTATTCACGAAGGAAAGCTGAAAACACTCAAACGCTTTAAGGATGAAGTCAATGAAGTGCAAAGTGGTCAAGAATGTGGAATAGCCTTTGAAAATTATGAAGACATGCGCGCAGGAGACATCATTGAGATCTTCCGTATCGAACATATTAATCGCACATTATAAAATAATCCAATAACTTTACTCTGTTGTAAAATGAAGAAAGTTATTAGGTTTTATACACAATATCTCTTTTTCCTTATCTAAATGGTTAAAAAAAGAGATCTTGTAGCAAGGATAAAACTTTGATGAAAAATGCAAAGCCCTCACAACGGCAACTTAGAGTAGCAGAGCAAGTACGTCATGCAATAGCGCATATATTACAGCGTGATATTTTGCTTGATGATATCTTGAAAGATATTGTTATTTCTGTCTCTGAAGTACGCATGTCACCAGATTTAAAAATTGCTACTTGCTTTGTATCACCTCTCAGCACTCTTAAAAATGCTTCTCATACCGATGTTGTTGATACCCTCAATAAACATAGTCGTTTTCTCCGTGGAGAAATCAGTCACGCGTTGCGACAAATGAAATATATGCCTGAACTGCGTTTCCGACTTGATAATAGTTTTGATAATTTTTCAAAAATTGATGCCCTCCTTCGCTCGCCTGAAGTTGCTCGCGATCTTCACCATAGTGATAAAGATGAGGATTAAAGATATGGCACGGCAACACAAAAAAAAAGGGCGTCCTGTTTCTGGCTGGGTCATATTTGATAAACCAAAAGGAATGAAATCAACAGAAGCTGTCTCACAAATCAAATGGCTCTTTCATGCACAAAAGGCAGGACATGCAGGAACACTTGATCCTCTTGCTTCTGGTCTCCTTCCCATTGCATTGGGCGAAGCAACCAAAACCGTCCCTTACGTGATGCAAGGCAAAAAAACTTACCGTTTTCATATCGCTTGGGGAGAAGAGCGTTCAACAGATGATCTAGAGGGCGAAATAACGAAAACTTCTCTCAAACGTCCAACACAAGAAGAAATACTTGCTCTTCTTCCTCAATATACAGGTGTTATTTTGCAAACGCCTCCGCAATTTTCAGCAATAAAAATTGCCGGAAATCGTGCCTATGATTTAGCGCGTGAAGGGGAAGTTGTTGAAATTCCGCCCCGTGAAGTGGAAATAGAAACTTTCAAATTATTAGAAATGCCTACCAAAGAGCACTCTGTCTTTGAAATAACCTGCGGAAAAGGAACTTATGTGCGCTCTTTAGCGCGCGATATGGGACGTGATCTAGGTTGCTATGGGCATATTGCTGATTTAAGGCGTATTTCTGTCGCACCTTTTGATGAAGAAGATCTCATTACATGGGACGAACTAAAAGCGGCCGTTCGGCCAAATAAAAACACTACAGATGAAAATAATCGTTCTTTTGAAAAAAACTTCACAAAACTCGATGAGCTCTTAATTGAAACAAGCGCTGCATTGGATTGCCTCCCTCACTATATCCTTAATGAAACTCAAGCACAGAGAATTATAAAGGGTCATTCTATCCTCTTAAGTCATCACAAAGTACCTCTTGACGAAGATGAGATTTTTGTCCTCTATAAGGAACAACTTCTTGCCATTGGCACCCTCGACAAAAGTTTATTTAAACCGAAGCGGATTTTCACAATTTAATCGATTCTTTTCCACAACCACCTTTTGCGGAAAGATATTTTTTTCTATCAATTAAGAAAAATATGGTGCTTTTCATTGTCTATGTTTACCATATTCATATCAAAATTTAAGTCAGTGCTATAAGCTAACACCACCACACACTTTTTCCTCTTAATGTCGGAACAATCCTTGCGTTTGAAAGGATTCATAAGAGGCTTTTTATTTCTTATTCAATCGTTTTTTACTCACACTTTAACCCTCATTTGTAATGTGCAAGCGAAGATTTAGACTGATTTACTCTAAATAGATTTGAAACGAGAAAAGCTTAAGATTTTTAAGACTATCACTCAACATGAAAAACGACAAATAATCATTATAAATCAATTTATTAACCACTTAAACAGCAATTTTTTGTTATGATTATGCTAACAAATCGATCGAAATAATATTAACGTATTTAATATTTTACAAAAACTGTTTTAACCCTAAGGGAGATGATCAGAGGAGGCTTTTAAAAGCATCTCATTGGCTTGGGGTATTGTTTGGCGTTCAATCATACGGTGCACTCTTATGCCGTTAGGAGCACAATTTAAATGACGCAAACGCTTATTGACTTCTGCATCCGCTTTTGTACGACGATGATTATGGCGTAAATAATCTACCCATGTCGGCATATGATAAGCCTCTGTCCAATATTCAGGTCTTTCAAGATCTCGTAAAAGAACCCACTGACGCGCACCATCACGTAACCGGATATGGCGTCGACGCGTCATCACTTTGAGAAACTCTTCGAGATCATTTTCATGAATTTGATAATCAATCATTATCATGATCGGGCCACTTCTTGCTTTGAGGTCGAGTAATAGTTCCGGCTCTCTAAAATGATCAAGAGGATTTAAATCTATCTGAGGAATTTCTTGAATTCTAAATTTTACCCCCGCAAGAGCACCAAAAATCAAGAATAGAGAACAAATACTCAAAGCAATTGTTGGAGAATAACCATCAGCTAAGCCTCCCCAGATTGCACTTCCAATAGCCATCCCCCCATAAGACGCCGTTTGATAAAGTGCTAAAGAACGTGCAACAACCCAGCGTGGTGTAGAGAGTTGTACAGATGTATTAAACAATGATAATGCCAAAACCCAACATAAACCTGCAGGAAATAAAGCAATATGGCTTATAATTAGTGAACGGCTGATTCCCAATAAAAAGCAAGAAAAGGCGAAACCAATAAATGCACTTGCAATAATTGTTTCTGAACGAAAATGATGCCGTACAACTGCATTAATAATACCCGCTGTCATGGCTCCTAATCCAAAACAACCGAGCAATGTACCATAAAGAAGGGCACTTCCTCCAAGAACTTTATGCGCAACAATTGGCAAAAGTGCTAAAATAGAAATAGCTCCTATACCAAAAAGGAACGCTCGAACCATAATACTCAGGAGATTAGGTGACATCGCAACATAACGCAAACCATCTGAGACAGCTCCTAACAGCCTTTCTCGTGGCAATGAGTTTTTTTTATAATTCGACTTCCAGAAAAATAACGCACCGATAAGAGGAATATAGCTTATAGCATTAAACAAAAAAGCAGCAGATGCCCCCAAAGTTGCAATGATGGCACCGCCAATAGCAGGACCAACACTCCGCATCAAATTAAAGCCTACACTATTCAAACTAACAGCAGCAGGAATATTTTCCCTGCTCACAATATCTCCTATCGTTGCTTGCCAAGAAGGATTATAAAAAGCTGTGCCACATCCAATCAAAAACGTAAAACATAACAAAAGCCAAGGTGTTAGAAATCCCATATAGGCTAAAACAGATAAACTCATGGATATGACCATCATCATAATCTGCGCACACAACATAATTTGACGCCGATTAAAATTATCCGCTAATGCCCCTGCCATCAAAGAAAACATAACAAGTGGTAATGTTGTGGCACTTTGAACAAGCCCAACCATGGAATGCGAAGAACTAATCAACGCCATTAACCACCCTGCTCCAACAGCCTGTATCAGCCCCCCTAAATTAGAAATAAGAGTAGATGACCATAGATTTCGAAATACCGAATTACGAAAAAGTTTTAATGTTGAAATGCTCTGCATCTTTTTCCTCCAAATCGGTATTTATCATCTTTGTTAACACACACACGCTCATAATCTTTGTATCAAAAGGATGCATAATTCTTTAAAAGGCTTCTCATAAAACTCTATTTAAATCAATATTTCAAAACAAAAGCTTTTATTTAAAGAAAGACTTCAAAATGCTGTAAAGGACTAGTATTTTAACCTTCTTTCCTATATAAGGACGAAAATAGGTAAGAGTCTTTGACTCTTCTTATTTCCTCACAGACCCTTGCTGAACGACATCTCGGCTATGGGTGACTTTATGTTTCTTCGTTTTTGGAAAGGATAATACGATGTCGATTACAGCTGAACGTAAACAAGCTCTTGTCGCAGAATACGCAAATAAAGTTGGTGATACAGGATCACCAGAAGTACAGATTGCTGTACTTTCTGAACGTATTTCTAATTTAACAAACCACTTTAAATCTCACAAAAAGGATAATCATTCTCGTCGTGGTCTTTTGAAGATGGTGTCTCAACGCCGGCGCCTTCTTGATTATCTTAAAGGAGTTGACCAAAATCGTTATCAGACACTTATCAAGAAGTTAGGTTTGCGTCGCTAAAAGAAAAATGGTGGTGGTGTTTTAAAAAAAACCACCCATTTTTTCAACGTGTTGCTTTTAATTAAAAAATTTAAAAACTGACAAGTTATTATGGGATAGGACTGCTCATCATTTCGCATTTAAGGCAGTTTACTTCTCTCTTCTCGTAACAAAGATAAAAAGTATGTTGTCCACCCCAGAGCTTGGAAATATGCTACGCAAAACCAGAATGTGAGCAATCAAAGATTTAAACACTGGTCATTAAGGATAAAAAATGTTCAAAACGCACAAGATAGAAATTGAATGGGCTGGGCGTCCTCTCACCCTTGAAACAGGGAAAATAGCACGTCAAGCTGATGGTGCAGTGATTGCTACCTATGGAGAAACTATTGTCTTAGCAACCGTTGTATCAGCCAAAAGTCCAAAACCAGACCAGGATTTTTTTCCACTCACTGTTAATTATCAAGAAAAATCCTATGCTGTTGGTAGAATACCTGGGGGCTATTTAAAACGTGAAAGTCGACCAAGTGAAAATGAAACTTTGGTTTCACGTTTGATTGATCGCCCAATTCGTCCCCTTTTCGTTGAGGGATATAAAAATGATACGCAAGTGATTGTTTCCGTTATACAGCATGATCTCGAAAATAATCCCGATATCCTTGCGATGATTGCATCTTCTGCTGCATTGACCCTGTCAGGTGTTCCTTTCATGGGGCCTATAGCTGGTGCCCGCGTTGGCTATTGTAATGGACAATATGTTCTCAATCCTCATATTGATGAAATGCCTGAATCAAAACTTGATCTTGTTGTTGCTGGAACAGAAAGTGCTGTTTTGATGGTTGAATCAGAAGCACAAGAATTACCGGAAGATATCATGTTGGGTGCCGTGATGTTTGGTCACAAAGGCCTTCAACCTGTCCTTGATGCCATTATAAAGCTTGCTGAAGTTGCTGCAAAAGATCCTCGTGATTTTGTTCCTGAAGATCTTTCTGAACTTGAAAAAGCAATGCAGAAAATGGCAGAACAGGATATACGAAAGGCTTACACAATTACTGATAAGCAAGAACGTTATGCTGCAATTGATGCACTAAAGACAGAAATCCTCAATAAATTTATGCCCGAAACAGAAGAAGACTGTAAGTTTAGTGCAGATCAAATTGCAACCGTATTTAAACAGTTGCAAGCAAAAATTGTTCGCGGGAATATTCTTGATACCCAAAAGCGGATTGATGGACGCAATCTTTCTACCGTGCGCCCTATCCAATCAGAAGTAAGTATTTTACCCCGCACACATGGATCTGCACTCTTTACCCGCGGAGAAACACAAGCTATTGTCGTTGCAACACTAGGAACTGGTGAAGATGAACAATATGTTGATTCGTTAACGGGAATGTATAAGGAAACATTCCTTCTCCATTACAATTTTCCACCATTTTCAGTGGGTGAAACGGGACGCCTTGGTTCTCCTGGTCGTCGTGAAATTGGACATGGCAAATTGGCATGGCGGGCAATTCACCCCATGTTGCCAACGAAAGAATCTTTTCCTTATACCATTCGTGCTGTCTCAGAAATTACAGAATCCAATGGCTCCTCTTCAATGGCAACGGTTTGTGGGACCTCACTTGCTCTCATGGATGCCGGCGTTCCTCTAGCACGCCCTGTTGCTGGTATTGCTATGGGCTTGATTAAAGAAGGAGAACGCTTTGCTGTTCTGTCTGATATTTTAGGGGATGAAGATCATCTTGGAGATATGGATTTTAAAGTCGCAGGAACAGAAAATGGTATTACTGCCTTGCAAATGGATATCAAAATTGATGGTATTACCGAAGAGATTATGAAAATCGCGCTTGAACAAGCCCAAGGTGGACGAATCCATATCCTCAATGAGATGGCGAAAGCTTTAACCAGTGCACGTGCTGAGCTGAGTGAATTTTCTCCACGAATCGAAGTTATGAATATTTCTGTCGATAAAATCCGTGATGTTATCGGCTCTGGTGGTAAAGTTATTAGAGAAATCGTGGAACAAACTGGAGCAAAAATTAATATCGAAGATGATGGTACCATTAAAATTGCTTCTGCTGATGCTAAAACCATTGAAGCAGCAAAACGCTGGATCCATTCTATTGTTGATGAGCCTGAAGTTGGTGCTATCTACCAAGGAACAGTTGTAAAAACTGCAGAATTTGGTGCATTTATAAACTTCTTTGGTTCTCGTGATGGACTCGTTCATATCTCTCAGCTTGCATCAGAACGCGTTACCAAAACAACCGATATTGTGAAGGAAGGTGACAAAGTTTGGGTTAAATTAATGGGCTTTGATGAGCGTGGAAAAGTTCGGTTATCAATGAAGGTTGTTGATCAAAAAACCGGAAAGGGAATCACCGCTGATAAAGAGATGAATGAAGAAAAGTCTGTGGATGAAAAAAAACAACCTGAAAATAAGCGCCGCCGTAAGAAAAAAGAAGAGTAAGTTTTTCCTCTCATCTTATCATGAAATGCCATCCCAACATTGGAGTGGCATTTTTCTTTGAAAGAGTCATGTGTGTTATTATTTTTGCCTTTTGGAAATCATGAACTCCCGTATCCTGATCCAAACCAATGTTGGTTAGGTTTCGGTTTAACAGAAATCCCAACTCCAGAATGGGCACAGAATTTAAAAGTTATTACGCCTTGGCGACCAGATTTTTTAAAATTTGTCGATACTCCATTTCACTGCTCTCCTCAAATAGATAAAACCTGCAGCTATGATGGTGCATTTTTACATTTGAGCAAATATCGTGGTTTTAACCAAAATTGTTTTCTTGATTTATTAGAATGCGTTAAACCCAATGGATGGATTGTAATCAGTGGGAATAAAACTGCTGGTGCTGCTTCAATGATGAAGTGGGTTAAAACAATTGTTCCCATCACCAACAAATTGTCTAAAAATCATGGTCTTGTATTTTGGTTGCAAGTTCCTCAACAAATTAAGAGACATAACATTGCACAATTGCGCTTACCACCGCTCACTTTTGATAAATTTCAAACCACTTCTGGTATGTTCTCACACGGACGTATTGATCCGGGATCTGCTGCACTTGCTTCTTATATGCCCAAAGTTATTTCTGGAAAAACGGCTGATTTTGGTGCTGGATGGGGCTATCTTTCTCACGTTGCGCTTGAAAGAAGTGAAAAACTCACCGCTCTCGACCTTTATGAAGCAGACTACAACGCTTTGAGAGCAGCAAAACAGCACCTTAAATCCATAACAGCTCCTTTTTCAATTCATTTTTATTGGCACGACCTTGTGCATGAACCTATCACAAATCTGTATGACACCATCATTTCAAACCCACCCTTTCACACGCAACAAACGACAGATATTTCATTAGGAAAAAATTTTATTATAAATTCTGCAAAGTGCCTAAAACCAGGCGGCAGTCTGCTTTTTGTTGCAAACCGCCACCTGCCTTATGAAACATTATTAAAAAATATTTTCCGCACAGTGTTGATACATGAACAAGCCCATGGTTTCAAAATTATCGAAGCACGCAGATAAACAGAACAAGCTATAACTTTCAAAGAATAAAACGTGAAAGATCGATATCAGCAGCAAGCTCACCAATAGATTTTCTCACATAAGCGGCATCAATTGTAAACGATGTTCCAGCTTTATCAGGTGCCGTGAAAGAAATTTCATCCAAAACGCGCTCCATCACTGTTTGCAAACGACGTGCCCCTATATTTTCAATCCTTGCATTTAAATCTACAGCAATATCTGCTAAAGCATCAATTGCATCATCGGTAATTTCCAAATGAACCTCTTCTGTTGCCATAAGAGCAATATATTGTTTAATCAAACTAGCTTCTGGTTCCGTTAGAATGCGCCGTAAATCTTCTCTTGTTAAAGGGTTGAGCTCCACACGGATGGGCAAACGTCCTTGAAGTTCCGGTAATAAATCAGATGGCTTAGAAACATGAAATGCACCTGAGGCAATAAAAAGAATATGATCTGTTTTGATTTGCCCATATTTTGTACTAACCGTTGTTCCTTCAACCAAAGGCAAAAGATCACGTTGAACGCCCTCACGTGAAACGGCAGCACTAGCTCCACCATCCCTAGTTGCAATTTTATCAATCTCGTCAATAAAAACAATCCCGTCATTTTCAGCAACACGAAGCGCTTCTTGAATAATTTGATCCTGATCAAGGAGTTTTTCAGATTCATCATCAATAAGCGGCTTAAAAGCATCCCTTACTGTCGTCTTACGGACTTTTGTACGACTGCCCATTTTTCCCAAAATATCTGATAAATTCATAATACCCATTTGTGCCCCAGGCATACCAGGAATATCAAAGGTTGAAGCACTATTGCTATTATTATCAGCGACTTCAATTTCAATCTCTTTCTCATCCAATTCACCTTCACGCAATTTTTTGCGAAAACTATCACGGGTAGCGGGACTGGCTGTTTTACCAACAAGGGCGTCTAAAACGCGCTCTTCAGCATTCACGTGAGCCTTTTCTTTTATTTCATCCCGTTTCTTTTCACGCACAAGAGAAATGGCAATTTCAACAAGATCGCGAATAATTTGCTCAACATCACGTCCCACATAACCAACTTCAGTAAATTTAGTCGCTTCTACTTTAACGAAGGGTGCTCCAGAAAGTTTTGCTAATCGACGTGCAATACCAGTTTTACCAACACCTGTTGGCCCTATCATTAAAATATTTTTTGGCATAACTTCTTCACGCATCGGCTCCTCAAGCTGTTGCCTACGCCACCGATTGCGCAGTGCAATAGCTACAGAGCGTTTGGCATCATTTTGGCCAATAATAAAACGATCAAGTTCAGAAACAGTCTCACGAGGGGAAAATACAACACACATTTAAATAGCTTTCTCTAAAGAAGATAATTCTGCATCCAATGTTTCAATCGTAAAATGATCATTGGTGTAAACACAAATTTTAGCGGCAATAGCCATAGCTTTACGAGCAATAGTTTCTGCATCCAAATCCAAATCCATGAGTGCACGCGCTGCTGAAAGAGCAAAATTTCCTCCAGAGCCAATTGCCATAACCCCATCCTCTGGTTCTAATACATCACCAAGCCCTGTTAGAGCCAAAGTTACTTTCTTATCAGCCACGAGCATCATTGCTTCGAGACGACGCAAATAGCGATCTGTTCGCCAATCTTTTGCAAGTTCTACACAGGCACGCATAAGCTGATCAGGATATTGTTCAAGCTTTGTTTCCAATCTTTCCAGTAATGTGAAAGCATCTGCCGTAGCACCAGCAAAACCAGCAATAACCACTCCGTTCTTTCCAAGACGACGCACTTTACGTGCATTACCTTTCATAATTGTCTGCCCAAGAGAGACCTGACCATCACCGGCCATCACGACTTTTCCACCTTTTCGTACCGTAATAATTGTTGTACCATACATTATGTCTGGCTTATGTTCTGTCATAAGGAGACTCCTTAATATTAACTTTACTTTTTAATATTGATTTCTTTTCATACAATGTAAAACTCAACTACTATTGTCCTATTTAAGAACATATACAACAAAACACAATGATTCAGCATAACTCAATTTGTTGAAAATGGAAAAATGATATCATTGTTGTCAATGTAAATTACTGCTAAATAGCTTTATATAAACAGTTTGTGCCTTTTAGAGGAAAATTATGAAAAAAATAGCCATAGGGACCTTAGGTGGAACAATTGCAATGACTGCTGATCGTTTTGGTCACATGCAACCGACTTTAACTTCAGATAACCTCATAAAAAGTGTTCCTGATTTAAATAACGTTGCTGATATTCATGCACAAACATTAATGCAAATACCAAGTGGATCTTTATCGTTTCAAATTCTTTTTGAAATAATCGAGTGGGCAAAACAACAAATAAACGCTGGTGCAGAAGGTATTGTTTTAACACAAGGGACTGATACTCTGGAAGAAACAGCTTTTTTTCTTTCTCTTTATTGGAAGGAAGCTGAACCACTCATCATAACCGGCGCTATGCGCATGCCTCATGAAGCAGGTGCGGACGGCCCGGCCAATATTTTAGCAGCCACTCGTGTCGCAGCAGCTCCACAAAGTCGTAACAGGGGCGTTCTTGTTGTCATAAATGATACAATTCATTCACCTTATTGGCTTTATAAAAGCCATACCGTCAAAGTCGAAACATTTCAATCAGGTCTTGTAGGTATTTTAGGAACTATTTTAGAGGGAAAACTTATTTATTTCAATGATCAAAAACTTTTTCCGACAACGTTTGATCTCCCCCAAAACCACGATCATCAAATTGCACTCCTCTATTCCTCTTTATCATCTGATGCACAATTAATGAAACTATGCCTTGAAAGTGGGTATTATGCTGGAGTTGTTATTGCTGGTTTTGGTGCAGGACACTGTAGTTTTCAAGAAGCCGACCTTGTGCAACAATATGCACAAAAAATACCAATCATTATTGCTAGTCGTTGTTGTAATGGCTCAACAACTCGTATAACTTATGGCTATAAAGGCTCAGAAATCGATATGATTGCTTCTGGTGCTCTCATGTCTGGTTATTTATCAGCCGTAAAGGCGCGTCTACTTTTATGGGCGTTTTTATCGCAAGGGCACTCATTAGCACAAATCCGTGCAAACTGGAATGACTGGACTATAAGTTAATGAAAAATGATCTATTATCTTAAAGAAGAGAGCATGCAAAACAAAATTTATTTGAAAATCAAGCCGCTCATCTTGTCCACTTTTAATCGATTGCTGCGGCAAAAAATTCTCGTCCAATACAAATGATTGATACGACTATACAAAAAATTAATCAGGAAGATAATCTGGTCAAATGCGTTTCTGACCGATATTCACCCTATCGTGTTTTTACTGCACAAGAATGGTCAGAGTTTCGCGCAGACACACCTCTTACTTTGACTTTTGATGAAATTAAGCGTTTGCGCTCTATTGATGATCCTATCGATCTTAAAGAAGTCCAACGCATTTATCTTTCTTTATCGCGTCTGTTAGCATGCCATGTTGAAGCAGTACAGGAACTTTTTCACAAACGTCAGCAGTTTCTCCATCAAGAAGAGAGTAGAAAAACGCCCTTTATTATTGGAATTGCTGGTTCTGTAGCAGTAGGAAAATCAACCACGGCTCGCATTATTCAAGAACTGTTGAAACGATGGGCATCTAGCATTAAAGTTGATCTGATCACAACGGATGGTTTTCTCTATCCTAATGCAATCTTACAGCAAAAAAATCGTATGAATCGTAAAGGATTTCCTGATTCCTATGACATTAAGAAATTGCTGTGCTTTCTTTCGGCTATAAAAGCAGGTATCGGAAATGTTCGTGCCCCGCTTTACTCACATATGACCTATGATGTTCTAGAAAATCAGACAATTACCATTGATCGTCCTGATATTTTAATTGTTGAAGGTATTAATGTATTACAGGTCAGTGATCTTCCTAAAGATGGGAAAGCTATTCCTTTCGTATCAGATTTTTTTGATTTTTCAATCTATGTCGATGCCGAAACAGAAGTCATTCGTCACTGGTATTTGGAACGCTTTAAACGTTTGCGTAAAACAGCTTTTCAAAATCCTGAATCCTATTTTCATCGTTATGCCCAGCTCAGTGAAAAAGAAGCCTCAAAAATCGCTGAGGATCTTTGGCAAACAATTAATTTAAAAAATTTACAAGAAAATATATTGCCAACACGACCACGATCCAATCTCATTCTACGAAAAGGAAAAAATCATTTGGTCGAGTATGTCGCACTTAGACGACTATAAGGATCTCATAACTATGCAGCACTATCACATTCATTTTACCTCAACGCGTATTGATAACAGTTGCCCTATCATCTTGGTAAACCAAAGAACTCTTGCCAACTTATCACTTGATGCGTCAACAACAGCATGGATAAAAGTTAATGACTTTACTGGTAAAGCAGGACAAATACTCTTTGTTCCTCATGAAACGGGGCATTTAAAAAAAGTTTTATTTGGAATTGGCAATGGGAACGATCCCTTTATCACAGGACTGCTTGCTCAAAAACTTCCTGCTGGTCAATGGCATTTAGAAGGTACAACCTCTGATGAAATAAATGCCTATCTTGGATTAGCATTCGGTAGCTATCAATTTAATCGCTATCATCAAAATTCCTCTTTCAAATCATTGTCTATCCATGTCAATGAGGCCGTTGATCTTAATGAACTCCAACGAATTTATGAAGCTGTCTTTTTCGTCCGTGATCTCATCAATATTCCAGCCAATGATATGACCCCTGATGCTCTCGAAAAAGAAGTACGAAAACTAGGAAAAATCTACGGTGCTCATATCCAAAGTATTTGTGGAGATGATCTCTTAACCCATAACTTTCCGATGATTCATGCCGTAGGACGAGCAGGCAGTACTGCACCGCGACTGATTGAGTTACACTGGGGGCAAGAACATCATCCTAAAATAACGTTGGTAGGAAAAGGGGTAACTTTTGATACGGGAGGGCTCGATATTAAATCAGCCAATAACATGTTGCTTATGAAAAAAGACATGGGGGGTGGAGCAAACGTTTTGGGATTGGCTAAACTTATCATGGATGCCAAATTGCCTTTCCGTCTACGTGTTTTGATTCCAGCTGTAGAAAATGCAATTTCTGCGAATGCTTACCGACCAGGTGATATTCTAAAAAGTCGTAAAGGCTTAAGTGTTGAAGTAGGTAATACAGATGCTGAAGGACGACTTGTCCTTGCCGATACGCTCGCCTATGGTGATGAAGAAAGTCCACAATTCATGCTTTGTATGGCTACTTTAACAGGGGCAGCGCGTATAGCATTAGGACCAGATCTTCCCGCATTTTATTGTAATGATTCAATATGGGCACAACAAATTTCTGAATCTGCTCACGCTGTTTTTGATCCTCTTTGGCAAATGCCCCTTTGGAAACCTTATCAAGAGATGTTATCATCACCAATTGCTGATCTTAACAATGTAACTGGAAATAGCTTTGCTGGCTCTATAACGGCTGCTTTATTTCTTAATTCTTTTGTTGAAAAAGCTGAACATTTTGCGCATTTTGACCTTTATGGATGGGTTCCAAAAGAAAAACCAGGATACCCTATTGGTGGATCAGCACAAACTATTCGTGCCCTTTATAATATATTTAAAAATGAAGTTTGACACACAATATCCACAAAGATAGACAATTTTGCATCTTAAAGAATAATTGCAATCGTCTTAAACTGTGTTCTTAGTTTTGTTTGAGGATAAAAACCTTACCAATAGAGTTTTCATGAGTTTGTTTAAAAGTAAGAAGTAACAAAATGGAAGCAAAAAGATGATCTCTAAAGACCCAAGACTTTATGCATTCAGAAATGATCTAGCAGATCAACGTCTTGAAACAGAAATTACAGCCCAGCGCTTTGTTCAAGGTGAAAAAAAACGTGTTAATACAGCGGTCGCTGGACTTTTTAAAGAAAATAGTAAAAAAAGTGAAAGACAAACAGAATGCTTATTGGGAGAAGAACTTCTCATTTTTGAACAAGGGGAAACGATGTCGTGGGGACAATCCCTCAAAGATGGTTATGTTGGTTATATTGATACAACAGCCCTTTGTACATCAACTATAAAACAAACGCATATAGTTTCAGTACCACGTACATTTAAATATTTACACGCTGACTTACGTGGACCAATAGTGTCCCCATTATCTATGGGAAGCAAAGTCAGTGTTGTTGATGAAATTGAAGTCCGTGACACAATGTATTCTATTCTTGAAAATGGAACAGCAATCATTACAAGCCATCTCAGCCCCATTGGACGTGTATACGAAGATTATGTCACAGTTGCAGAAACCTTTATCCGTACACCTTATCTTTGGGGTGGTGTCAGCGGTTTTGGAATTGATTGTTCGGGACTCATTCAACTCTCTATGATGATGACCGATCAAATAGTTTTACGTGACACCGATATGCAGCAAGAAACTATAGGCAGTCCTCTTACAGATACTGATAAACTTCAACGAGGCGATTTAATTTTTTGGAAAGATCATGTTGCTATTATGGTTGATCATGAAAATATTATTCATGCAAATGGTTTTTCCATGGACGTTATGATCGAGCCACTGGAAGAGGCAATTACGCGTATCGCTAAAAAAAATCAATATCCCATCGCAAAACGTCGTCCAATGCAAGAAACTTAATACATGCCTCCTATAAAAATAATTAATTGGATGTTTTTGTTATATAATAAATTGATTTATAAGGATAATTATCCATCATTCATTCTGTGTCAAGAATTCCAAATATCGTAAAATTCTCTCATTTCAAATCGGTTTTTATGTTGAATCAATCAAAATCGCTTGCTTGTTCATCACAAGCGACATTGATGTATAAGTAAGAATATCCCTTCTGAATGCTCTCAAATGCCAAAAGCTATCATAATAACATTGGGACCAGCTTACTCTTTCATAAGCGTAAGGATAGTGGTGCTCAATAGATTTTACATTATTTCCATGGGGGCTTTAACGTTATACCATTCACTAGTGCGACACGAAATGGGCTTTGGAGCATTGCGAGATGCCTCTTTTAAACAAGCTCGTGAATATACAACACAATGCCGTTCTACATTACCTAAAGAATGCCCCCCTCTTAATCAAAAGCAACATTTTTTGAAATTTTTCCTATTATCGATATCTCATGAAATAAGTACCCCTTATACCTCTCAGTGCACCCAAACCCATCTCACAATGATCCGCGTGAAAAAGCATCATTATATACTTTGCCAATTCTCAATGTTGCGATAACCCTTGGCTATTGGAGAGTTCTTTCAGCACGTATTTTATTTCTTTCTTAAATAATTTTATCCACATGACCCTCCTCACTTGGAACGTGCAAAAGAATGATTTTGATTAATTTAACATAAAACAGATTTGAAATGAAAAAAATTACGACTCTGGACTTTCCCATTCAACATAAAAATTATAAATTATCAATTTAAATCAATATATTGAATTATATTTAAACAATATTTCCTTCTTATAACACATTAAAGAAGATGATTTTTCAATACCTGAACCAATGGTTTATCAGCATCAGGCATAGGGTATTTATCAAGATCATTAACAAAAACCCATTCTAAATTTTGCCCCTCTCGTCCTTGCGCAACTCCCTCATAATGATAACAAAGATACAACGGCATCAAGAGGTGAAATGTTGTATAGCTATGGCTCGCAAACGTTAAAGGGTGTAAATTATTTGCCTGAACATACACACCGAGCTCTTCTTCTAGTTCACGAATCAATGAAATTTCTGGAGTTTCACCTTGCTCAACCTTTCCACCAGGAAACTCCCATAAACCAGCCAGCGATTTTCCTTCAGGACGCTTGGTAAGCAAAACACGATTATCTTGATCTAACAGTGCACATGCAACAACAAGAAGAAGGGGACTTTTTATATACATATCACTCTCCAATGAGAATATAAAGATAACTGTCTCTTTCTAGTATATTCCCTTACCTCAAAAAGAACGCACATATCTCATTCTCTTTTAAAAAATAATAATAGGCAGTTAAATATAGAGAGTGCATCCATTAACTTCTGTAATCGCTATTGATCATAACGTACTCTTTTGTTAAATCGCAAGACCAAACCGTCGCTGTGCTCTTACCCAAACCGATATCAACACGAATTGTGATGTGTTTACCTTGCATATAAGCACCTATTGTCTCTTCACAATACTCAGGATCTCGTACGCCATTCACGGCCACACGATGCTCACCAAACCAAATCGTCAATAGATCACGATCGACTTCAACACCGGCCTTCCCAACTGCCATAACGACCCGCCCCCAATTCGCATCTTCACCGGCAATAGCCGTTTTTACGAGCGGTGAATTTGCAATTGATAAAGCAATAGTTTTAGCTGCATTGTTTGTTGTAGCGCCCATCACATTAACCTCAATTAAATGACGAGCACCTTCGCCATCACAAACAACTTGTAGTGCAAGTTCATGCAGAAGTGCACTCAATTGTTTCACAAAAACTCCATAACGCGGATCAGATTTACTTGTAAGACATGGAAAATGTTCTTTTCCTGTCGCAAACAACATAAGCGTATCTGAAGTTGAGGTATCGCTATCAACAGTAATTGAATTGAAAGAACCCTCAACTGCCTCTGATAACATGGATTGGAGTGCATCCGAAGAAATAGTCGCATCACTAACCACAAATGACAGCATTGTCGCCATATCAGGTGCAATCATACCAGCACCTTTTGCAATTCCATTAATGGTAACACTCTCTCCCCCACAGTCAAAAGTGCGCGTCGCAAGTTTTGGAAATGTGTCCGTTGTCATTATGGCTTTTGCAGCTTCCAACCAATTCCCCTCTTCTGCTGTCTCTGCCATACTTGGTAAAAGATTGACAATACCCGATGCATCCATTGGCTCACCAATAACACCCGTAGAAGCTATAAAAATTTCATCTCCTCTAACCTTTAAAGCGTTCGCTGCTGCACAGATGATTTCATCGGTTGTGCGCTTTCCTTTGCTTCCTGTAAAAGCATTTGCATTTCCAGAATTCACAACAACACCCCTCGCAACCCCATGAGGAAGCGATGCACGACAATGCTCTACAGGGGCAGATGGACATTTTGAACGGGTAAAAACACCGGCCACACTCACTGGCTTATCGAATATGATGAAAAGAAGATCTGTACGATCTTTATATTTAATCCCAGCTTCAGCTGTTGCTATCCGTACCCCAGATAAGGGAGAAAGCTCCTGGATCTTTTGAGGCGACAAAGGAGAAATTTTCAAAACCACAATATGCTTTCTGTAAAAATAAATGAAATAATTGCAGATCAATAACCCCTCATAGAAAACTGCTAGGCTTTTTGAACAAAACTAACCTAGCAAATTATCTATTAAAGAGGCTATCCACTTATTTTTCCTAGCTATTCCGTATCTTCTTCATCTGATGTCTCATCGGGAAGTAGCGTTCCATTTTGATGAAGCGATTCCATGATTTTTGTAACATTAGGATCAGGGTATTTCACATCTATCTTGCTACGCAAATCAACAATCAGTTCTTGATAGCGCTTTTTTATCAGCTGTGTCCGCAACATCTCTTTAACATCATCAAATGCAGGAGGTTGTTTCAAACGACGATCTTCTAATTTAATAATATGCCAACCAAAAGGACTTTCAACGGGTTGTTTAGTGTATTCGCCAATTTTTAAACCAAATGCAGCATCTTCAAAAGGCTTGACCATTTGACCATGGCTAAAATAACCAAGATCACCTCCAACAGCAGCAGAACCATCTGTTGAACTTTTCTTTGCAATCTCTTCAAAATTTTCGCCTTTATTTAAATGCTTAATGATAGATTCTGCTTCTTTTCTTGTTTTGACCAAAATATGACGCGCTTTAACCTCATCTTCTTTAGGTAAAGCAGCGACTTCTTGCTTATAAAGAGCTTCCAAATCAGTATCCGAGATTTTGTCAACAATCGCCTGTTTAAAATAAAGCTGTTGAAGAACATTGTCACGCATGACTGACATACGTTTATCGTAAGCTTCTGTCTTATCAAGACCTTTGCTTCTTGCTGCTTTTGCAAGTGCCTGCATATCTAAATAAGCTTTTAGAACCATCATACGGCGTTGTTCATCAGGAAAACGTGCTAAATTAGGATTTATTTCAAGCGCTAAATCATCCAATTGGCCTGCTGTAATATTTTTCCCATCGATAACCGCCATAACATGAGAAGGAGAAACGGCTTTTTCAGAAGTTTTCTCCAAAGTCTTTAAATCATTCGACGATGAATTCAAACCTTCTTGGGCTCTCACCCCTAAACTTGTACTTGCCAATAAAGCTGATGCTAAAAAAAGCGTGATAAAGTTAAATTTCATAAATATACTCCTTAAAAATGAAGGCAGGTTCAAGATTCCAATTTTCTTTACCATAACACTTTAACCTTTAAACATAGAGAAATAAATTAGTAATTTTATTTTAAAAAAGTATAAAATTGTCCTTTTATCTCAGTTGCTCCAATCCTATCTAATGCAGATGAAAAACATGATAATAGAGAAAAATGACATATTGTATCTTAAATTACTTTGTATTGTATCAGTTAAATAGCGTACCTAAAGTTGACATAGAGCGCTTAGCCTCTTATCTCTACTTTACAATTAAAGTGAAAAATTGCACACCAACAAGTATAATGGTACCATCTGCATTTCATGATGTCTCTAATAATATCAGATAACTTGAAGAAAATGTAGAGTATGGGGAAAGCGTATGAATTACCCAACAAGAGTGACAACAATTAAAAGAAAGGGCCAGAGATGGTCAGTTTAGGTGTTTTTGCCCGTAAGTTTTTTGGTTCAGCTCATGAGCGACGTCTCAAAGCACTCCGCCAAAAAGTTGCACAAATTAATGCTTTGGAAGAACAATTTGTAAAATTAAGTGATGAGCAGCTTTGCCAAAAAACAGATGCCTTTCGTAAACGTCTTAGTGAAGGTGAAAGTGTTGATTTGCTCTTACCAGAAGCTTTCGCAACTGTTCGTGAAGCCGCAAAACGTGTTTATGACATGCGTCCTTTTGACGTGCAACTTATTGGTGGAATGGTCCTTCACGACTGTGGCATAGCTGAAATGCGTACTGGTGAAGGTAAAACATTAATGGCAACTTTACCAATTTATCTCAATGCATTGGAAGGTAAAGGCGTTCATGTTGTGACAGTAAATGATTATCTCGCCAGTCGTGATGCTGAAACAATGGGGAAAATTTTTAGTTTTCTAGGGCTTACAACAGGCGTGATTCTTCATGATCTTGATAGTGATGCCCGCCGAGAGGCCTATGCATGCGACATCACCTATGCTACAAATAATGAACTAGGTTTTGATTATTTGCGTGATAATATGGCCTTCGATCGTAGTCAAATGGTCCAACGTGGACATCATTACGCGATTGTTGATGAAGTTGATTCGATTCTTATCGATGAAGCCCGTACACCCCTTATTATTTCTGGTCCTCTAGAAGATCGTACTGACTTCTATAACCTTATTGATACATTTATTCCTGCCTTAACTCCAGAAGACTATGAAATAGACGAAAAACAAAAAACAACGACTTTTACCGAAGTTGGTACTGAAAAAATTGAAAAAATGCTCGAACAAGCTGGACATCTTAAAGGTGAAAGTCTTTATGACATAGAAAATGTCGCTATCGTTCATCATGTCAATAATGCTCTAAAAGCTCATAAACTGTTTGCTCGCGATAAAGATTACATTGTTCGCAATGATGAAATCGTTATTATTGACGAATTTACAGGGCGAATGATGCCTGGGCGGCGTTATTCTGAAGGACTTCATCAAGCGTTAGAAGCTAAGGAGCATGTTGCTATTCAACCAGAAAACCAGACACTTGCTTCCATCACTTTCCAAAATTACTTCCGTATGTATAGGAAATTATCTGGAATGACTGGAACTGCAACAACAGAAGCCGAAGAATTCAGAAATATTTATGGTCTTGACGTTGTTGAAGTCCCTACAAATTTGCCAATACAACGTATTGATGAAGATGATGAAATTTATCGAACAGCAGAAGAGAAATATCGGGCAATTGTGCGTGATATCCGTCAAGCACACGAAAAAGAACAGCCTATTCTTGTTGGAACAACCTCTATTGAAAAGTCAGAACAATTGGCAGAGCGTTTGCGAAAAGAAGGCATTACCGATTTTAGAGTCTTAAATGCTCGCTATCACGAACAAGAAGCGTACATCATTGCGCAAGCAGGAGTTCCTAGAGCTCTCACCATCGCAACCAACATGGCAGGACGCGGTACGGATATACAGCTTGGTGGTAATGTTGAAATGCGCATCCGACAAGAGTTACAGGATATCCCCGAAGGTCCAGAGCGGACAGCTAAAATTGAAGAAATAAAAAAAGATGTTCAGAAGCTTAAAGACAAAGCTTTAGCTGCTGGTGGTCTTTACGTCATTGCGACGGAACGTCATGAAAGCCGTCGTATTGATAACCAGCTTCGTGGACGTTCTGGTCGCCAAGGCGATCCAGGTCGCTCAAAATTCTTTCTCTCTCTTCAAGATGATCTTATGCGTATCTTTGGCTCCAATCGTATGGATGGTATGCTGCAAAAACTTGGATTGAAAGAAAATGAAGCTATTATCCATCCATGGATTAATAAAGCCCTTGAAAAAGCACAAAAAAAGGTCGAAGCACGAAACTTTGAAATTCGTAAAAATCTGCTAAAATATGATGATGTCATGAATGATCAACGCAAGGTTATTTTTGAACAGCGTATGGAGATCATGAACGCAGATGATTTATCAGAAATGATCCTTGAAATGCGCAATGAAGTCGTAGAGGATCTCGTAGAGGCTTATATTCCATCAGGGACATATTCTGAAAAATGGGATGTAAAAACTCTCGAAGAAGAACTTCAACAACTCTTTAATCTTGAGCTTCCAGTAAGAGAATGGGCAAAAGAAGATGGAATTGCCGAGGAGCAGATTTTAGAGCGTGTATCAGATGCTGTTACAAAACTTGAAAATGAACGTACTGAACGCTATTCTCCAGAAGTTATGGCTTATTTTCACAAGGCAGTATTGCTCGAAACTATCGACACGTTATGGCGTGAACATCTGGTGAGTTTAGACCATTTGCGTTCTGTTGTTGGTTTTCGTGGTTATGCGCAGCGGGATCCGCTCAATGAATATAAGACAGAATCTTTTGAACTCTTTCAAAGTATGTTGAGAAATTTGCGCAGAATTGTCACTTCTAAGCTTATGCGCTTTGAAATCATTCAACAACCTACAGAACCGACCATGCCTGAGCAAACTGATGCTGCTTCTTCTGTTTTTAATGATCAAAGTCAAGAAAATGCTCCCACCTTATGGGCACGATCACAAGAAAATAGATTTGTTAATCCACAAGATCGTGACCCTAACGATGTAACCACATGGGGAAAAGTTGGACGTAATGAGCGTTGTCCTTGCGGTTCAGAGAAAAAATACAAACACTGTCATGGAGCCTTTGTTTGAAAAGCAAACTATGAAAATGAATAAAAAGCGAAATTATGAGCAAGAATTGCGCACAGCTGGTTTAAGAGTAACACGTCAACGACGAGTTATTCTTGATATTTTGGCTGATACAAATGACCATCCCAATGCATTTGAGATTTTTCAGCGTGCAAACAAAATAGATTCGAGTATTTCACTCTCAACTGTTTATCGAACCATGAAAACATTAGAAGGAAATGGAACAATTCATCGCCATAGCTTTAGTGGTGGTCCATCTCGTTTTGAGCAAGCAGATGGGCAACATCATGATCATCTCATTGATATAGAAACAGGACAAGTTATCGAGTTTCATTCTGATGTTATTGAAAAGCTGCAAGAGGAAATTGCAAAGTCCCTTGGCTATGATATTATTCATCACCGCCTTGAACTTTACGGAAAAAAAAACTCTTAAAAAAGTGATTATATATCATTAGATAAAATACCTCAGGTAAATCAAGTTTTATAAAAATTTACCTTTAAGATATAACAGTTTCCATTGGCAAAAAAATTTTTTTGCTCTATTACCCCTTTTTGTATGATGCTATACGGTAATTCATTGTCAGCATTATAACGAAAAATCATTGCAACAAAATATTATAAAAATTGTATTATGAAAAATTAGGCCAATATTATCATGGTTTCTTTGCCACAAGATCGTATGAGACAGCTTGAAAAGCGCTTTGAAATAATTGAAAGCCAAATGACGACTAATCCAAATGCTGAAACATATGTCAAATTAGCTTCTGAATATGCAGAACTACAACCCGTTATTGCCTCTATACGCGCATTAAATGCTCTTTACGGAGAGATTACAGAATTAGAAACGATTATCAATGATAAACAAACAGATATAGAGATGCGTAATCTTGCCCAAGAAGAGCTACCATTGTTATATAAAAAAGTAGAGCAATTTGAAAAAGAACTCCAGATTCTGCTTTTGCCTAAAGATGTTGCTGATGAAAAAAACGCTATTGTTGAAATTCGAGCAGGAACAGGTGGATCAGAAGCAGCACTTTTTTCCGGTGATCTTTTCCGTATGTATGAACGTTATGCCCATGCTCACCATTGGAAAGTAGAAGTTATTTCACTCAGTGAGGGAGAAGTTGGCGGATATAAAGAGATTATTGCTACTATCTCAGGAAAAGGTGTCTTTTCTAAATTGAAATATGAATCAGGGGTTCATCGTGTGCAACGCATCCCCGAAACAGAAACCGGTGGACGTATCCATACATCTGCTGCTACCGTTGCAGTCCTTCCGGAGGCTGAAGAAATTGATATTGATATTCGCCCTGAAGATATTCGTATTGACACAATGCGTGCATCTGGAGCAGGAGGACAGCATGTTAATACAACGGATTCAGCTGTTCGTATCACGCATATTCCAACAGGAATTATGGTCGTACAAGCAGAAAAATCACAACATCAAAACCGAGCACGAGCCCTTCAAATTTTACGGGCACGCTTATTCGATATCGAACGACAAAAAGCGGAAAGTGAACGTTCAGCTTCTCGTAAAAGCCAAGTTGGTTCTGGTGATCGTTCAGAACGTATTCGTACCTATAATTTTCCACAAGGACGTGTCACGGATCACCGTATTAATCTAACCTTGTATAAGCTTGATCGCATTCTAGAGGGAGATCTTGATGAGCTTCTTCATGCACTCATCTCAGATCATCAAACAACACTGCTGATGGAAATGGATAATAATTGAGAAAATATTCTTTCAAGAATGTCATCCAACAAATGCAAGAAAAATTGCGCACGAAAGGAATTGCTGAAGCCGATCTCGATGCGAAAATACTCGTTGAATGGATAACAGGAATAAATGCTGCTGAAAGAATTTCTAAACCAGATATGCATCTGTCTTCTGAGCATATTATACAAATAGAACAGGCTTTACAACGGCGTATTGCAGGCGAACCCGTCTATCGTATTATAGGAGCACGAGAATTTTATGGTATATCTTTTACATTGTCTCAAGAGACGTTAGAACCTCGTCCTGATACAGAAACGCTGATAGATCTTGTTCTCCCTTTTCTCCAAAAACAGGTCGAAAATTCGGGAAGAACAACATTCCTTGATATGGGAACAGGAAGTGGCGCCATTGCCATTACACTCCTTAAACAAATTCCCCAATCCTATGCGGTGGCAGTCGATATTTCTGAAGATGCCCTTAAAACAGCGAAAAAAAATGCAAAGAATGCTGAAGTAGCACACCGCTTCACACCTCTTCTTAGCGACTGGTTTGATGCTGTCGCAGATCGCTTTGATTTCATTGTTTCCAATCCACCTTATATTCCCGCACAAGATATCAAAAAACTTGCAAAAGAAGTGCGCTTACATGACCCATTGCGCGCCCTGATAGGAGGGGAAGATGGACTTTATTTTTATCGAAAACTCGCCCATGAAGCAGCCAACTACTTAAAAGAAAACGGCTATGTCGCTGTTGAAATTGGTTACTCTCAAGAAAATGAAGTCTGCAATTTATTTAAAAAAAATGGTTTTCAATGTTTAGAAGTGCGTAAAGATCTAAGTGGAATACCCCGCGCACTTCTATTTGCATGCAAACATTAAAATTCCCAATCATCATCCGTGGTAGCAACCGCCTTGCCAATGACATAAGAAGAACCTGCCCCTGAAAAAAAGTCATGATTTTCGTCAGAGTTTGGTGATAAAGCTGCCAAAATAGCGGGATTAACACGACAAACCTCAGGGGGAAAAAGAGCTTCAAAACCTAAATTCATTAAAGCCTTGTTAGCATTATAATGAAGAAAAATTTTAACATCTTCTGTCAATCCAAGTGCATCATAAAGATCTTCAGTATATTTGCACTCGATATTATAAAGGTCAAAGAGCAGGTTAAAAGCAAAATCTTTAATTTCTTGTCTTTTGGCTTCATCAAGCTTTGCAAAGCCCAATTGGAATTTATAACCTATATAATAACCATGGACTGCTTCATCACGAATGATTAATCGAATGAGATCTGCTGTATTGGTCAACTTAGCGCGACTGGCCCAATACATGGGCAAATAAAAGCCAGAATAAAATAAAAAGCTTTCCAGCAAAGTCGAAGCAATTTTTTTCTTAAGTGGATCATTTGCTTCATAACGCTCAAGTACTAATCTAGCCTTTTTCTGCAAATGAATATTTTCTTCTGACCATCTAAACGCATCATCAACCTCTACCGTCGAACAAAGGGTTGAAAAAATAGAGGAATAAGAACGTGCATGAACCGCTTCCATGAAAGCAATATTCGTCAACACTGCCTCCTCATGCTCTGTTATCGCATCAGCCAGAAGCGAAATGGCTCCTACGGTGTTTTGAATTGTATCTAAAAGCGTTAGTCCTGTAAAAACACGAATTGTTAATTTACGTTCTTCATCCGTTAAGCTTGACCATGAGGGAATATCATTGGAAAGTGGTACCTTCTCAGGTAACCAAAAATTCCCAGTTAAGCGGTTCCATACTTCAAGATCTTTCTCATCATGTAATCTATTCCAATTAACAGCGCACACAACAGGATTTTTGGTTGTAATCTTTGTCATATGATGATCTCCTATAAACTACACGAAACACAGCCATCAACTTCTGTTCCACTCAACGCTACTTGCCGTAATCGTACATAGTAAATACTCTTTATACCCTTTTTCCAGGCATAAATTTGTGCGCGGTTAATATCACGTGTGGTAGCGGTATCAGGAAAAAATAATGTTAATGAAAGACCTTGATCAACATGCTGTGTTGCAGCAGCATAGGTATCTATAATTTTTTCAGGACCAATCTCATAAGCATCTTGGTAAAAATTCAAATTCGTATTATCCATATAAGGAGCGGGATAATAAACCCGCCCAATTTTTCCCTCTTTGCGAATTTCAATTTTTGAAGCAATTGGATGAATAGAAGAAGTAGCATGATTAATATAGGAAATAGATCCCGTAGGGGGAACTGCCTGCAAATTGCGGTTATACAGCCCATACTCAATGACTAATTTTTTGAGTTCCTGCCAATCCTTTTGATCTGGGATAACAATATTATTCCGTGCAAAAAGCTCTTGCACAAGCGCAAATTGCGGTTTCCATTCTTTTTCAATATATTTTTCAAAAAAACGTCCATCTGCATAAGCTGATTTTTCAAACCCAGCAAACATTTCTTGACGTTCACGTGCAATCAAATTGGAAGCCCGTATAGCGTGATATGTCACAATATAAAAATAGATATTGGTAAAATCAATCGCTTCTGGAGACCCATAATAGATCTGCTCACGTGCTAGAAACCCATGCAAATTCATTTGTCCCAAACCAATCGCATGACTTTCAGCATTGCCTTTCGCAATGGAAGGCACACAGGCAATATTACTCATATCCGAAACCGCAGTAAGAGCACGAACAGCAGATTCCACGGTCTGTCCGAAATCAGGACTTTCCATTGCTTTGGCAATATTCATGGATCCAAGATTACAGGATATATCACTTCCAATCGTTCGATAAGTTAAATCTGTCTCCAGTTCACTCGCCTCACTCACCTGCAAAATTTCTGAACATAAATTGCTCATACTTATGCGCCCAGCTATCGGATTCGATCGATTAGCAGTATCCTCAAATAAAATATAGGGATAACCCGACTCAAATTGAATTTCCGCTAATGTCTGGAAAAAAACGCGTGCACTTATTTTCTTTTTACGAATTTTTGCATTATCAACAAAAGAACGATAATGCTCCGTTAAAGAAATATCGCTAAAGGGCTTCCCTATCACACGCTCGATATCATAAGATGAGAAGAGATACATATCCTCATTATTCCGTGCAAGCTCAAAAGTAATATCAGGAATAACGACACCAAGCGAAAGCGTTTTGATTCTAACTTTTTCATCAGCATTTTCACGCTTTGTATCCAAAAACTTCATAATATCTAAATGGTGGGCATGCAAATAAACAGCACCAGCCCCCTGTCGGGCCCCAAGCTGATTGGCGTAAGAAAAAGAATCTTCCAAGAGTTTCATCACCGGTAAGACTCCTGAGGACTGATTTTCTATTTGCTTAATTGGTGCCCCAGCTTCCCGCAAATTCGTTAAACAAAGCGCCACACCTCCACCACGTTTTGAAAGCTGCAAAGCCGAATTAACCGCACGACCTATCGATTCCATATTATCTTCAACACGTAGCAAAAAACACGAAACCAATTCACCACGTTGTTTTTTCCCAGCATTTAAAAATGTCGGTGTAGCCGGTTGAAACCGGCCTGTAACAATTTCATCCACAAAATTTTCAGCAAGAGATTTATTTCCTTGTGCCAAATATAAAGCTACAAGACAGACGCGATCTTCATAACGTTCAAGATAACGTTTCCCATCAAAAGTCTTCAGTGTATAACTGGTATAATACTTAAATGCGCCTAAAAAGGTGGGAAAACGAAACTTAAATGCATAAGCACGTTTAAAAAGTTTTTTAATAAAAGAAAAATCATAAAGATCAAATAAAGCTTTTTCATAATAACCTTCTTCTATTAAGTAATCTATTTTTTCCTTCAGGTTATGAAAAAAAACTGTATTTTGATTAACATGCTGAAGGAAATACTGCCGTGCGGCAAGTCGATCCATATCAAATTGAATATGACCATTTTCATCATAAAGATTAAGCATTGCATTCAGCGCATGATAATCAGTAATCTGATCCGATTTCTGCGATTGTCCTATACCAATTGTTTCCAAAATCTTTCCAATCCCTTTTTTACATAAAGAACGTCTTCATCAGTTCCACGCAGCTCAAAACGATAAAGGCAAGGTACACAACATTTTTCAGCAATGATTTTACTTGCTAAATTATAATAACAACCAAAATTACGATTCCCACCACCAATGACACCACGAATTAATTTTCGGTTCTCAGCTTCATTAAGAAAATGGATAACGGCTTTCGGCACTGCTCCTCTTCCTTCACCATCTGCATATGTAGGAACAACCAGTACATAAGGTTCACCAACCAATGCAGAAGGCTTTCTTTTATCAATTTTGAAGAGTCGTTGACCAAGTTGCGAGACAAAATGTTCTGTATTACCCGTTGCACTCGAATAATAAACAATAAGCCCCATTAAGCACAAAGACCACTAATCATATCTGGTCTAAAACCAGACCAATGATTTTCACCACAAACAACGACAGGAACCTGACGATACCCCAGAGATTGAACAAAACTGTATGCTTGTTCATCACAAGAAATATCAACAACGCGATAATGAATGCCTTTTGCATCAAAAGCACGGCGTGTAGCATCACATTGGACACAAGATGGTTTGCTATAAATAGTGATCGACATTTTCTTCAACTTTCACAATTCCAAATAATCAACCCTAAAGGGTCAATCTAATAATTTTATAAGTACTCAAGAATAACAAAAAAACAGAAATTGTACGCAAAACATGTGGTTATTTTCAAATAGTACACAGCTTCCTGAACATAACAGAATTCCTCATCAAATAACTTCAAAGACTATGATGAGAATAAGCGATTATTCTATAACTTAAATGGCAAAGCCCCCCAGTTATAAACAATCTTTTGCTTGCATTACAATTCCCTCCTGCTGTCTAAAAAACTAACGTTCTAAACTACCGTTTTTCAAGAGCTCTGTTTTACTCTTTTTCGGCAAAAATCAATTACAAAAACGAAAGGAATCCTTCCAAAAGAGATCCTTCAGCAAAAATACTGCTATGCCCTTGGTCAATAAACTCTTTACAATAATGGAAATAACTTAGATACCAAACGAAACACACTAACACCCTCTCTTGTGCTTATTTAGAATCACCAATCATTTTGATACTATATATAGTATATACTCTCTCTCTTTCGTCAAGGTGAATTCAATTATTATTTTTAATTTTCCACGATCTTCACACTAAAATTTTCAGTTCTCAAAACTATGTAATAATATAACATTTTATTGACAAACGTTATATTATTACATAGTTTCCAAAATAATAAGCAACGATGGTAAAAAATATGGATCTGCACTTCAATAAGACAACATTAGGCTATGGAAATAGAATAGCAATAAAGAACTTTTCAGCGAAGTTAAAAGCTGGTTCATTGGTCGCAATAACAGGTGATAATGGCGCTGGAAAATCGACACTGCTAAAAGCCATCGCCGGATTGATTAAACCTCTTAAGGGAAAAATTACAAAACCAAAAAAAAGCCGCATTGCTTATCTTTCTCAGCAATGTGATGTAGATCAAACATTTCCAATTGATGTGAAAACGCTTGTAAAAACAGGGCTGTGGTCTTTTTGTGGATTATGGAAAAGCCAGCGCCCTTATGATTCTAAGATTCAAAATGCGCTTGAAATGGTTGGGCTTACAGAACTCGCACCCCGTTCGCTTGAAACATTATCAGGCGGGCAATTACAACGCGCTCTTTTTGCACGTATCATTGTGCAAGATGCCAATATTATTTTGCTTGATGAACCTTTCAATGGTGTAGATCATAAGACCCAAAAAGATCTTCTTGCACTGATCACATACTGGCAACAGCAAGGACGCACAGTTCTCACAGCACTCCATAACCCTCTCATCGTGCAAGAATTTTTCCCCCAAATGATTCAAATTAATCAACAAAACGCCTTTTATGGAGAAACAACACAGTTTTTAAACAACACTATTCATCACGTTATGCCACCTCTCACATCCAATTCTTTTCCTATTAGCGCACAAAAACAAAATCTTCCCATCAATGATCCTCTCTTTCTTAGGTTATAAGACGTGTATGCATTTTTTCTTGCTCCCTTTGTTGATTTCCAATTTATGCAAAACGCCCTTATCGGTTCTATTTTCCTGTCTATTAGCGCTTGTCCTGTTGGTGTATTTTTGATGCTCCGTGGAATGAGCTTGACAGGAGATGCTATCTCTCATGCCATTCTTCCTGGTGTTGCAACTGCTTTTCTGATTTGTGGCTTTTCCCTCATATCTATGACACTTGGTGGCATCTTCGCTGGTATTATTGTCGCTTTAGCAACCATTTTAATTTCACGAAATAGCTTTCAGAAAGAAGATGCATCCATGACTGTCTTTTATCTTATTGCACTCGCGGCAGGTGTCATTATTATCTCACTAAAAGACTCAACAATTGAGCTGCTTCATCTCTTATTCGGATCGGTTCTTGCACTTGATGCACAAGCCCTCTGGTTAATCACTACTATAATGCTGATTACACTATGCAGCCTTTGTATTTTTTGGCGTGCACTCGTTTTAGAAAGCTTTGACCCCCTCTTTTTTAAATCACTCTCTCCATTGAGTAAATATATTCATATTTCATTGCTTGGACTTGTGGTGTTGAATCTGGTTGGAGGATTTCAATCACTAGGAACATTACTTTCCGTTGGCATTATGATGATTCCAGCTATTACAGCCCGTTTTTGGTTTTCACGGCTAGGCCCTATTTGCGCACTTTCCACTCTTTTTGGAATCATTTCTAGCGTATGTGGTCTCCTGCTTTCTTTTCATCTTTCACTTCCCTCCGGCCCTGCGATCATCATTGCCGCAGGATTTATTTATCTTTTTTCCTGCTTGATAAGTCCACGTGGACTTATTGTAACATGGTTTCCCCACCTCTTTTATACCTCCTCACTTTAAGGAAAAAAATGTGCCTAAGTTTGCTCAAAAATTTGTTCTTCTTGGAGCTTTATTGCTTTCTTTTTCTCCATTTTCTGCTTCTGCAAACAATAAAATCAAAGTTGTTGCGAGCTTTTCTATTCTCGCAGATCTCGTAAAAAATGTAGGAGACAACCATATCTCTATGACCACTTTTGTAGGTCCCAATGCAAATACCCACACTTATGAACCTACCCCCCATGATGTTCAAGCTCTTAGAAATGCTCAAATTATTTTCATCAACGGACTTCATTTAGAAGGATTCATTGATCGCCTCATTACAGCAAGCGGTACAAAAGCACTTCTTGTCAAAGTTAGCGCTAACATTCCCTCCCTCAAAATGAAAAATCAAGAACATAACGCCCATCATCACCACAGCGTTATTGATCCACATGCTTGGCAAACAATTCCCAATGTCAAAATCTATGTGAAGAATATCGCTGCTGCTTTTTGTAAAATCGATCCACAATCCTGCACAAGCTACAAAAAAAATGCCGAAACCTACATCCAAAAACTTAAAATAGCACAAGATACCCTGAAAACAAAAATTACTACCATCCCTAAAGATAAACGTATCATTATCACATCTCATGACGCCTTTGGCTATTTTGCAAAAGAATACGGTTTTACTATCCTCGCCCCTCAAAGTGCTTCAACAGAAGCTGAAGCAACCGCAGCCGATGTTGCTAAACTTATCAAACAAATTAAGGCGAATAAAGCAGCTGCACTATTCGTTGAAAATATCTCTAATCCCCGTCTCATAAAACAGATTGCAAAAGAAACAGGTTTGAAAATTGGTGGGACACTTTATTCTGATGCATTGTCAAATAAAAATGGCCCCGCAGCAACTTATCTCGATATGATGGAACATAATGTGAATACCATCATTGATGCCATCACAAAACATTAAGATCTTCTACAAAAGAGATAAAAAACTGAATACAGCACTGAACCGTCTTCATATTTGTCTCAAACATACTGTTGTATAAAGTTTAGGTTGGTTTATAAGCAACAAAAAAGTACGCACTTTATAAGAATGCAATATCATAAAACCATTAATATACTGGCAATATATTAAAAAAATATATCAGCTTTTATAAAATGCTTTGCAAAACAACAAGATAACTGTCTTTGTCCCTGCTAATTCTTATAGGTATTCGCACCAATCCCTTATGTCATATTCATAAAGATCTGTCTAAGGATGATCTATAGGCAATTTTTTAACTCAAGAATATAGAAAATTTGATGGGATGTTACAGATGTGTTTCATCTGCTTTTATCATTAAAAGTAATGAAAATTTTAAAACAAGCGCGCCTTCTATCTCTCAGTGATTTCTTTTGCAACTGACCAGATACCCTAGCTGAAAATTGCATAGTGATTTACATGAGAAAAAATAAAAGCTTCTTATAGAAGCTCTGAAACCATTTAAGATCATATGGTCAGCGGTAAAATAAAATATGCCTATTCTCGTACAGGCTATTTAGAACAGCGTCGTATTTTTTGGATCAAATAGACTTCTTATGTTAGGGATCAGAGCTAAGATATGGGGCGCATCCCCTCTCATCTGTGAATTATTGGTTCCCTCTATTTCCCTCATTTACTTTTTATAAGATACATAAATTATTACATCAAGAAACATATGGTTAATGAATGGTTATTTTATATTGATATTTTTTATAATGAAAATGATTTTATTATGTTTGAGGTTTGAAAATAATATTCTTCTTACAGACCGTGAAAATGCAAATTTTCTTCATATAAATATTTTGACACTCTCAGCGCCATGGAACAATAGATCATTACCAAAACTTTTAAAATTTTGTTTTTAATCACATCGGGTACAACCTGATTTTGTAAATGTAATCGAGAAAGTCAAAACACAACATTATCATGACGCAACATAAAAGAAAGTCGTGTCACATCAATTAATGCTTACTTATTATTTGTGCGCTTTCCAGTGTTTTTATTAAAAGTATGAAAATTCTGATGAGCGACAGTAAAACTTAGTTTTTGACCATAGTCGTGTGTCAAGCGTTCTTTTATTTCAATCGTAAAGATGATATCATTCCAGCGCGTTAAAACATGGCAACCTGTTCCAATAGGCTTGATAAGCTCAATTTTTGTGTGAAAGACAGGTCCTTTATCTGGATGTTCGCCTAATAAGATTATTTCAGGTCTGAATGCTAAAAGATCAGTTTCTTCGCCATAAGACAATGAATGCCCTAAATGTTGTTCTAAGACATGGCGATCAAGAAAATTCATAGGAGGAGAACCAATAAAATCAGCAACAAATGTTGTTGCTGGAGTGTCGTAAATTTCCATTGGTGTTCCAATTTGCTCGATAGCTCCTTTATTCAAAACGACTATTCTATCAGCTAATGTCATAGCTTCTAGTTGATCATGGGTAACATAGAGGCTGGTTGTTCCTAATGAACGCTGTAGTGTTTTTATTTCAATACACATTTGCGCCCGTAATTTTGCATCAAGATTTGAAAGAGGTTCATCAAAGAGAAAAACACGGGGTTGACGTACAATCACACGCCCCATTGCAACACGCTGACGTTGTCCTCCTGATAATTGTCGTGGTTTACGATCAAGAAATGGTTCTATCTCCAAAAGTTTTGCAGCATGTGCGATGCGTTTTTTAATTTCTTCTTTAGGGGTTTTACGATTTTTAAGACCATATTCTAAATTTCCACGAACTGTCATATGGGGATAAAGAGCATAATTTTGAAAAACCATAGCAATATCACGATCAGCTGGTTCACGATCATTGATGCGTTCGTTATCAATACATAATTCACCTGAGGTAACTTGTTCAAGTCCTGCTATAATACGCAATAAGGTTGATTTCCCACACCCTGAAGGACCGACAAGAACAAGAAGTTCTTTATCAGCAACAGTTAAGTTTAAATCATCAATGACCAGAATGCCGTTGTCATACCGTTTTTTTATATTTGATAACTGGATTATGGCCATAATTACTTCTCCGTTTCAATAAGGCCTTTGATAAAAAGCCGTTGCATGAAGATAACAACAAGAACAGGGGGAACCATGGCAACAACCGATACTGCCATGAGTATATTCCATTGAGGATCATGTTGAAGTGATTCGACAATAAGCTGTTTTAAAATAATAAGGATCGTTTGATGCTTTTGATCCGTTGTGATGATAAGAGGCCAGAGATATTGTATCCATCCATAAATAAACATAATGATAAATAAAGCAGCGATATTGCTTTTGCTGAGAGGAAGAAGAATATCCTTAAAAAATTTAACTGGACCTGCACCATCAACACGTGCCGCCTCTAAGAGTTCATCTGGAATAGTCAGAAAAAACTGGCGAAATAAAAATGTAGCGGTTGCAGATGCAATAAGTGGAATAATCATTCCACTATAGGTGTCGATCATCCCCAATTTTGCAACAACCTCATAGGTTGGAAGAATACGAACTTCGACAGGGAGCATCAATGTAACAAAAATAAGAACAAAAGCAGTTTTTCGGAAAGGAAAACGCATATAAACAATTGCATAAGCAGACAAAAGTGAAATAATAATTTTCCCAATACTAATCCCAAGAGCCATAATGAGTGAATTCATTAAGAGTGGCCAGAGGTTGGGAAGACCGAGTTGTGCGAGGCCATCACCAAAGATTGTTTTATAATTTTCCAAAGCATACTTCCCAGGTAAAAGAGGAAGTGTTCCTGAGTTGAATGCTGCTGAACTATGGGTTGATGCAATGATAGCAACATAAACTGGAAAGAAAATAATGATAATGCCAATAATGAGAGTAATATGGGTTAGAAATTTCAAAACAGGGCGATTTTCAACCATAATTTACTTCCTAATATTGTACACGGCGCTCAATCCAGCGAAACTGAATAAAGGTTAAGACAATAACCATCAACATCAATATTGTTGATTGTGCTGCTGATGCACCGATTATTTGATTTCTAAAGCCATCGTCATATACTTTATAGACGAGGATGCTCGTTGCACGCGCAGGACCTCCAGAAGTTGTATTATCAATAATACCAAAGGTATCAAACATAACATAATTGACATTGACAATAAGAAGGAAAAACGTCGTTGGTGAAATTTGCGGGAAGACCACAGTCCAAAATCGTTTAAAGGGACCAGCACCATCAATGGCGGCTGCTTCTATTTGAGAACGCGGAACAGACTGAAGACCTGTAAGAAAAAAGAGAAAATTGTAAGAAATTTGCTTCCAACTAGCCGCTATGACAATAAGAATCATTGCTTGAGTGCCATTAATACGATAATTCCATAGCACCCCTATTTTCTCGAGAAGAAAAGGAATAATTCCGATGGTGGGATGAAAGATAAACAGCCATAATATACCTGCCAATACTGGAGCAACAGCATAGGGCCAGAGCAAAAGCATTGTATAAGCCTTTTTTGCACGGATGACACGGTCAACACAGACCGCTAAGAGAAGTGATATTGTCATTGAAGCGACAGTAACTGAGATGGAAAATACTGCGGTTGTAAGAAGTGATTGCCGATAAGTAGGATCAGAAAGAACCGTTAGATAATTTTCAAAACCAATAAATGTTGTTGTAAAGCCAAAAGGGTCTTCACGCTCAAAAGATGATTTTATTGCTTGAGCAGCAGGCCAGAAGAAAAACAAAAAAGTCACAAGAAGCTGAGGGAAAAGCAGTCCGTAAGAAAGTAGACTATTTTTAAAATATGCATGTTTTTCTTGCATTCGTAGGGCTCTTTAAATGTAGAGACTTTAAAAAGATAAACAAAAAGAACTCAACTGTTTTTGTTGAGTCTTTAATGTCTAACAATAAAACAAAATTAATGATTAGATTTTTCAAATTCACGCAAGAGTTTATTTCCACGTTCAACGGTCTCATCTAAACCATCTTTCGGTGTTTTTGAACCACTAAGAACAGCTTCCAACTCTTGATCAAGAATGGCACGGATTTGTGGTAAATTACCAAATCTTATCCCTTTCGAGTTAACTGTTGGTGGATTAAGATTAATCTGTTTGATAGCTATATCCGCACCTGGCGTTTTTTCATAGAAATGTTGTTTTTTGCTCAATTCATAAGTCGTTTTTGTGGTTGGAAGATAACCTGTTTCCTGATGCCATTTTGCTTGATTTTCTGTTTTTGAAAGAAATTTAAGAAAAGCAGCTGCCCCTGCATATTCCTTTGGGGTATGGCCCTTAAACGCCCAAATAGAAGCGCCCCCAATAACTGAATTTTGTGGTGCTCCTTCTGTATCCTTATAGTAAGGTAGCATACCAACCCCCACATTAAACTGAGCTTCAGAAACAATTCCAGCATGTGATCCTGAAGATTGCATAAAAATTGCACAATTTTGTGCCATAAACATTGGTGTTGAATCTAATGCACCTGCTGGACCACCATAACGGAAAATACCTTGATCAGACCACTTTTTCAGGTCAGTCCACATACGCACTTGTAAAGGTCCATTAAATGTAAGTTCTGAATCAAGTCCTTTAAAGCCATTTTCCTTCGTTCCAAAAGGAACATTATGCAACGCTGAAAAATTTTCTATACCAATCCATTGAGCAGCATAAGCCATCGTAAAACCGCAAGTTGCCGCTTTAGTCTCAAGAATTTTTTTGGAAAAGTCTTCTATATCTTGCCATGTTCTAGGAGGCTGTTCTGGATCAAGCCCTGCTTTTTTAAAGATATCTTTGTTATAATAAAGAATGGGAGTTGAAATATTGAATGGCATAGAGACGATGTGCCCCTGTTCATCGGAGTAATAACCACTAATAGCAGGGAAATAATCTGTAAGATCAAATTCTTGTTTTGTATCAGCCATAAGTTGATAAAATGGATAAATTGCACCTTTTGCAGCCATCATAGTTCCAGTACCAACGTCATAAATTTGGGCAAGAACTGGCTGTTTCTTTCCACGAAATGCCGCAATGAGTGAAATCAACCCCTCTTCATATTCGCCGCGAAATGAAGGAACAACTTTATACTCAGATTGACTTGCATTAAAATCGTTAATGAGACTTTCAGTTTGCTTTCCTAATTCACCACTCATAGAATGCCAAAAGCTGATTTTTGTCTGCGCAAAACCTGCTGTTATTCCCGCTGTGGACATTATGATAGCAACCGTGGCCGCTATGGAAAGATAAAAACGACTCATGGTTCACCCTTTCTGAAGTGATGGAATACAAACTACCCCTAAATTTATAGTATTACACATGAACATGCTATGACAGTCTTATTTCAGAAATATATTCTTTCATTTAAACAGGAACCACCAAAAGGTCAAATGAATTTGTTTAAATTTTTTCGTTTTCTTTTATAAGCTTTCTTATATATTAACGAGATACGCGTTTATAACTATCTGAAAAAAGTGAGATGGCTTAAATAAGCAAAGTCACTTGGTAAAAAGATGTAGATCGTAAATGTCACTCAATGACTATTTTAATATTTGGATTTACTTTTTTTTAAAGAATTGTTTATTCTTTTGTTATTTATCTTATAAGTTTCGGCTTATAACTTTAACACGATATTTCTCCTGAATTTAACAAAGAGATAAATAGAAATTTTCTTAAAATTAAGAAAATCATTTTGAAGCGCTTAATAGTCTCCTTCCTTGTAGTGAAATCATGCCCCTCACGCAAAACAAAATGACATTTTATGACCAATTTCCATGCTGTTAAAAAATCTTTCAATACATCTACATTTCATGATAGCGCCTATAAAATAAGCTATAAAACCTCTCCACTAAAGTATATAAGACTTTTTGCATGCTATCATTTTCACTTCATAAAAGTGCAAAACGACATCATTATATGAGATCCTAATGCTTTAACAAGTCTTGCATTTTAAATACGTTAAATGAATATTTTTATTCTTTTTTCAATAATCTTTTATCCACACACCAACCCTGCTTGTAATGTGCAAACGAATGATTTTGATTGATTCATTGTAAAAAGATTCGAAATAAGAGAATCCTACGTATTAAAGTCTCTTATTCACATGAATAAACTATTAATCATCATTATAAATCAATGTATTATTGTTATATATTCGATATTTTTTCTTCTTTCATTACGCTAGCTTTATGAGGATATATAGTTCTCTTTGTATTGATGTATTTTTTACCTTTGCGCACGCAATTGCAATGCGAGATCAGGTTGATCTGTCGTAATATAATGTACAGGCATGTCAAGCCAATGTGATAACCGAGCTTTTCCATTAATTGTCCATACCCCTACAGTAAAACCAGCCTCAAGAGCTGATTCAATAAAGTCCTGTGAAACAATAGAGCCATCTAAACTTAGATCAGAATAACCTAATTGCTTCCATTCAGAAAAATGACGGTACATATCACCTTCAAAATTATCAACACATGGACCAGATGATATTCCTGCTTCAATAAAAGGACGAAGGATCAAAGGATCAAAACTAATTGCAGAAACCCGTTCTGATAAATTTCGGCTTTTTATTAGCGCAAGCGCTTTTTGGGATAATATTGTTTCACGCTCCACTTCACCACATGTCTTGATTTCAAGATGCAATGCGATATTCGTTGGTGTTAAAAGATCAAGCACCTCTTCTAATAAGGGAGGTGCTTCTTGGCTTCCTTTTACGCAGAGTTGTTTGCGTGTTTCATTATCAATGTCGTGAATATACCCCTTTTTTCCAACCAATTGGTCTAGACGAAAGTCGTGAAAGACAACCACTTCACCGCTTTTCAGCAAATGAACGTCGCACTCAACTTCATCAACACCTAACGCTATAGCATTATTAAATGCCGAAAGAGTATTTTCAGGATAAAGATGAGCTCCACCACGGTGTGCAACAATTTTTTTCTCAGACATGCAAAATTCCGCACTTCTCAATTTTAAACGATACTGACGTACAGATTGCCAGATACCGGCTTATATCATATGAAAATACACAATCATTTTTAAATGATTTTTTCTACACTTTTCGAATATCAAACCCTCAGTCATATTTTATTCTTAAAAAGACTTATCCTTCATTTTAATTATTCCCATTCAATAGTGCTAGGAGGCTTTGAGGTTACATCATATACAACACGATTAATCCCTCTAACTTCGTTAATAATACGTGCTGCCGTCTTACTTAAAAACGCCATATCATAGGGATAAAAATCAGCAGTCATTCCATCTACAGATGTGACGGCGCGAAGAGCACAAACAAATTCATAAGTGCGACCATCCCCCATCACGCCAACAGTTTGAACAGGAAGAAGAACAGCAAAAGCTTGCCAAATTTCGTCATAAAGACCAGCTTTACGGATTTCCTCAAGATAGATAGCATCTGCTTCACGTAGAATTTCTAATTTTTCACGGGTTACAGTACCTGGACAGCGAATTGCAAGACCTGGACCTGGAAAAGGATGGCGACCAATAAACTGCTCTGGTAATCCTAACTCTCGCCCTAGCAAGCGAACCTCATCCTTAAAGAGCTCACGCAACGGTTCTACAAGTTTCATATTCATCTGTTCTGGTAGCCCACCCACATTATGATGACTTTTAATGGTTACCGTTTTACCAATAGCAGACACACTCTCAATAACATCTGGATAAAGCGTCCCTTGTGCTAAAAACTCTGCACCTCCTATTTTTTTAGTTTCTTCTTCAAAAACTTCAATAAAAAGGCGACCAATCGTTTTGCGCTTTTTTTCTGGGTCTGTCTCACCTTCTAAAGCATTAAGAAATATATCGGCAGCATTAACGTGAATAAGCTCTATATTATAATGATCACGAAAGAGCGTGAGAACTTCTTCAGCTTCATTCTTGCGCATCAGCCCATGGTCTACCAAAATGCATGTCAGTTGATCTCCTATGGCTTCATGAAGGAGTACCGCTACAACAGATGAATCCACTCCTCCTGAAAGACCACAAATCACACGACTTTTCCCAACTTTTTGTCGTATCGTAGCAATTGCCTGCTCACGATAAGAAGCCATTGACCAACTACCTTTAATAGCAGAGATTTTATGAATAAAATTTTGCAAAAGTTTTGTACCATCTGGTGT
The DNA here is from genome assembly GCF_042193775.1 of Bartonella sp. OD88NMGDW. NCBI lineage: Bacteria > Pseudomonadati > Pseudomonadota > Alphaproteobacteria > Hyphomicrobiales > Bartonellaceae > Bartonella > Bartonella sp. OD88NMGDW. The sequence goes on along the minus strand of NZ_JBHIMA010000005.1, from coordinate 36,135 downwards.
ATGGATAACTTCAGGATGAAACTGTACTGCATAAAAATGCCTTTTTTCATCAGCAATAGCCGCATAGGGAGCTCCGTTTGAGGTCCCTATGACATGAAAACCTTCTGGTAAAGCTGCCACACGGTCACCATGGCTCATCCATACTTGATAACAAGAACCTTTTTCCCACACTCCATCAAAAAGGGCACTCTCTTCTTGCACTTTCAAAAAAGCACGCCCAAATTCACGCTCATGTCCAGCTTCAACCTTTCCTCCAAGCTGAACACACATGACTTGTTCACCATAGCAAATACCCAGAATCGGAATACCCACCTCAAAAATTTCCATTGGAGCACGCGGAGAGCCCTCATCAATAACGGAATAAGGACTCCCTGATAAAATAATAGCTTTAGGATTTATGCGGCGCACAGCTTCTAAAGCTAATTGAAAAGGAGCAATTTCACAATATACCCCCATTGCTCGTACCCGTCGTGCAATAAGTTGTGTAACTTGTGAACCAAAGTCAATAATAAGAACAGTGTCTGGATGCGATATGCTCATAGAAAACCAATCAACAATTGTAAAAGAAAACTCATGAGAGTTATGATTCAATCTTTCTCTTTTCACAAGCCTGTTTTCTTAAGAAAAAGATTATTCTCATAAAATTTATGATAAAAAATGCAAAAATATAGATCAATGTTTTTTTTGCAACACAGATAAAAAGAACCCATCTGTTTGTGTTGTGGCTGGCGACAAAGTAAGTCCATAATTTGAAAAAACTGGTTGCACAGGAGAAAAACTAAAATGTTTCTGCCAAAGCGCTGGCATATCTATTGGAGCAAAATGAGAATGTTGTTGAAGGAAATGGGAAATTTGTTTCTCATTTTCATCTGTAAAAAGAGAACAGGTAATATAAACTAGGCGCCCCTTTGGCTTAAGATAAGCTATCGCTTCATTCAAAATAGCCCTCTGTTCTGTTTGGCGTTGTTTCACCTGTTCTAATGTTAAACGCCATTTCGCATCTGGACGACGACGCCATGTTCCTGTCCCACTACATGGCGCATCTAGTAGAACTCTATCCATCTGACCTGTTAATGGTTTTAATTCTTCTCTTTGCACTCGTATTTGTACATTACGAACACCAGCGCGTCGAAGACGATCAAAAATAGGAGCCAAACGAGCTTTGTCTGAATCATAAGCATAAATCTGCCCACGATTGTTCATATCAGAAGCTAAAGCTAATGTTTTGCCCCCAGCACCTGCACAATAATCTAATACCTGCATGCTTTCTTGCGCTTCCACAAGGTGAGCAACAATTTGAGATCCTAAATCCTGTATTTCAAAGTGTCCTTTTTGAAAAGCTGGTTCCACTTGAATATGAGGATGACGGTTAAACTTTTCAATCGGTGCAATTCTTAAAGCTTGCCCAAACCATGGCAAAGATTTAAGTTTGGTTTTTGCTAATTCTTTCAACACCTTTTCTGGTGTTGCTTTTAGATTATTTACCCGTAGGTCTAAAGAAGGACGCGTTGCTAACGCAGCCGCTTCAGTGATCCAATTATCACCAAATAAAGGACGAAGATGCGCTTGACACCATTGCGGGATATCACCACGAATATAGTCTGGAGCATCCACTAATTGCTGACCTTGCCAGGATTTACGCTGTTTAGCTCCTAATAACTGCGGTGCAAACCGATCTTCTGCCAACTCACCGTCAATTTGCTCCAGCGTCATTTTTCCAGAATCTAATAAGGCACCAAAAGCGATATCTCGGATATCATCACTCTCCATACGCCATTGTAAAGAATAGCGTCGTCTTAACACATCATAAACGATTGTACCAATAGCTGCGCGATCACCTGCTCCAGCAAAGCGATGAGAAAGGCCCCAATCCTTTAAAGCTTCTCCTACTGGGCGATGCTTCATTTCTATCTCTTTGAGAACATCTATTGCTGCTTGCAAACGCCCACCTAATCGCATTCATTTCTCCCATTAAAATAATAAAATTAAATCATCTAAAAAAATAATATTATCTTCTTCTTGCCAATAAAACCTTCTCAAAGCCATTAAAAATTTACATTCAACATTAAAATGATTTGATCATGCTTTTTATAAGATCCAATATTAGAGTATCTAGATTTTTCCTTTCATCTTCTGCCCATTCACTTTTTTATCCCTCTACCTCTTATACTAAAAGATACGCAGTTATCCATAAAGACCTTATTTCCGCCATGCATTACGAAAAAAATAAACTCTTTAAATAAAATTTATGAGGATTATCTGAATAGCAGAAAAAATCAAATATCTCCCATCTTTTATGGCTATCCTTCTGAAAAAATAGAAAAAATCTTCTCATAAAATTAAAAAAGTTTATCTTACGTTCACCAAAAAATTAACTTTTTAGAAAATGCTTGGAACCACTATTTGGCATGACCGTTTTTACTCTACTGGCAACTGCCAGACAATTTAAAAGGAGAAAATAATGACTTATAATAATGAAAAAACAACTTCATCTAAAAGCCGTCATAACACAATGCCCTCAAACAACGGAAAGAAATCCGTCCAAAGTGATCAGACAAACACTCGCCAACGTGCGTCAAAGACAGGACGGAAGACTACAAAAAGTTAATTCTAATTTTATATAAATTATTTCATATAGTCTTAACAGAAAGAGTTAGAGTTTTGACCTCTAATTCTTTCCTTTTTGGGATTATTACACCAAATCACAAACAGAAAAAGCGCAGTCTTCCTTTCTCGTTCTCGGAAGATTTAAATTTATGCGATATGACATTATGCTCTTATATCTTTAAACTGGCCCACGATAGTTGGGACTCTCCCGTGTAATAGAAACATCATGCGTATGACTTTCATGGAGTCCCGCATTCGTAATACGTACAAATGTTGCTTTTTCACGAAACTCTACGAGATCTTTTGCTCCAACATATCCCATTGAAGCACGAAGTCCACCAGCAAGCTGATGTAGAACTGATGCTATAGGACCTTTATAAGCCACCTGCCCCTCCACACCTTCAGGAACCAACTTAAGTTCATCACGAACATCATCTTGAAAATAGCGATCTGCCGATCCTCGTGCCATAGCACCAACAGATCCCATACCACGATAGGCTTTAAAAGATCGGCCTTGATAGAGATAAACTTCACCAGGACTTTCTTCTGTACCTGCTAAAAGAGATCCAATCATCGCTGCACAAGCCCCACCAGCTAAAGCTTTAGCAAAATCACCTGATGCTTTGATTCCACCATCTGCAATGATGGGAATGCCCGCTTTTTCAGCAACTTCTGCAGCATTCATTATGGCTGCAAGTTGAGGAACACCGACACCAGCAACAATACGCGTTGTGCAAATAGAGCCAGGACCAATACCAACTTTTACCGCATCTGCACCACTGTCAATCAATGCCTGCGTTGCTTGAGCAGTTGCTACGTTCCCAGCAATAACAGCTAGAGAGGAAGCCATCTTTTTAATTCGTTCAACAGTTTCTAGCACATGTTGAGAATGCCCATGCGCTGTATCAATAACCAACACATCAACACCCGCGTCGATGAGGCGTTCAGCACGTTCAATCCCTCCATTCCCAACACTACTGGCTGCTGCAGCACGCAAACGCCCTTGAGAATCTTTAGCAGCATTTGGATTTAATTTTGCTTTTTCAATATCCTTAACTGTTATCAGTCCGACACAACGATTTTGTTCATCCACAACTAATAATTTTTCAATACGATGATGATGTAAAAGATATTTTGCTTCATTAAGTTTGACATTTTCACGCACCGTGATCAAATTTTCATGCGTCATTAATTCATAAATTTTTTGTTTTGGATCCGATGCGAAACGAACATCTCTATTGGTCAAAATACCAACAAGTCGTCCTGCTGTCTCACCTTTAACACTATTTTCAACAACCGGAATACCTGAAATGCCATGAGAGCGCATCAAAGATTTCGCTTCCTCAAGTGTTGCATCTGGTCCAATTGTCACCGGATTAACAACCATACCAGATTCAAACTTTTTTACTTGGCGGACTTCTTCTGCCTGTTCTGCAGGAGACATATTACGATGAATAACTCCAAGACCTCCAGCTTGAGCCATAGCAATTGCCAAACGCGATTCTGTTACCGTATCCATTGCAGCAGAAAGCAATGGCAAATTGAGCTTAATATCCGCTGCAATGCGCGTACTGAGATCCACTTGACTAGGCATAACAAGAGAATGACCGGGCTGTAAAAGTACATCATCAAAAGTCAGTGCCAATGCACCTGTCCCCGTTTCAACAATCTTTGCCATAGCAAAATTCCTTTTATAATAAAACACCGCAAGGAGCTTTAAAATACAACTGCGGTTCTCATACATGGTAGATTGGCAAAAAATTATGCCATGCTACAAACAAAATGAAAAGAAAAATAAATATTTTTTTTAAGTGTGGTTTATAAAAATTTACAATTGTGATTCAATAGGTAACCAACTTATTATTTTTGTAAATGTGCGACGCCAAAAATTGCTTTCTGGCTCATGGTCAATGCTATATTTTTTTTCATTTTCAATAAAATCCCAATAAATACGATTATTATCACCAAGACGCAGATGATAACTCATTTCTCCTGTTGTTTCTTCAGAAAACAACAAATCTAATCTTGCTGTAATGGGAGCACATTCAAAAAGAATGCCCATTTCTGTATTTAATGATGCTGATCTGGGATCAAAATTTAAAGATCCAATAAAAGCTGTTTTACGATCAATTAAAAAAGCTTTGGCATGTAAACTTGCCTTACTCGATCGAAACAACCGTAATCCATGGGTGTTGCCCTCCGATTTTAATTCATAAAGCTTAACACCACTTTTCAACAACGCCTTACGATACGATACATAACCCCCATGCACCAGTGCTACATCAGTAGCTGCTAAAGAATTCGTCAGAATTTTTACATCAACACCCTTTGAAACCAAATTACTAAAATTCTGCGTTCCAACCTTACCAGGAACAAAATAAGGTGACGTAATCTGAACCGTTTTTTGGGCATTTCCAATAACCTTTGAAAGTGCCTTCATAAGCCAATTGCTTGCTTTTTTACGCAATGCTTTTTCTGGAGGGTCAGAAAGAACAACAACTTTGTCTGCTAAAAATAACCGCCTTCCTGTTTGAATAAAACAATCAAAATTAATGTGCTGTTTGACATAATCTAAATAAACTTTTGCAACCTTGGAATCCCGAAATTTTTGTAATTTATCCTTCCAATAGCTAAGATCACTTGCGCTTTTAGGAACAACCAAAGTATGAATTGGCAAAACAACAGCACTATTCCAAAAATCATCAAAAATGCTTTCCACCTTTTTAACAGAGGGTCCGATTAACATCAAATCTAAATCTCGAAAATGGGATTCTTCACCAGCATCAAAATAAGAATCTGCAAGATTACGTCCTCCTACAAAAGCGATCCTACCATCAACAATAAAAGCTTTATTATGCATTCTACGTGTAACAGTAATCGCCCGTAATATAATCTCTAAACCACGGCGTAATCCACCTTTACGCGATCGTCCTGGATTAAACATTCTCACCTCAATATGAGGGTGTTTATCTAGCGCAATATAAGCTGGATCACGTGCTTGAGCGTTAATATCATCCAAAAGAAGCCGTACCCGAACACCCCGATCCGCTGCCTTAACTATTTCACTTAATAATAGACGCCCTGTTAAATCATCATCCCAAATATAATACATCAGATCAAGGCTACGCCCAGCCTCTGCAGCTCCTATTGCACGAACGCAAAACGCGTCCAAATTGCTGATAATGAGGGAAAGAGCATCTTTATCAATCCCCAATCCATTTTCTTCCTCAGCTAATTGACTGACGATACGATCAAGCTTAGTTTCATCTTTCTGAATAGGTAACGCATAAGAACATTGCCCCCTAGCATTTTTCACAAAACGCCCATAAGTGTAGATTGCCAACATAGATGCAATAAAAAAAAAGAGAACAAAACCAATAACAATATGTAAAAGAGTCAAAGAGGACAAACTTTCTATTTTAAGCTATCGCATCATCAGTAATGCAAACGATAATCCTAATCACTTTATCTTAACCGTGTAGCAGATAAAATGCCACTTCTTGCTTAAGAGAGTATAAATTTAATATTGATGATACAAAAATTTTAGCGGTAGTATTTAAAAGTTTTTAAAAATGCCTCTCTGCTTTAATAAATATAAACTTAACTAAAATTGTATAAACTGAAACAGACGATTAAAATAGTCACATAAAATTTATATTTGTTTTAAATCTACAAAATCATCCTCTATAGATAAATTTTGCAATAAATGATTGTTTTCTTAAGCCCCCCCACGGACTTTATCAAAATCCACTCTATTTTTTTGAAACTCATGCTTGTCATGAAGAGAGATTTGTTATGAATTTTACTTTCGTTCTTGATTTCTTATTGCTCGTAATTCTTCCATTTTTCTATAAAGTGTAGAGCGACCAATATGAAGGCGGCGCGCAATCTCACTCATATGTCCTTTATAATGTTTGACCGCTTTCTCGATAATATCATGTTCCATCTCTGCAAAAGTACGCACATGCCCATCTGTATTCAAAAATTTTATCGATTCTTGTTCATTATCTTCTTGCATAGCACCCTCAATGATATTGGGAACATTCATTAATGGATTTCCCATTAATTGCGGAAAATCTCGAACAGTTAATAACGGTCCTTCACTGAGTAAAATCGCACGAAATAAAAAGTTTTCAAGCTCATTTCTATTGCCAGGCCAATCATACTGCATAAGCAAGGAAAGAGCAGATCCTGCTAAACCATGGACATGTGATCGCCCTGTTTCGGTGATAATGCGATCAATCAAACGTTGTGTGATCTCTGGAAAATCATCCCTTAATTCTCGCAAAGCAGGGACGCTAATAGACAAGTGAGAAAATTGTTCAAACAAACTATGCAAAAAAAAGTTCTCTTTAACCAAATCCTTTAAACGCGATGTTGAAATAGCAATGATCCGAAAAGGGAAAAAATCTCCTTTTGTATTCCTTTCCCTTTCTTTAAGGTAATGAGCGAACCGTTTTTGCTGTATGGGCTCAAGTCGATCAATATCACAAAGGCAAAGTGTCCCTTTCTCAAGAGAAGAAACCAATGGTAGGAATTCTTTAAACCACTGCTGATTTTCTTCTTCTGGATCAACAATGGCTGAACATTGAAAGCGAATAAAAACACCTTCCGAGAATAATCCCTCATGATGAATAATCCGAGCTAATGTTTCACGTCCTGTTCCAACTTCCCCCTCTATCAAAAGATTCTGTAAAGAAGTTGCTGCTTGTCTCGATTGTTCTAACACTACCTGCATAGCTCTACTTTTTATGCAAAGATCAGAAAACCGTAAATGATTCTCTTTTTTTCGCCGAATATCTCTAACTTCATGCTCCAAGGCAGAAATAAGAGCAAGAATATCCAAAGTAACCCTTACGCGTAATAATGTTACTGGGTGGATCCAATAATCAATAGCTCCAGCTGTTAAAGCTTTCTGGAGTAAATTCTGATTCTCTTGTTGTGCTATAACGACAATAGGAACAGAAACACCAGCAACTCTAATCATTTTAATTAAATCGCTCACACTCAAATCACTCATAACGACATCAAGGAGTGCAAGCACAATGTTTTTACGCCTGTGTAAAAGATCAATCGTACGGAGACCATTTTCTGCTTCAATGACACGATAGCCAAAACCTCGCAGCATAGCAGAAAGTTCTATCCGTCTTCCATAATCTTCACTCGCAACAAGAATAGGACCAACCATAATGTCAATAATCTCCTTTGAGACTACTCAGCAGCTTAATATAAAAATTGTTGTAAACCATAAGAAATATTTCACCTCTTGTGTTTCACTTACGAACTTCATCAAGCTGTTAATTAAATACAACATTAAGGCATTTTTTTCCATTTTTTTGCTTTTTCATTGATTTTCATCAAATTTTTCATATTGACTCATGGAGTATTTGATAATGTTATAAAAGCTAGAGAGCAAAATAATCTAAATAGAGTGCAATAAATGAAACATACCTATCATATTTTATGTCTTACAATTACCACCTTGCTGTTAGGTGCCTGTAGCTTTTCGCAATATTATAACTCAAATATGCCAACTGGAATTGATGGAAAATGGGTTGATGAGAATGGTATTATTTCTTCTTTCCACAATGGTGTTTTTGAAACGCGTGCAGCAGATACAGAAGAAAAACTATCAGAAGGGGTATATAATTATCTCAATGCCCAAAATATAGAAATTGAAATACGCTCTATTCTCCGTGGAACAATTTCTAGAGTCAATTGTACAGTGTCATATGATGCCACACAACTTCTCTGCACCTCGCATACAGGAGCACAGTTTTTCCTTAAGCGGAAATCTTAGACAAGGTACAAAGGAAGCCTCTCTTAAGAACAGAGGGAGCACATACATTAAACAGGAGGTGATCCTTTCTCCTCCTGATAGAAAATCCTCTCTAAAATACGCAAAGATACGGATATAATTTTTACCTTGAAAATTTTCTAAACATTATGAAATGCATAAAATAATCATTTTCTTCCACCAAATATCAGTAAAGCCACCTCACAATAAAATTGTTACTTTGTATCATTCAATCTATTTTAACCTAAAATAACATTTTATTTGATAGGGAACTTTAATCTAAGCAGCGCCAATGCGCAAAAGATCATGAAAATGAACAATTCCTATCGGTTTTTTATCTTCAACCACGAAAAATGCACCAATATGATGATCATTAATAAAAGCTGTTGCTGCACCAACAAGTGTATTTGGTTTTACAACTTTAGGAGCTTTGGTCATCACCTCGTCAACATTAAATTTTGATAAATTAAAATGCATGTTACGTGCAAGATCGCCATCGGTTACAATTCCAATTAGTTCGCCTTCTTGATTCACAACACCAACACAACCAAAATGCTTTTCCACCAAAACATTCATCGCTTCAGTCATAGATGTTCCCTGCATAACCAAAGGCATATTATCACCCTCATGCATAATATCACACACGTATTTAAGGCTTGCACCAAGAGAACCACCAGGATGATATATTTTGAAATCCGTTGCGGTAAAACCACGCATTTCTAAAAGAGAAACCGCTAATGCATCTCCCATTGCCAATTGCATAATTGTTGAAGTTGTAGGGGCTAAACCATGGGGGCAAGCCTCTTCTATCTTTGGTAATAATAAAACAATATCAGCTTGTCGTCCTAATACAGAGTACTCACTTGATGTCATCGCAATAAGGGGGATACGAAAACGCGCCGCATAACTTATGATACCACTTAACTCTTGAGTTTCACCAGACCATGATAAAGCAAGAATAACATTATCAGATCCAATCATACCAAGATCACCATGATTGGCTTCTGCAGCGTGAACAAAAAAGGCAGGCGTTCCAGTTGAAGCTAGGGTTGCTGCAATTTTTGTCCCTATATGACCACTTTTCCCAAGACCAGTAATGACCACATGTCCACGAGCTTTTCTAATAGTTTGAACAGCCGCTTCAACAGAAGAAGAAAGAGTTCCCAGAAGAGATTTTTCAAGGGCTTCAAGCCCCTGCTTTTCACTGGCAAGTGTTTTAAGCGCTGATGCAACTGCACCTTGCAAAGCCATATGAGGAGACGGTGTTATCATAATCAAATTCGATCAATAAAATTAAATGAGAGATCTATATCATTTTTCAACATTAATGGTTTCCAGTAAATTTTTCAATGAGGCAGAAACATGGCTGTGCATATCAGCGCGTGCCAAAGAAAATGCAACGTTGGCTTCAATGAAACCAGTTTTAGAACCGCAATCAAAAGTGCGCCCTTCTACTTGCAAACCCCAAAAATCCTGCTCATTTGAAAGCCGTATCATAGCATCTGTTAATTGAATTTCATTTCCTGTTCCTCGTTCTTGAGTGGAAAGAATATTAAAAATTTCTGGTTGCAAAATATAACGTCCATTGATGTACAAATTTGATGGTGCCGTTCCTAACACTGGTTTCTCTACCATTTTTGTGATTTTAAAACCATTTGCAATCTGTTTACCTTTGCCAACTATACCGTATTTATGTGCTTCTTCAAGATCGCATTCCTGAACGGCAATAATATTTCCCCCGCCCACCTTTTCATAAAGACTAATCATCTCAGAAAGACATCCCTTTTTGGCTTGAATCAGCATATCGGGTAATAACAAAGCAAAAGGTTCCCCTGCAACTAATTCACGCGCACACCAAAGAGCATGCCCTAATCCCAAAGGTTGCTGTTGCCGAGTGAAAGAAGTTGACCCTGGTAATGGCTGTAAACGGTATAAATGTGCAAGATCTTCTTTCTTTCCACATTCAGCCAGTGTCGTGTATAATTCAACTTGCGCATCAAAATAATCCTCAATGACTGCTTTGTTACGTCCAGTCACAAAAATAAAATGCTCAATACCAGCCTCCCTCGCCTCATCCACAACATATTGAATAACAGGTTTATCAACAACTGTTAGCATTTCTTTAGGAATTGTTTTTGTCGCAGGAAGAAAACGCGTACCAAGACCTGCTACTGGAAATACAGCTTTCCGGATTTTACGCACACTCACCCTCCTCAATGAATTCATATATTTTTTGTTTTATTTAACATATGTTTTTACGAAATGGTAAAAAAGATATCTTATTGTTTTGATTATCATTATAATGGGCAATCAAAAATGTAAAAAAGAGTATGAGAATTTATTGAAAGGATTAAAACGAATTATTTATTTCAGTTTTCTCCCCTTCTTGATCATATTATCGATTAAACTAAATACAAAATAAAGTTATTGCACATCTAATAAATTGAATATTAATGGGGATTTCAAAATGCAAAAAACAGAATTGAAGACTTTCTCTTTTTTAGAGAAGTCCATAAATTGGAGAACTCTTCTCACTGGCTCTGCCGTTATTTTTTCTGCTTTTTTAATGTTTTTTGTATCCCTTTCATATGCTGATAGCGGATTTAAACACTGGATTAAAGAATTTAAAAAAATAGCTATTGCTCACAATATTACCCCTTATACGTTTCATATGGCGTTTAAAGGTGTTAATGCAATTGATCCAGAAGTTCTAAAAAGTGCCGCATACCAACCGGAATTTGTTGCTCCTTCATGGAACTATTTCGATAATCGTGTCCATGATATTGCAATTGAGGAAGGACGGCGCCAAACTCAAAAATGGAACAAATGGCTTCTTCAAATTGAAAAACGTTTTGGTGTTGACCGCAATATTCTGCTTGCTATTTGGTCAATGGAAAGCAACTATGGGAAAGTTTTAGCTAATAAAAGTGTAATGCGTGACACCATTCGTTCTCTTGCAACTTTAGCCTATGCTGATAAAAAACGTGCAAAATATGCATATACACAGCTGATTGCTGCTATGAAAATTCTACAAAGTGGCGAAATTAAACGCTCTCAACTCACTGGATCTTGGGCCGGTGCATTGGGGCATACACAATTTATTCCAAGCAGTTATCTCGCCTATGCAGTTGATATGGACCAAGATGGACGGCGTGATATCTGGAACTCTGTTCCAGATGCTCTGGCTACTGCTGCTAACCTTCTCCACAAAAATGGCTGGCAATCTAATCTTATTTGGGGAGTAGAGGTAAAAGTACCGCAGGGGGAAAACCTCCCTGAAGGCTGGTATTCCTTTGAACAATGGAAAAAATTAGGTGTAAAACACGCAAATGGGCATCCTCTTCCTACATCAGCTGAACAAGCAATATTAAAATATCCAGATGGAGCAAAAGGACCTATATTTTTAGTCACAAAAAATTTCTTTGTTCTGAAACATTATAATAATGCAGATCGTTATGCGTTTGCTGTTGCTCTTCTTGCTGACCGCATCGCTGGACATCCTGGATTGGTGCATGATTGGCAAAGACCTTTTCAACCTCTTACTTTCCAAGAATGCAAAGAACTGCAATCTCGCTTAAGTGCACTGGGCTATTACAAAGGGAATGTTGATGGAAAAATCGGAACAGCTTCTCGCAAAGCAATTAAAGCCTTTCAACTACGTCACGGTCTAAAAGCAAATGGATATCCATCATCTCAAGTGCTTTTTCTCCTTCGCAAACAATAATGGAGACTAAGGTTTTGTCTTCTGTTCGCCTGATATACTTGGCATTATTGCTATTTTCACTTTCCATTGTGGGGATCATACAGCCATCCCCAAGTAAAGCAACGAACTTCTTCAAATGGTTATCACAACATAACAAACAGACGCAACAACCACCGCAAATTATAGAACAAAAAATAGACAAGCCGCAAAAAAAGATCGTAACACAAAAAAACATACAAAAGCTAAAAGATGAGAATGCAAAGCGCATTCTTGTCATAGGGGATTTTACAGCTTCTGCTGTTGCCGATGCACTTAAGAAGTTTTTTATAAATAATAGCGATATCGTTATCATGAACAATACAATGCCAGCTTCCGGCTTAGTTCGGACGAATTATTATTCTTGGCAAAGCAATATTCCTAAACTCATTGATCAAAATAACCCCGATGTTATTATCATGATGATCGGTGCAAATGATAATCAACCAATCACAGACTCTTATAGAACAATTAACACAGATCAATCAGAATGGATGCACATCTACAAACAAAGAATTATCGAAATTGTTGAAAGTCTTCATGCCTCTAGAAAATCATGGATATGGATAAGTCAACCTGCCTTTAGAAATGACCTTTTGACACAAAAAATGAAAATTTTTAATGTGCTCTATAAACAAGAAACAGAAACAGCAGGAGGATATTTCCTCGATATCTGGAGCGGCTTTAGTGATGAGACAGGAAATTTTTCTTTTTCAGGCTATGATATTAATGGAAAAATAACCAAATTACGCACCAATAATGGCATGCATTTCACCTCTGAAGGAAAGAAAAAACTTGCCTCTTATTTAGAAAAACCATTGAAAAATATTTTAAATTTTTATGCCTTTTCTCATAAAAATCCTTACTCAACCGATCAAGCTATTCAAAAACTTATACAAGAATCAGAGAATAAAGAGCGGAGCAATATTATGCGTCAGCCTCCAATGAGCCTCGATGATATGGCACAACAAAACACTCACCTTTTAGGCAAAAGAAAGTCAAGTTTTATAAAAAAATCATGGTTTGCACCAAATGGGCATCAAAAAGATCGAGCTGATAATTTTTCTTTCCCATAATGTCTCTTTAAAAGACAAAATCTAATTTCCTTCATAAACAAAAGGTGAACAAGATAAAAAACTCTGTTTACAGAGCTATAATGAAGAGAGAATTCGTATAAATCACAACTGCATTTTTCGAATAATATGAAAACGGCATGGTATTAACCATACCGTTATATCTTATAGTCCACGTTTGTTAATCATTGCCTCTGGTAAAGGCATCCGTCCCCGAAAAGCTTTATAAAGCTCCTCTGGATCACGACTTCCCCCAGCAGAGTAAATAAAACGTTTCAACTTATCAGCAAGCTCTGAATTAAAAACATCTCCCGTTTCTTCAAAAGCCTGAAAAGCATCAGCATCAAGGACTTCCGCCCACATATAAGAATAGTAACCAGCGGCGTAACCATCACCTGAAAATATATGCGTAAAATGTGGAGGACGATGGCGCATAATAATTGTATCAGGCATTTGCAGCTTTTCTAATTCTTGGCGTTCAAATCCTGTTGGATCAGTTACCTTTTGTCCTTTATGAAAAGCCATATCTACGAGAGCTGATGAAGTAAATTCAACTGCAGCAAAGCCAGCATTAAATGTCTGTGCTGACAAAACCTTATCCATTAATGCTTGCGGCATAGGATGTCCTGTTTTTGCATGCGTAGCATAAGATTTTAATATCTCTGGTACAGTTAACCAATGTTCGTAAAGTTGAGAAGGCAGCTCAACAAAATCACGTGAAACAGATGTTCCCGATACAGATGGCCATGTGACATCAGAAAGCAAACCATGCAATGCATGCCCAAATTCGTGGAAAAGCGTACGCGCATCATCAAGTGATAAAAGAGCAACCTCCCCTTTGGGTGGTTTAGCAAAATTACAAACATTGTAGATAATAGGCTTTTGTCCGCCATCCAATTTATATTGTGATTGCAAACTACTCATCCACGCACCGGACCGTTTTGAAGAACGTGCAAAATAATCACCAATGAAATGCCCAAGTAGACTTCCATCAGACTTTTTTACTTCCCACAAACGTGCATCAGGATGCCAAAGTGCAACAGCATTTTTTTCTTCAAACGTAATGCCAAAGAGTTTTTCTGCTACCCCAAAAGCCGCTTTAATCATACGATCAAGCTGAAAATAATATTTAATTTCAGCGCTATCGAAAGAAAGTTTTTCAGTGCGAAGTTTTTCAGTATAATAACGCCAATCCCAAGCAGCTAAAGATTCATTGCTGCCCTGATTGTTGGCAAAATTTTGTAATTCAATTTGCTCAGTAGAAGCCTTCGCTCTTGCACGCTCCCATACAGGCATAAGCAAATCCATAACGGAATCAACACTTTTAGCCATGGTATTATCGAGTTTCAAATCTGCAAAAGATTTATATCCTAATAATTTAGCCTGCTCATCTCGAAGCGCAACAATCTCTACAATAATTGTTTTATTATCATTCTTGTTATTATTTTCACCACGTTTAGCCCAAGCTTGGAATGCAACCTCACGCAAATCACGACGATCAGAGAATTTTAAAAAAGGTTCAACAATCGAACGTGCTAGTGTTAATGCATACGCTTCTTCATTACCTCTTTCACACGCAATTTCCTTCATTGAATCAATGAGATCTTGCGGTAAACCAGATAAGTCGGTCTGTTTTAAAAACAGAATCCATTCAGCTTCATCATTTAAGACATTTTGTCCAAAAGTAGCATTTAAAAAAGCAAGTCTTTCATTAATTTCCAAAAGCCGTTTCTTAGCTTTTTCATCGAGTTTTGCCCCATGACAAACGAACTTTTTCCACCATAATTCAAGAACACGTGTTGTTTCACTCTCAAATATGCCCAGCTGCGACTGTTTATAAAGCACATCTATTTTTGCAAATATCCGTGCATCCATCATCATTTTTGAAGAATAACGAGAAAGTTTTACAACGAACTCTTGCTCTAGCTGTTGAATTAATACATTCGTATGAGCACTGGTGCGCAAGAAAAATATTGAACAAACACGATCAAGCGCTTTGCCACAAAGCTCAAAAGGCTGCAAAAAACTCTCAAGCGTTGGTGGTTCTTGCACCATCGCAATCGCCTCTAGTTCTTCTTCGGCTTCTTGAAGAGCCTGTTCAAAAGCGGGTTTAAAATCTTCATCACTGATAGAAGAAAAATCAGGAAGACCTGAAAATCCCTTCCAGTCCAGCACTGCTGCTTTTGTCATAATACTTTATGTCTCCATTATAAATTTAAGCTGTAACGATTATCTTTACGACACAAATTGATAATATACTAAAACTATTTCGTGAGTTTCAAAACGACCTTTCCAAACGCTATTGAATAAAAAAATCTAGAAATCGTAAAATTCTTTCATTTCAAACCATATTATATTGGAGAAATAAAGATTATTCGTTCGCACATCACAATACAATTGCATATTAATAAAAACACTTGAAGAAAGGCATAATCTCCACTCTTTAGAAAATATTGCTGTAGATCCTTTTGAAAATCGCAAAACTGCATCAAAGAAATGATGGTAAAAATCAGAACTGATTTTTACATTTACGCTTTTATATTATTCTCAAATTAAACTGTATTCTTGTTTTATTGATTCAGAAACTTGTTTATAACCTATAATTTACCCTTGACTTTACTTCAAATATTAACAATTGGGAATATAGCTGGGGAGTTTTTTAAATCTTCCATAAACTTTTGTTTTTATCTCATCTATTATCTAGATTTACAACTCTCCAACTCTTCAGGAGGTACTTTATCATGACTGAAATTAAAACGACCTTCGACTTCAAAAATTTTTCTCCTGAAGCTCTCGCTGAAAAGTTAAAAAATCAGCATTTTGCAGACTCTATTGATATCATCAATGACCTCGATATCATGGAACGTGTAACCATTCTTAGTCTTCTGCCTCTTGATTATGTTATCGAACTTTTTGATAAACCAGAGCTTGAGCAACCTGCTTCCATCCTAGAACTTCTCCCTATAAATCGTGCAGTTGAAATTCTTGATGGCATGTCTGCCGATGCTGCTGCGGACGTCTTTCAAGAAATGGATAAAGAAACCCGCACACGACTTTATGCCTTGCTTAAACCCTTAACGCGCGCTGAACTTAAAAAACTCACCAGTTATCCTGATCATACAGCAGGGGCACTGATGACAACAGAGTTTATAGCCGTTCCTTCAAACTGGACTATACAAAAAACGTTGGATCACATTCGTGAGGTCGAGCGAACACGTGAAACCGTTTATACCAGCTATGTAATTGACCCTAAAACAGGTATTCTTCTCAAAGCTGTTTCACTGCGTAACCTTATTCTTGCCTCACCTGATGAACAAATTCTTAATGTCCCTACCCATGACTCGCCCATTACAATATCGCCCTTCACACATCATGAAGATATCGCACGCCTTTTCCAGCGCCATGATCTTCTCTCTGTGCCTGTAGTTGATGAAAGTAACCATGTCATTGGCATTGTAACCGTCGATGACGTGCTTGATACTATGGTTGATGAGATGAATGAAGATGCCTATAAATTTGGGGGTATGGAAGCGCTTAATAAGCCCTATATGCAAATTAAATTTCCTGAAATGATGAAAAAACGTGGCGGATGGCTCGCTTTACTCTTTGTCGGTGAAATGCTGACAGCAAGTGCTATGCAACATTTCGAAACAGAACTCGAAAAAGCGATTATTCTTACACTGTTCATACCTCTCATTATGAGCTCAGGAGGAAATTCCGGCTCACAGGCTACATCCCTTATTATCCGTGCATTGGCTTTACGTGAACTCACGTTGAAAGACTGGTGGAAAGTGTTCATTCGTGAAATTCCAACAGGACTATCTCTTGGTCTCTTACTCGGAATTATTGGCATTACGCGCATTGCTCTTTGGCAACAATTCGGTATCTACGACTATGGGCAACATTGGATTGCTGTTTCGACAACAGTGGGTACAGCTTTAGTCGGAATCGTTACCTTTGGTTCTCTTTCTGGATCTATGCTGCCTTTTATTCTTAAAGGTTTAAAATTTGATCCAGCAAGTGCTTCTGCTCCTTTTGTGGCAACTTTAGTAGATGTCATGGGCATTATAATCTATTTCTCTGTAGCTTCCATCATTTTGTCAGGAACTCTTCTTTAAACATGTAAAGTAGAAACTCTTTCTTCTGGAAAGACTTTGTCATGTAACCTAAGATCTTTCCAGAAGAGAATAAGCTCCATTAATTTATTTTCTAGCGCACCGCTCCATAAACAATTTATTATTTTTATTGAATAACAGCTCCGAATATCGTAAATTTACCTCATCATAAAGCTTTTTATATTAAATCGATTAAAGTCATCTTCTTGCCAGTCACAAACGGGATTGGTGTATAGCTAAAAACTATTCAAGAAAAAAATTAAATACTCCTTATATCCTCTCTCTCGTATCAAAAACTGTTGCAATATTGACAGCTGAGAAAGAATAATAATGATATGCTCTATAGGCTTTATATTTCTTCACAAAGGTGTTGATAGGTATACTATTCACGTATATTACATCATTTATGAGCCCTATCATGGAATGGATTTAGTGTACGTTCAGAAAACTCTCTTAAGTACATGAATATGCAACAACAAGTGTATTCTGTTTGAAGCGTTCTGTTTGGCATGAAAAGCATACTCCTATTAGAGAATGCGATTAACAAAAGTGTGAGGTAATGCACTATCTCCATGGCTTAGAAGATATTGCTTAGATGCTTTTGAAAGCATAAGTTTGGCTTAACGGCAAAGATAAGAATTTTCTTTTGATGCCTTCATCTTCTTTCTAAAAAAGACTGTATTCCGGTTTCATAAATAAATAAATAAAACAGATATAATTCTTGCCCCAATCTGTCATACAAAAGCTAGAACTTCTTATAAAATGCTTAATCGTCTCAATATTTACCTCAAATACACGGTTGCATTAGATCTGGATTTTGATTGACAAGTTATAGAATAAGAAAAAGCTGTGTTAGAATAAAAATATCGTACAGTTGTAATAAATTGGCTATGAATTAAGAGATATTCGGGATTTTTATCAATCTCTTTGCAAAAAAACAACAATAATACGGCTAGCTTTATACTTACTTACTCTTACAAGAGCTCATATAAACTCCTTGTGTCATATTGATAGAAATCAAGTTGACGGTGATTTTTGGGATAATTCTTAACTCGAGAATAGAACATACGTACTATAAAAATCCTTTTACGAAGCTCCAGCAATTGAAGCTTAATAGAGCCTTAAAGACTTGGATAAATAGTTTTGCCATAAAAATATTGCCTCCATCTTCCAAAATTATAAAAAAACATGTAAAAGGTTTTTTAATAGTCAGGCAAAGAATGTAAAGACTTTGCCTCAAATGAAATTTCATTAAACGAAAAGAAGAAAATTTATGCAATTGCGTAACATTGCCATCATTGCCCACGTTGACCATGGGAAAACAACGCTTGTAGACGGACTTCTCAAGCAATCAGGAAACTTCCGTGATAATCAGCGTACAAGCGAACGTATGATGGATTCAAACGATATTGAAAAAGAACGTGGAATTACAATCCTAGCGAAAGTGACATCTGTTGTTTGGAAAGATACTCGAATTAATATTGTTGATACACCAGGACACGCCGACTTTGGCGGAGAAGTTGAACGTATCCTAAATATGGTTGATGGAGCCATTGTACTTGTTGATGCTGCTGAAGGACCAATGCCACAAACAAAATTTGTCGTTGGCAAAGCATTGAAAGTGGGTTTGCGCCCTATTGTTGCTATTAATAAAATTGACCGACCGGATGCACGCGTTGATGAAGTCATTAATGAGGTTTTTGACCTTTTTGCTGCTCTTGACGCAACCGATGAACAGCTTGATTTTCCTATTCTTTATGGATCTGGACGCGATGGATGGATGGCTGAAGCCCCCGAGGGACCAAAAGATCATGGATTAGGTCCTTTATTTGATCTTGTGACACAGCATGTCCCTTCTCCTAGTGTAGCAGAAGGACCGTTCCGCATGATTGGAACTATTCTTGAAGCGGATCCGTTTTTGGGACGAATTATTACAGGGCGGATTCATTCTGGCTCTCTAAAACCCAATCAAAGTGTCAAGGTTCTTGGACAAGATGGAAAACTTTTAGAAACTGGGCGTATTTCAAAAATTTTAGCATTTCGTGGCTTAGAACGGCAACCCATTGAAGAAGGAAGTGCTGGTGATATTGTTGCGATTGCAGGCCTACAAAAAGGTACCGTAGCTGATACTTTCTGTGATCCTGCTGTTAATGAACCCCTTACTGCCCAACCAATTGATCCTCCTACTGTTACTATGAGTTTTCTCGTCAACGATAGTCCCCTTGCTGGAACTGAAGGCGATAAAGTAACAAGTCGTGTCATTCGTGACCGATTGTTAAAAGAAGCAGAAGGCAATGTCGCTCTTAAAATTGAAGAATCAGCCGATAAAGATTCTTTCTACGTTTCAGGGCGAGGAGAATTACAGCTTGCAGTTCTCATTGAAAATATGCGCCGTGAAGGATTTGAGCTTAGTGTTTCACGCCCACGTGTTGTTATGCAAAAAGATGAAAATGGAATAACTCTTGAGCCAATCGAAGAAGTTGTTATCGATGTTGATGAAGAATATTCCGGTACTGTTGTACAAAAAATGTCTGAACGTAAGGGAGAAATGGTGGAATTACGCCCTTCTGGAGGTAATCGTGTCCGCCTTGTCTTTTATGCACCAACCCGAGGACTCATTGGTTATCAATCTGAACTTTTAACGGACACACGTGGTACAGCAATTATGAATCGCCTTTTCCATGCTTATGAACCTTATAAAGGAGACATTGCTGGTCGTGTTAATGGTGTTATGATTTCAAATGACAACGGTGAATCTGTCGCTTATGCTCTTTTTAATCTTGAAGATCGTGGACCTATGATCATCGATGCGGGTGTGAAAGTCTATCAAGGTATGATTATTGGCATCCACTCACGAGATAATGACTTAGAAGTTAATGTGTTAAAAGGAAAAAAACTCACCAATATGCGCGCTTCCGGAAAAGATGAAGCCGTAAAGCTAACGCCTCCCATTAAAATGACATTAGAACGTGCCTTATCGTGGATACAAGATGATGAGCTTGTGGAAGTAACCCCTAAAAATATTCGTCTCCGCAAACTCTATCTTGATCCTAATGAACGTAAACGTTTTGAAAAAACACGTGCATCAATTTCAAGTTAATTTCATAATCTCTTTGGTAAAATACTTAATTGTATTGAGCCTCACTATATCCCAGAAAGGATGTCTCTATGAATATTAAGGAAATACCCGTAGGCAAAAATCCACCAGAAGATATTAACGTTATTGTGGAAGTCTCCCTTGGTGGGCAACCAATAAAATATGAGATGGATAAAAAGTCGGGCGCATTATTTGTTGACCGTTTTCTTCATACATCAATGGTTTATCCTGGAAATTACGGTTTTGTCCCTCATACGCTTTCAGATGACGGTGATCCTATTGATGTCCTTATCTGTAATACCCGTCCACTTATGCCTGGTTGTGTTATCAATGTTCGCCCCATCGGAGCTCTGATGATGGAAGATGATGGTGGTAAAGATGAAAAAATTATTGCCATTCCCACTCCAAAATTAACAAAACGCTATATCAATATTCATGACTATACAGATCTACCCGAGATTACTCTCAAACAAATTGAACATTTCTTCAAGCATTACAAAGATCTGGAACCTGGAAAATGGGCTAAAATTGAAGGATGGCGTGATAAAAACTTTGCTTATGAATTAATTAAGCAAGCTGTTGAGCGCAATAAAAAAATATAACGATTTTAATAAAATAAAGCCTGTTTTTATAATAGGCTTTATTATTTATTTTTTCTACGAGATGCAATCTCTAAAGGATTGCCATATCTGCTTTAACTCTTCTAAATGTGTTGAAAAGTAAAGTTGTTTGTAGCGAGATATTGCGCCATTTTTCAGAGAAATAGAAGAAGACGGTATTCTCCACTGCTTCGCAAGAAATTTAATGAGAGCTTTATTCGCTTTTCCATCTTCAGGAACAGCACGAAGGCGTATAACCAGATATTGTTTTTCACCATCTCTACATTCAACCCCTATTATTTTGTCAACAGATGATTTGGGAATGAGATATACAAACAAAATCAAGTTATTTTTATCAACTTGATAAAACATGTATTCGCCTCAAATAATATTTCTATAAATACATGTTTGCGTAAACGCGCCACATGAAATTACGAATAAAATAAATAATAATGAACACTACAATAGGTGAAATATCAATTGTTCCAAAATTTGGTAAAATTTGCCGGATACGGCTTAGAACAGGATTTGTAAGACGATTTAGAAAGCTTCCTATCAAAACAACAAAGCGATTGCGCGAATTTATAATATTAAAGACATAAAGCCAAGAAAAAATAACACTAGCGATTAAAATATCAATATAAATATCAAAAATCAAATCAATCGTCCGAAGCAATGCATAAATCATGCGTGATCCCTTTCAATCAAGGAAACAGAAGAGCGTATAGAAAACCTTCATTAAAGCAGGTTTGTGTATCAAAAAATGGTTTTATACTTCAATACTCTTTTTTCTTGAATAAAAACCAGACATCTAAATTCTTCATCTCTCTATTTAATGACGATGCAGCTAGAAAACAAATATCAAAATTAAAAATAGCACATGAAAATAGAAGAAACAGCAAAAAATCTGAATATCCCTTATAGGATTAATCTTAAATCTCATCGTTTTAATTATTAATATATAAAAAACAAACAAAATAAAAACGGCCTTTTAAAGGCCGCTTTTATTTTTAAAATTATTTCTGCAAAGCAGTCAAACGGTTAAGAGCACTGCTAAAACCATTGAGCTGAACAAATAAATCATTCAAAGCTGGTTCACCTGCAGCAGCAATTGTCATTGCCAACTTTAACTGTTTTCCAGAACGTAAAGCTGCTACGTGATTTTTGTCAAAAACGACAGGAACCATGCAACCTGCTGGTACACAAGTCCGAATACCAGTTTCGATAACAGCTTTTCCCTCATCAACTTGTAAACGAACAGGCTTAGAGACCAAAATACCAAAAGGAACTGTTAAATTACCAGATACAACACCCTCAGCATCGAGAGTAAGGCCCATAGCCACAACAACACGCCCCTGCTCATTCACTTCTTGACGGTGCATAAAACAAATTCTTTTCCCTTCTTGTATACCACAGTTAATAGTCCATAAACCGTAGGTTTCAGTCAAAGAAGAAGCTCCATTTGGCAATGTCGCTGCCGCATCTTTTGATGCAGGAGGCTTTGAACTTGTTGCAAATGCAACAGATGAAATACTCAAGAGAGTAAAAACTATAAGTAAATTAAATAACTTTTTCATTTTATATTCCTGTTCTTTACATAAAAGAGAAACATGTTTATTATTTATTATAATATAAAGCATCTTAATAAAAAAAGCTTTCTCATCATCATATAGCTTTTATAATGGTCTAAGGCTACCTCGAAATTCGCTGACCACTTTCGTATAAACGTGCTTTTTAAAAGAAACAGCAATCAACGGAAGGGTTTCTAGATCGATCCATTTCCATTGATCGAATTCCGCTTTATTGCCATCTGGTGGCGGGTTAATCGCAATTTCAGAAAGCTTTCCCGTAAACTGGAAAGCAAACCACTTTTGTATTTGCCCACGATACTTATTGCTTAATGTGCACCCAATAAGTTCTTGTGGAAAATCATAGTGGAACCAATTTTGTGCTTCTTTAATTAACTTTACAGATCGAATACCCGTTTCTTCATAAAGTTCACGATATGCTGCATCCAATGGTTTTTCATCTTCATCAATCCCTCCTTGAGGAAGCTGCCAACGATGAGATATGTCAATATCTGCATGAATGGGCGCCATTAAACGACGCCCAACCCAAACTTTACCCTCATGATTAAAGACTACAATCCCAACACATTTGCGATATGGAAGAATCTTCAAATTAATACCTGCATCCATTTAATATTCCTCAAAATCGCAAGCTATAGATATCATTTCTCACTTTAACACATCCTTATTGGGATCTGGTGGAAATGCTGCATTTGCCATTTCACCTCGTAACAGCTTATAGGCCTCATTCAATTGAATATCATCTTTAGGGTCTTTCGGAACAAAAGCAGCTGAACCAGATCCTTTATTACTCTCTCGTTTTCCTTTGATATGTCCTTTTAATGCAGACTCACCAACTTTTACATCATAACCCTTATATTTTTCAGGGAGTGGTTGCTCTACAATAATATCAGGCGTAATCCCTGTCCCTTGAATAGAAGTGCCAGATGGCGTGTAATAAAGTGCTGTTGTTAAGCGTAAAGCTCCATTTTCACCCAAAGGAATAATTGTTTGAACAGATCCTTTACCAAAAGATTGCGTCCCTAAAATTGTTGCACGACGATGATCTTGTAATGCACCAGCAACAATTTCAGAAGCACTTGCCGAACCACCATTAATAAGGACAATGAGCGGTTTTCCACTGATGACATCACCTGGCTTCGCATCAAATCTTGTCACATCACTCTTTTTGCGCCCACGAGTCGACACAATTTCACCTTTATTGAGAAAAGCACTCGAAACACTAACAGCTTGATCTAAAAGCCCACCCGGATTAAGCCGCAAATCAAGGACGTAACCTTTTAGCTTATCTTCAGGAATTTTAGATTGGATATCTTTAATTGCCGCCAGAAGATTATTCAATGTCTGCTCAGAAAACTGGATAACTCTTAAATATCCAATGTCACCCTCAACCCGATATTTCACCGCTTTTACTTTGATAATATCACGAACAATCTTCACTTCAAATGGCTTATCAACGCCAGAACGAATAATTGTTAAGGTAATTGGTGTTCCAGGAGCACCTCGCATCTTATTAACAGCTTCATTCAATGTTTGACCATTCGTTTGTACATCATCAATTTTTGAAATAAGGTCTCCTGCTAGAATACCTGCTTTTGAAGCGGGAGTATCATCCATTGGTGAAACAACTTTAATTAAGTTTTTTTCCATAGTGACCTCAATACCAAGACCTCCGAACTCTCCTTTCGTAGAATCCCGCATATCCTTGGCTTCTTCAGCATTCAAATAAGATGAATGAGGGTCCAGTGATGTGAGCATGCCATTGATAGCATTTTCAATAAGCTTTTTATCATCTGGAACTGTAACGTATTGCATACGCACGCGCTCAAAAACATCGCCAAATATAGCTAGCTTTTTATATGCATTATCTTCATTATTTGCAGCAACAGACTGCACCATAATCATTGAACAGGCGCCGAGCAATACCCCAGCGACCAAAAGAATAACTTTACGAATCATTTTGGCTCCTTCTTATTTTTTCAGTCTGCCACCAAGGAGTTGGATTTACAGGTTTTCCCTGCTTTCTAAACTCAATGTAAAGCATTGGAGAAGTTTTTCCTATATCCAATGCAACACTGTTTGAAATAAATTGCATCTCCATTATACCCAGAGGCTCACCTGAAAGAACAAACTGCCCCTGTTTTACATTAATTCTCGACATTCCAGTAAGAATGATATGATAACCATTTCCAACATTGAGAATAATTAACTGTCCGTAAGAACGAAATGGCCCAGCAAAAGCAACAAAAGCATCCACAGGTGATATAACAACAGCTCCTGACTCTGTTTCTATCGTTTCACCAAAGCGCGTAATCTGCGAATTCTTGTTAGAGTGATGTATTCTTTTTCCTGAAACAGGAAAAAGTAAAGAACCTTTTCGGCTTTCAAAATTGGACTGTTCTAACAATTGCAAACTTTTCCGTACCTGTACTGATGCATCAGAGTTAAGTTTTGACTGACGGTCGAGCTCTAAAATCAATTCTTCCAAAGACTGCGCTTTTTTAGCAAGAGCAATATTCTTTTGTTGTTGTTCTGTAAGTTCTTTTTCTGATTTTTTTTGTAGTTTATTTTTTCTGTCTAATAAAAGCTCTAGACGTTTTCGCTGCTCTGCTTGATTTTGCAGTTTTGTCTTTAATGCCGTATATTCCGTAGTAATGGAATTACTCAAATTGGTCAACTCCTTGAGTTTCTGTGTTAAATCTCGCGTTTTCTCTTGCATCTGAGGAATAACAGTACCTAATAAAACAGAACTACGTATAGAAGCCAACGCGTCCTCTGGCTGTATCATAAGAGCAGGAGGTGGATTCAATCCCATACGTTCCAAAATTGCAAGAACTTCCGCAAATTCAGCGCGACGACTTTTTAAACTTTGATAGACTTGTACCCGCTCTTCTATCATTTTTTTAAGCTTTTCTTCCCTTTTAGCAATATCATCTGCTACTGTACGTTCTTCTTTAGCCGCCTTTATGAGTGCATCACTCAAAACACGTTGATCTTTTTTTAAATGCTCAACTTGATGCGTAAGAAAAGCAACACGCTCACGCGAAAGTGAAATATTTTGGCGAATTTCTCCTAATTCTTTATGTGCTTGCGTACTCCTCATTGTATCTTCCGCATGTGATACAGAAAAGCAAAAAAACATACTCAAGAGCAAAATGACAAATATCACGCACTCCCCATATAAATATAGCGTCTTTCTATGAAGAAGCTTTTTCATTTGCCCAACCATGACACCTCATCGTATACATTAGAGATGCTTTAAATGGTGTCAGCTAAAACAATATTAATAAATATATAAATAAGTGCTAAAAATTGCACAAAAATATTAAAAACGATGATACGGATGATTATTTTCAATTGTCACAGCGCGGTAAAGTTGTTCTGTAAGAAGAATACGTGCAATTTGATGTGGCCACGTCATCAAACCAAAAGATAAAAGAAAATCAGCATGCTTCCTTATTTGTTCATTATGCCCATCAGGTCCTCCCAAAGCAATAACAACATCTCGAATGCCTTCATCACGATAACACCTCAATTTTTCAGAAAAAGAAGTTGAAGAAATCGATTCTCCACGCTCATCTAACACAATTAATCGACATTTTTCAGGTAAAAATTCAATAAGTTTTCTCCCCTCTTCCTCCATACGTTGACACGCTGTTTGAGCACGACTTTCTGGTATCTCTTGTAACTTTTTTAAATGAAAGCCTACAACTCCAGAAACTTTAGAAAAACGATCCAAATAATGCTGAACTAATTTTTGCTCCGCCCCACTTTTCATACGACCAACCGCAAAAATAGAAATTTGCATTTTAATGATCTCCGAAGAAACGCAAAGCTGTATCGTTTAAATCCGGAGTCATCCATATTTTTTCTAAATTATAAAAAAGACGAATTTCTGGACGAAAAAGATGAGTGATAATATCACCTGTATCAATCAATACCCAGTCACCTCCAGCAAGCCCTTCTACACGCGCAAGCCCCTGCCCACTATCTTTCCAAGTATGTAATAAATGATCAGCAACAGAAGATACATGACGCTGCGAATTTGCTGAAGCTATGACCATATAATCAGCCAAAGATGACTTTCCTCGAATATCAATAGTAACAATATCTTCTGCTTTTGTATCTTCTAAACTCTTGAGAATAACTTCAAGACTCTCACTAACAGAAAAAACTTTTTTTTCTTTTGAAAGCATACTATCGCAAGAGTGTTTGTGTGCAATGTTTTTCAGATCAATATCCTTTCTTATCGTTGTGGAATCTAAAAAAGAGATTTCTCTAAAGAGAAGCAGAATCTTATGAAATGTTCAAGAAAAATCATTCTTTTTCAAACGCAGGTTTGTTGAAGATTGAAAAGATAAAGGTCCATGCAAATAAGTCCAAACTGGTGGCTTTATAAAAGGTAATCGCTTACTTTCTCTCTCATCCAAACGAAAACGACGATAAATATGTGCCATAGGAGAAGAAAGTGCTGACCGATTGCCTAAAGGACGATCAATAATCGCAATAGGAAGCATAGAAACGATATCATGCCATCGATACCAATGATGTATCGTCGTAAAACTATCTGCCCCCATAATCCATACGAAATTTACGTCACTATAATGGGTAAGAATATGAAAAATTGTATCTACTGATACTTTACTCCCTATAGCCTGTTCAAAACCTGTTAAGCGAATTTTCGGGTGGTCAATAAGTTTAAAACTTAATTGCATTCTCTCCTCTAAAGAGAGCAACTGTGTACAATCCTTTAAAGGATTTCCTGGAGTGATCATCCACCATAACTGATCAAGATGCAAACGCCGAATGGCAATTTTTGCAACAAGAAGATGCCCCGCATGCGGTGGATTAAAGGAACCACCAAAAAGACCCACAACATTGGATCTTTCAACATGTGGCATACAATTTTTCCATGGAAAAAATGGTGTTCTCAAGCTCTAACCTGACCATTTCCTTTAACATGATATTGAAATGAAGTTAGCTGTTCAACACCTATCGGGCCACGTGCATGCATTTTTCCTGTTGCGATACCAATTTCCATTCCAAAACCAAATTCACCTCCATCAGCAAATTGTGTGGACGCATTGTGCAGCAAAATAGCTGAATCTAAATGATTAAAAAATTTCTTTACCACTTCCAAATCCTCAGCAATAATCGATTCCGTATGTCCTGATGAATAACGCTTGATATGAGAAATGGCTCCCTCAACACCCTCAACCGTTTTAACAGAAAGAATAGCATCAAGATATTCATGCGACCAATCTTCTTCAGAAGCTAATTTGACATCTGGCATAAGAAAAACAATATCTTCTGTAGCACGAATTTCACACCCCTTCTCCTGTAAAGCAGTTAAAACAGGAAGAAACTTTTTTAATGCTTGGCTGTCAATGAGAACTGTCTCAACAGCACCGCATATCCCTGTCCGCCGCAACTTTGCGTTTAAAACAATATTGCGTGCCATATCTAGATCTGCCGATTTATCAATATAAATATGACAAAGTCCCTCCAGATGAGCAAAAATTGGAACACGTGCATCAGACTGAACGCGGGCAACAAGGCTCTTTCCACCACGTGGTACGATCACATCAATCGCCCCATCCAATCCTTTGAGCATTTCCCCAACGGCAGCGCGATCTGTCGTTCCAACCATTTGGATAGCATCTTTAGGTAAACCAGAGCGTTCTAAACCTTGTACCAAAGCTAAATGAAGAGCATGAGAAGAATGAAAGCTATCCGAACCACCGCGCAAAATCGCAGCATTACCTGCTTTTAAACACAAAGCACTCGCATCAACTGTAACATTTGGACGACTTTCATAAATAATACCAATCACACCAAGAGGTGTTCGTACACGACTTATATGAAGCCCATTTGGACGTTGCCACGCACTCATGACCTGTCCAACAGGATCAGATAAACGAGCAACTTGGCGAACACTGTCTATCATTGCACGTAAACGCAAGTCATCTAATTTTAGCCGATCAATCATTGCAGCTTTCAAATTATTCTGAGCAGCATTCTCTAAATCTTGACAATTCGCTCGTAAAATTTCATCTGATTGAGCCTCTAGACTTAAAGCGATCATTTCCAATGCATTATTCTTTTGCTCAGAAGAAGCAACGGCCAACGCTGCAGCGGCATAGCGTGCTTTTTGTCCCATATCTTTCATTTGTTCTTCTAAAGTCATCGTATCATCCACTCTGCGAAAACAATAAAAACAAAAGTAACTTTTTTAAACAGAATTGATCAAGCAACGTACAATCATATCATTACGATGCACCATAGCAGAACGCGCCTCATACCCAAGAATAGCTTCAATTTCTTCACTTTTATGTCCCATAATACGTACAGCTTCATCTTTGTCATAGCTTACAAGCCCACGCGCAATCTCAACCCCATTTGTATCAATAATTGCAACCGTATCCCCACGCTGGAAATTTCCCTCAACGCCAATAACCCCTGCTGCTAATAACGATTTTCCTGTTTCAAGAGCCCTAATGGCTCCTTGATCAATCGTCAAAACACCAGATGGATCTAAATGACCAGAAATCCATGTTTTCCAAGCATTGACAGATTTCTTACTTGCCGCAAAAAAACTCTTGCGTTCACCTTTGTCAATTGCAGCAAGGGGATTCATACGCTTGCCTGAGGTGATAATCATCGCCGTTCCAGCAGCATTAGCTATTTTTCCGGCATCAAGCTTGGTCTTCATTCCTCCCCGTGAAAACTCTGAAACAGCAACATCTGCCATTTTTTCGATATCATGCGTAATGGATGCAACAAAAGGTATAAATTCAGCCGTAGGATCACTATGGGGAGACTTTGTATAAAGACCATCAATATCGGATAAAAGTATTAAAAGATCTGCCCTCACCATTGTTGCCACACGTGCAGCTAAACGATCATTATCACCATAACGAATTTCAGTTGTTGCAACAGTATCATTCTCATTAATAACAGGCACAGCTCCTAAATATAAAAGCATCTCAATCGTTGCACGTGCATTGAGATAACGCCTTCGCTCCTCCGTATCAAATAAAGTGAGCAAAATTTGGCCTGTTTTGAGCCCATGTTGAGCAAGCGCATCCCCATAGGTTTTTGCTAACTCAATTTGCCCCAAAGCAGCACATGCCTGACTTTCTTCCAATTTCAAAGCCCCCTTAGGAAGCTGTAGCAATGTCCTTCCTAAAGCAATAGCGCCTGAAGACACCAACAATATCTCTACGCCTTTTTTGTGCAATTCAACAACATCACTGATTAAGCTTTTAAGCCATTCAACCCGTAAACCTGTCTGAGGATCAACCAAAAGGGCAGATCCAATCTTGACCACAATACGTTTATAGTGTGTAAGTTTTTGCGATCCAAAAGCCATCTCAATCAACCTTGCTATCCCCACTAATCTCCTCTTTGCGTGACATTTCAATAATATGTGCACCAGCACGCAGCACATTTTCTAAACCTTCGCGGCTAACCGCAGAAAACATCATAACAGGTTGATCCGCTGCTCTTTGCAAAGCTTCCTGTTTCATTTTACGCTCTTCAATTGTCAGAGTATCTATCTGGCTTAAAGCGACAATTTCAATCTTATCACTTAGATTATTTCCATATGCCTCAAGTTCATGACGCACAATTTGATATGCTTTTGCTACATCTTCTTCTTGAGAAGAAATTAGATGAAGCAGTACGCGACAACGTTCCACATGTCCTAAAAAACGATCTCCAATTCCCACACCTTCATGCGCTCCTTCAATTAATCCTGGAATATCAGCCAAAACAAATTCACGACCATCAATACGTACAACACCAAGATGAGGATGTAGAGTGGTAAAAGGATAATCTGCAACTTTTGGTTTTGCAGCCGTTACAGAAGCTAAAAAAGTTGATTTTCCAGCATTAGGTAAACCAACAAGCCCAGCATCAGCAATTAACTTCAAACGAAGCCATACTGCACGCTCTTCTCCAGCCAAACCTGGATTTGCACGACGCGGTGCCCGATTTGTCGATGTTGTAAAATGAAGATTCCCAAAACCGCCATTCCCTCCTTTTGCAAGACGATAGCGCTGTCCCACTTCTGTTAAATCACAGATTAACGTTGTATTATCTTCTTCAAAAATTTGCGTCCCAACCGGAACTTTAAGGATGACATCATCACCCTTTTCACCCGTCATATTACGACCCTTGCCATGCCCCCCTGTTTTTGCTTTAAAATGCTGTTGGTAGCGATAATCAATCAGCGTGTTAAGCCCATCAACAACAAGAGCCCAAACATCACCACCCCGTCCTCCATTCCCCCCATCAGGTCCCCCAAATTCTATGAATTTTTCACGACGAAATGATACTGCTCCAGAACCTCCATTACCAGAACGAATATAAACTTTAGCTTGATCAAGAAATTTCATTGGAAGCACTCACTGAGGAATCAATCTCTCTACCTCTATAGGCAATACATTAGTTTTACCAGTTTTTCATCATTGATAACAGAAAAACTGTCAATATCGCCGATAACTCTTTGAGAAAAAATCATCACATCTAAATAGGTTAAGTAAAGTTAAGGCTTCTTAAAAGAAGGCGCTATTCTTGTATTTTTGTTTTTCCCTTAAATTCAAGAGCTAGAAGATAAAGCTCTACTGATTCTGATCGGCTTGCGGGTGGTTTAACATGATAGACTTTTTTAAAATGCTGTTTTAGTATCGTGAGAAGAGTATTTTCTGCTCCTCCTTGAAAAGCCTTTGCTAAAAAATGTCCCCCAGGCTTAAGAACCGAAAGAGCAAAATCAGCCGCAACTTCACATAAATAAATCGTTCTTAAATGATCCGTCTGACGATGACCTGTTGTTGGCGCTGCCATATCAGAAAGAACCACATCCGGGTTTGTCCCTAAAGTTTCAATTAATTTCTGCGGTGCATCTGTATGTAAAAAATCCATTTCCAACATGGCAACTCTAGGCAATGGATCAACATGTAAATAATCAATACCAACAACGCTAGGATCTTCATCACTTGACCCTACTATACGCTCAGCCACCTGACACCAGCCCCCAGGTGCTGCTCCTAGATCAATAACCTTTTGACCTTTTTTCAAAAACCTATAACGCTCATTAATTTCAATGAGTTTATAAGCCGCACGCGAACGATAACCATCTACTTTTGATTGATGAACATAAGGATCATTCAGATGCCTCTCTAACCATCGTCGTGATGAAGCTTTAATGGTTCCTGCTTTCTTTTTTACGCGCTGATATAATTCATGTGACCCTGAACCTCCATAGCCACCTCTCGGTGTTTTTGTTGTTTTTTTCATCGTTATTCATTGTCTCCATATTTAATTCTCTAACGCTTGGAACCTCTGCTCTTTCTATGACGACACCATACCCCATCGCGTAACAT
Source organism: Bartonella sp. OD88NMGDW (assembly GCF_042193775.1). Taxonomy (NCBI): domain Bacteria; kingdom Pseudomonadati; phylum Pseudomonadota; class Alphaproteobacteria; order Hyphomicrobiales; family Bartonellaceae; genus Bartonella; species Bartonella sp. OD88NMGDW. Next base: position 4,133 of record NZ_JBHIMA010000005.1, on the reverse strand, counting down.
CAGATCTATCAAAATTCCTTCCCTTAATCCACGATCAGCAACTCTTAAACGCTGGCTTGGCCAAACTTCCCGAATAACATCTAAAATTGCACAACCAGCTAAAACTAAATCTGCTCTCTCGCGCCCAATAAAAGGACTTATGACACGTTTTTCTATATCCCATGATAACAGGCGTTGTGTCATAAGTGTAATGTCTGCATCATTCATCCAAATGCCATCTACTTTTTTCCTATCATAACGCTCTAAATTAAGATACATTCCTGCTAAAGTCGTAACCGTACCAGAAGTTCCCAAAAGATGAAACTTCGAACCTTGCGCTAACTCTCCTAATTTATGACGATCTGAAAAATTATTTAATAACCCTCGCACATAGCTTTTCATTTTTTCAAAATCGTCTAAGCTAATATCATTTCCTCCAAAACGTTCAGCAAGCGTAACAACACCAACAGGAAGAGAAGTCCAAGCAATAATTTGTCTCGCTAAACTAAAAGAACGCCTTTGAGAAACATCAAGTAGCACAATTTCTGATGATCCTCCTCCAATATCAAAAAGTACAATTGCGTCAGTATTTGGTTCAACAAGTGTACTACACCCTGTAACAGCAAAACGCGCTTCTGTTTGCCGATCAACAATTTCCAATTCAAGACTTGTCTCTTCCAAAACACGCTGAATAAAATGTCTACCATTTTCTGCAGAACGACAAGCTTCTGTTGCAATCAAGCGATAACGCTTAATATGCCTTTGTTTTAGCTTTAAATGACAAATCTTTAATGCTTCAATCGCACGATCCATAGCTTGTGTATTAAGAAAACCGTTATTTATTAAACCTTCTCCCAATCGTACAATACGAGAAAAAGCATCAACAACACGAAAATATCCAGGTCTACTGGGAGATGCGATAAGAAGACGACAATTATTCGTTCCGAGATCGAGTGCCGCATAAAGAGGTGGAGATTTTACTGGAGGGAACCGTCGAAGAAAAGGCGCTTTGAGTTTTTTTGTTTTTTGAGCAGCTATCATTATCTGACTATGAAACTCAAAAGCTGTCTCAGATTGAACAAAAGCCTGTTTCTGTTCATAATGTTTTTTTCTCTGTTGTCTCTTTATATCAACAAAGACAGAGTATGCCTCTGTTCGTGACAATGCAGAACGATTATTTGTATTACTACCACCCTGATCATACAACTGATCTGCTTTGGTATCGTATATTTCTCCTCGCTTTAACTCTTTTGAACCATAATTTAACGGGGTCATTTCTTTTATCCCTTGAGCGTTCCCCCCAATAAATAAACGCGAAAACTCTTCTGCTCATTCCTAAATAAAGCAATAATGCAGCATCAAATGATAAATACAAAAAATCATTCTTTCTTTGCCTATCATTAAAATTTTCTACACTAGCATCATTCAGATTTTTGTATAATCTTTTGATTGTTTCCGTAAAATCATGCTTCTCTTTATGTACTTAAAACTATAAATTAATCGTTTACGTTCGCATCAATTTTTATAAATTTTGCTCTTTTCTTTATACCATTTACACGGAGCACACCTCTATTATAACAATACTATTTGCTGACTCTTAAGGTCACAACAACCTATACATTAGTACGGTTTATAAAAAAATTTTTCTTTTTTCAATCTCGTTATCCACACACGAGCCTCGTTTGTTGTATACAATGAAATGGCTTTGATTATGCTGGAATAAAAGTTCCGTAGTACTACAAAATGCAATTACAATAGCTGTTATTTTGTGAATACCAATTAAAACTATCGTTCAAAAAATTCTCTAGGATTATAAATTTATCTAAAAAATATTAATGCTTAATCAGATCGCTCTAAAAATCCATTTAAAGCTTTAAAAAAGAATTTAGCCTACTTATTATTGTAAGGAAGCTATCTTTTTAATTATTTTAAATCGAGTATTGCTAATCTTTTTTACTTTTAATAACTAACGAAATCACTCTTTAAGCTTTATGGAAATTACTAACTTGAATTTCTATTACATACAAAGAACTTATTGTGACTTTATATTCATAAAACTCTCGCTCTTTCCAATAAATTACCTCTATATCATATTATATAAAAATTCTTACTTATTTGGCCTTATAATTTACACTCAAAAATATAATACAACAATTTATGAAAAATAAATCTTGTTAAAAACACTCGATGGATTCTAAGGACGTAAAGAATTAAGTGCCGCATTTAATCCTTTAAATGGTACAGTAAAAGAAAATACCTTTCCTTCTTTAATTTTATAGGAAATACGTACTTTATTGTCCTGCTCTATTTGTTTAGTCAAAACCGGCCCTACAGGCGATTGTGCCAAACAAACAGTTTCATTGCATTGCGTATAATGAATAAGAACAGGTTTTTTAACACCTTTTACAAACATTTGAATCGGAACATTTATATCAGAATTTGGCAATGTCCGAAAAAGCATCACTGCTTGACCACTTGTCGTAGACACAAGAGACCAACTAAAAATGGTATTTCCTTCTTGATCATGAACAGTCTGTGTCACATTACATATACCTTGCTTATGTTTAAGCTTTTGTTTTTCGTCACAAATCAAAGTCCAGTCATAAAACTGCATAATAATTCGACGTGTTTCACCAGGTTCTCCCTTAGGTATCGATAAGTGCGGTGGATGCACTGTATAAATATTATTGTTCTCATTAGCAAAGCTTTCGCTCTTGCCTATTAAGGCAAGAGCAAACAAAACCTTTACTAACATACTTCTCTTTTTTACAATAACAGCCATTTTTTCTATTATCATCTCAACCTCAGAGTAATTCCAGCACCTATCCCCCAGTGACCTCCAGCACTCGTAATAGATACATTCGAGCGAATATTTCCATCTTCAGATGTATAACCCGCCCCAATAGCAAATGCGGATTGACTACGCCATAAACCACTACCAAATGAAACACTTAAAGATCCTGGTATATCATAGTAACGTAAGTTTGACACCGCTAGACCAATCGCTGCAGCTTGTCTTGCTTCCTTGCGAACATCCTCAACAGCATAATTTAACGTCTCAAACTTCATATCCGTATACGAATTAGCCTCATTAACTCCATCTTTTACAATATGAGAAACTTTCTCATCCGTATACTTATTGGCATCTTCAAGAACCGTCTTCATCTGCTGTTCGGTGTAATCATGTAACTGACCCCCATTAACAGCTTCATGCGAGCCCGTTTCAATCTTTCCATCCGCTACATTGTCTATCAAAACTGGATCACTCTCATTCCCACCTACCAACGTAACCTTATTCGTCTTTTTACCATCACCATCTTTGTCATATTTAACCGCTCCATCCATAACCGTTGTTGTAATATCTTTTACATGTTGATCAATCGTATCTACTTTCTTTTCAACCTCTTTCACTTTCTCATTCGTCTCCCATAGCTGACCTCCATTCACAACTTCTTGTGAATTCTCTTCAACTTTACCAGCTAAGACATTCTTAATCTTGCTCGACTTGTCATCATGCTTCGCGTCGTACGCTCCTTCAGTTTCATTCCAATTTAAACCATTGGACGCCACATTCTTCTCAACATCATGAATACGATTGTTGATATTGGTCATACCTGTATTCACACCATCAAACGCAGCCGCAACATTATCATAGCTCGTCTTCTCATCTGAACTACCGTCGCTCTTAAATTGTGCAACCTTGAATTCCGGTGCACTCCATTTCCCATCCTTATAGCCGGCTCCTCCTCCTAAATAGGCCGCTAAGACATTACTCATAGAATAAAGTTGTGAACCATTAACCGCATCCGTGGATGTTTCTGAAATCGTTCCACCACGCACTCCAGAAAGAGTCCGTTCCGCTCCATCAATGTTGGAAAGGGTAATGCTTGTGCCACTTTTTTCGCCTCCAATGCTAATAACATGCGTCTTGTCATCTTGTTTAACTAAGCTATCACTAACAACATTGTTAATTTCTTTGTGAATATTCGTGAAAGATGTCCCTACTCCTGCTAACGCATCCGCAACATTATCATAGCTCTTCTCTTCAGAACTACCTTCAGAGTTGACAGTTTGTAGCTTGAAACTTGGAGCACTCCACTCGCCCTTATCATTATAGCCAGCACCTCCACCAAAATACTCCGCAAACATCTTAT
>NZ_JBHIMA010000045.1:0-1700 GCF_042193775.1 Bartonella sp. OD88NMGDW | reverse complement strand
CCTAGAATGATGTTGGGGTTAAGGGATAGAAGGATAATTGGGGTAAGGTGTATGAATATTAGTGTATTTTCTCGTGTGAAAGGGGGTTTTATGTTAATTATGTGGTGTGTGAGTTTTCCTCGTTGTACTGTAATGAATATGTGGAGGGAGTAGAGGGCTGTGATTAGTATGTTAAGTCCTGTTAGCACGATAGTGATGTGAGATCAAGAGAATGAGGCTGTAATCACGAAGAGTTCTCCAATTAAATTAATGGTGGGGGGTAAGGCTAGGTTGGTAAGGTTTGCTGTGAATCATCAGAGGGCTATTAGTGGAAGTAGTGTTTGAAGTCCTCGGGAGAGTATTATAATGCGGCTGTGGGTGCGTTCATAGTTTGAGTTAGCTAGGCAGAATAGTATAGAGGAAGTAAGTCCATGGGCAATTATGAGGGTGGTTGCGCCAGAAAAGCTTCAGGGGGTTTGAATGAGGGAGGCTATGATTACTAGGGATATATGGCTTACGGAGGAGTATGCGATGAGTGATTTTAGGTCTGTTTGTCGTAGGCAGATTGAGCTTGTTATGATTATGCCTCATAGGGCTAGCATGAGGAAAGGGTAGGCTATGTATTCTGTTAGGGGGTTAAGAATAGGGGTGAGTCGTATTATGCCATAGCCACCTAGTTTTAAGAGTACTGCGGCGAGGACTATTGAGCCTGCGATAGGGGCTTCAACATGGGCTTTTGGGAGTCATAGGTGTAGGCCATATAAGGGTATTTTTGTTATGAAAGCTATCGTGCATGCTAGTCAGACGAGGTTGTGTGATCAGGTGGTTGTTAGTTTTTGGTCTGTGAGTGTTAGTAGTATGATATTTAATGAGCCTGCGTTATTGTAGGTGTAGGTTAATATGATGAGTAGGGGTAGAGAGCCAGTTAGTGTATAGAATAGAAAGTATGTGCTTGCGTTGAGGCGTTCTGCTTGGTTACCTCATTTGGTGATGATGATTAGGGTGGGAATAAGGGTGGTTTCGAATAGGATGTAGAATAAGATTAATTCTGTGGCCATGAATGTTAGAATTAAGGTGATTTGAAGGAAAATTATTGTGGAGAGGTAGAGTTTTTTTTGCGAAGGGGGTTCATTGCATAGGTGGTACTGGCTAGCTATTATCATGAGGGGTAGAAGTCAAGCGGTTAGTGTCAGAAGGGGTGTTGTTAGTGGGTCGGAGGATAGGTAGGTTGAGTGGTTAAGGAGGTTGTTATTGGTTTGGTTAAAAAATAGTAGGGGAATGAGGCTAATGATTAGGCTATGTGTAGTTAAGTTAATTCAGATTATATTGTTTGTAGAGAATCATGTTATTGGTAGCAATATGGTTGTTGGAATGATTATTTTTAACATTGAAGTAGACTTAAGTTGTGGATGTAATCTAGACCGTATGTATTGGAGATTGAGACTAGTAGGGCAAGGCCTACTGCTGTTTCGCAAGCAGCAAATACTAGTAGGGTGATTGGTATGATGTTGGTCAGAGAGGAGTGTGTGTTTGAGGCCATGAGGGCGATTGTGATGAAGAGTGATATTATTATTCCTTCTAGGCAGAGGAGGGAGGCTATCAGGTGTGAGCGGTAGACTAGCATTCCGGACACTTTTATTGTTTATTTAATGGATTATCAATTTTGTCTCCCTACCTACAAATGGAATTTCATCTTGTTTCCATGCTGAGTAGTGAAACAG
>NZ_JBHIMA010000044.1:0-1736 GCF_042193775.1 Bartonella sp. OD88NMGDW | reverse complement strand
TGAGACGTCTCTGCACGCAATTCATGCAACTGTTCGTTAAAGTCATTGTAAGCTGCCGTTGCACAATCGGGGTCTTTCAAGATATTCTTGTAAAGTTCGTATTTTGCACGCGCCTTAATCAAATCAAACGCGTGCACAAACCATGGATGTTCCTCATCGACACTCTCTATCTCTACAAGGCATTGATTTATAATGATAATCTAGTGTTATTCATATTGAATGAGAGTCCCGAATAACCTAAGATTGTCTCATTTTAAATCAGTTTATATTGCTTCAATCAAAACCACTCATTTGCACATCACAAGTGGGATGAATGTGTGGATCAAATTTATATAAGAAAGGAGTAAAAAATGGCTCTTATGAACCGTCTTAATGCAAGATCTGTCGCAACATTGGGGGCTGGCAAATATAATGATGGTGCCGGCTTGTTACTTCATAAGCGTAAAGATGGAGGTGCTCAATGGATTTTACGGTATACCCTTCACGGACGTCGTCGTGAAATGGGCTTGGGAGCATTGCGAGATGTCTCTTTAAAACAAGCCCGTGAATTGGCAACTGGGTGGCGTTCGGTTTTACGTGAGGGGCGTGACCCCATTAAAGAACGCAATAAACAAAAGCGTGAGGCAATCAGCAATCTTCATTACTTAAAAGATATTGCCGTAGATGCTTTTGAAAGTCGGAAAGCTGAATTAAAAAATGATGGTAAGGCTTGTGATTGGTTTTCACCTTTACGTCTTTATATTCTCCCTAAATTAGGCTGTCTACCCGTTTCAGAGATTACTCAAACAGAGATACGCAATACTCTTGCCCCTATTTGGCATACAAAAGCTGCAACAGCAGAGAAAGCATTGATACGTCTTAATCTTTGTCTTAAACATGCGGCTGCATTAGGTTTGAATGTTGATTTACAAGCAACAGAAAAAGCACGCGCGCTCTTAGGCAAACAACGCCATAAAACGCAAAATTTTCCAGCTATGGATTGGAGAAAGGTTCCGGCTTTTTATAAAACACTTTGCGAAACAACAACAATGACACAACTGGCTTTACGTTTGCTTATTCTGACAGGCGTTCGTACTTTTCCTTTATGTCATATCCATAAAGATCAAGTTGAGGATGATATCTGGACTATTCCTGCTGAAAATATGAAAGGAAAGCGTGATACAACAACAGAGTTTCGCGTGCCTTTATCATCAGAAGCATTAGACATTTTAAAACAAGCGCGCCTTTTATCACGCAATGATTTCTTCTTTTCTGCAACAGGTCGCGGTCCCCTCGCGCATAGGTGTATGGCTCAATATATGAAACGTATTGGACTTGATGCCTGCCCCCATGGATTTCGCTCTAGTTTACGCAATTGGCTTGCTGAAACAACCGATGCCCCCTATGAGGTCGCTGAAACCATTCTAAGTCATACAGTAGGAGGTAAAGTAGAGCGTGCCTATCGTCGTACTGATTATCTAGAACAGCGCCGTGTTTATATGGATAAATGGGCGGCTTATGTCACGGGTCAATCTTAAGATATGGGGTGAATAACCCCATGATCTGTTGATAACTTTCTCTCTCTTTTCTCTCATTCTCTCTCAATAAGACTCATAACGTATCACATCAGAAATTATATAATAAAATATTGTTTTCTATAAATAAAACATCTTTCCAAACGAACCAAAATGTGGTTAATAAATAGTTATGATTTGTTACCATTTTTTGATAGAAAGGATTTTAGTATGACAGAAAAT
>NZ_JBHIMA010000043.1:0-1889 GCF_042193775.1 Bartonella sp. OD88NMGDW | reverse complement strand
GAAGGCGGAAAAAACCGCGATATGGGAGCCTATCTGATAGACGAAATCTCTGTAAGCAGCCCACCACAAAGCTTAAGTGTGACAGGGCGTGCCGCCTCCATGAACACGTCTTATAGAACCCCAAAAAGCCAATCCTATCACCAACAAACCCTTGGCAGTATTGTTCAAGAGATAGCAGAGCGTAATGGCTATACACCAAAGGTTGATCCTTCTCTTGCAAAAATCGTTGTGCGTCACATTGACCAAACAGCTGAAAGCGATATGGCTTTTGCTGCACGCCTTGCAGAAGAATATGATGCGGTAGCAAAGCCCGTTGATGGCAAACTTGTGCTCGCCAAACGGGGTGAAGGCAAAGCCATTACCGGTGAAACACTCCCTATTGTTGTTATTCATGAAAAACATTGCACCTCTTGGGATTTTAAATACAGTGCGCGGGATGAAGCAGGTACAGCCAATGGCTTAGAAACGGATGTGGGAGACGACCAAAAAGCTGCAGCTGATGCACGAGAACCAGAAGAGATTGATGATGATGAAAACTTTATCCATATGGATGACAGTGACAGAGCACCATCATCATCTGAATCGGAAAAAGCAGAAACAACACCTGAGAAAGAAGAAGAAGAAGAAAAAGAGAAAAAAGGCGGTGTTCTCGCAACCTATCATGATATCCGCAGTGGTGAAAAAAAAGAAGTCAAGGTTGGTAACCCGCCGTTTCATGAACTCAAATATACCTACCATAACCAATCAGAGGCTGTTGCAGCCATTGCTGCTTATCGCAATAAATCATCACGCGGTAAGTCTTCTTTCTCATGTGATATCGGTGGTGATCCGTTTGTGCAAGCAGAAGCAAAGCTTGTTCAAGAGCCCCCTTTCCGCCCCTATATTCCAGCAGAATGGCGCATCAAGAGCGTTAAGCACAAACTTGATAAAACGGGTGGTTACACCACAAAAATAGAGTGCGAACTTTTTGATAAAGCGCAAGAAGATGCGGCTGGAAACGTTGCAAACACAACACCAGACAAGGATGATACCCTTGATCCAAACGCCCCACCAAACGCATGTGACGAAGGCGAAGGCGTCATCCATATGGATGAAGAGGATAGATAAACAAAGCTATTTTATGATGATAAAAAGAAATACTATTTCTATTTTACTATTCCTAAAAATACAGCTAAACAGCGTTCAATTTCTACCATTTTATCTGCATGAATGGAGCCGAAAGCTGGACTAACTTTTTCACATCTTACCGTCATAATCTTATCAATCATGACTTGCGAAGGTTTTTGCAAACCATTTTTAGCGGTTGGCTGAATCGTAATGCGGAGTAATGGCGCATCAACAAGTGTGCTAGTAATGGGTAAAACCGTTACACTTGTATGCTCACTGAATTGATTAGCTTGAATGATTAACGCAGGTCTTGGTTTACCAAAATCGCCTTGCATAGCTATTGTGACGAGAGATCCACGCATTATTCTGTCCAGCCATCAACATCCATTAAAGATTGATCCATCAACAACTGCATAGATGTATCTGTTTTATCCATTTTTGCGACTAAGCGACATTGGCGTCGGCACTCTTCTGCAAAGTTCGGTTGGCGAATATCTGGTACCCAAATTTGCATTAAACGCAAACCTGCTTTTCTTTGTGCGTTGCGATGTTTTTGAACGCGTTCATTGACGTGCATTGTAGCCATAACAAAATCTCCATTATGTTTCATGTAACGTATAACACAGAAAAAAGTTACATGAAACGAGATTTTTAATAAAAGGCAATAATTGCAATTTTTAATATTCACTCATCCCCGCCTTGTGTGGGGCTTTTTTTATGGAGAATCATATGCGAAAAATATCATCAGAAGGACTAGCACTTATCAAACAATGGGAAGGTTT
>NZ_JBHIMA010000042.1:0-1921 GCF_042193775.1 Bartonella sp. OD88NMGDW | reverse complement strand
GTCACTTCTCTTGTGCCAATGAATTCGGGCGATAAACCCGTCACCTGATTAATTGCTTCCTTAGCTTCATTAAACAGCTGGAAAAAGCCTTGTGGAAACTGTGCTACAGGCTTTGGTTGTATTTTACCACCTGCCAATGCGTTAGGTTTAACCCATGTAATACTGTCTGATCGGCTTAAACTTTTTGCTGCTTCTCTCTCATCCTTAAATGCACCACTCTCTGCCATTATCCCGCCTTTGGATTGGCTATTAAGGATATACATAACTTGACTAAAGTACTTATTCGCCCACCGTTGTGGGTCTTTTGTAGGACGCACAACCCCATAAAATTGCCGTTCTATCTTGTCAAAATACCCCGTTATACACTCCCAACCCAATTGACCCGCTGGAACCATGGGTTGATCGGGGCATAGCAAAACCTTCCTGCCTAAAAAAGCGCGCTTAACAACCTTTTTATTAAAAGCCGCCCCTTGAATATTAGGCATCATGCACTGTAGCTGCTTAAATTCTTCCTCGCTATAATCACGAAGTTCTCCAGTACTTAAATCGGGCGCTTTATAATACCTCTCGCTTTCAAACCAACGGCATTCAACAAGTGTAATCATCCGTCGACCGTTTTCAACATCAATGCCCTTCTCATCATTATAAGCTTCAAGATCATTATGATGAATGCCCTCATAAGCAATCCCATCACGAGCCCAATCTGCACTCAGTTCACTCCAATGGGCTTTGGGAAACATCTGCTTGGCTACTTCCAAAGGCTTGCGGTCCACATACCACAAACGTTGCGCATCGGTTAAGTTCGGTTGCACCGCTGCACTGTCCCAAACCATCTTTAACGGGTCTAAACGCGTAATGACCGGTTCACCATCAAAGCTGTTTTCATAATCAAGTCGCGTATCGGTCCAGCCCATGCCACAAATAACCGCATCTTGGAAAGCATCACTATCAGCATATTCTGCATGCGCCATGTCCCGAAACCATTCTGCCGCACCAGTAAGCAATTCACTTGGCAATGCCTTGCCTACTTGACGGGGAATGAATTGCACTTCGCGCTTGTTATTTCTCTCTGACCCCACAACAGCATTCACAAGCGGAGCAATACGATTAAAGGTCATAACGGGGCGGCGTTGCTCTTTTAACGCCGCTAAATCAGCCTCATTCCACTGATCACCATTGTAAAAACGAAAATCCTCCCGTGCATGTTCACGCCATTTATTCACATGCTCCACATCTTCTTTGTACCAACTCACAAGCTTGCGAAATAAGCCTTCTGTCGACAAATCTGATGCGTTACTTTCTTTATCTAAATGCTCTTCATCATACATCATTCTGCCATCCATGAGGTACTCTCATATTCCGTTCTGCCGCTATAAGCTGGTCGCTTTTGTATCGTCGGAGGTTCTTCATAAGCCACGCACATCAATCCAAAGGCATCTGCCCCATGACTGGACCAATCGTGCTCTGCTCCCAAGCCAATATTGCGCTTCTCATCCCATTTCTCGTGATACCAGTTCAGTGCTTTGCGCCCTGCTACGGTCGTCTCTTCATTGAACCAAACAGAAGGCAAAATACGTCGCACTGCCTCTATTCGCATTTTGACAGCACCAGCCCCTTGATTGGGAATGACCTGCGTTTCAAAACCCGCATCATTTAAAGCACTCTCAAAACTCACATTGTGCACACGGTCTCTGGTCGCCCCATCATGGGGAAGAACCATCAACGCCTTCTCATAACCGTTTTGACGCAACCAGCCTATATGCTCCGATAATGGTTGTCCTTGTGCTTCGTAATAATCAAGCACTCTGATCTCTCTGCCAACAAATTGCGCTATCCATATCGCTGTGGCATCTGCCTTGGCGCCCGTGCCCCCAATATCCCAAAAGGCGCGTATCTGCATTAAAGGATCACGAGCAACACG
>NZ_JBHIMA010000041.1:0-1971 GCF_042193775.1 Bartonella sp. OD88NMGDW | reverse complement strand
TTATGGGGCGTCAATGTGTTAAGACTGATAAAAAGAGTGGCATTGTTAATGATGCCAATCGTTATGCTGTTGAAACCATTGGCAACCCTGCCTACCCTCTAGAGTTATTTCAGAGGGTTATTACCGTAAGTTTAGAGACAATGAAAATTGTTAAGAACTTACCAAAATTAGAAATTAGAGAAACTGAATAGACTTGGCTTGCTAAACTCACAAAGGGGTATAGAATCTTATAACCATAATCTATACCTCTCTTGTTATGTTGATTAGATACAATCTTTAAAAGGAGTGTTTATATGCATTATTCTAAAAAGAAGAAACTTACACTTTTAAATACTCTACTTTGAATTGCTTTAAGACTTTTAAGAAATCCCATCTTAAAGTGAATACGCTTCTTTTATATTGCCTTTAAAAGATTAAACCGTAATCTAAAATGATAGCTTTATTGTTATCAGAAGCTTTATTTAAAGAGGGTTATGTATATTCATTTTCTTATATTACTTATAGGTTTTGAATGTTTCTACCCCCCCAAAAAACCTTACAAAACATAGAGCATTAGTTGAATTTATAGGTTGTACTATTGATATAGGTTGTTTTTTGAAAAATTGATAAAAAATAACATATTGAAATATAATGACTTTTATTTTTTATTGAAAAATATGTAAAGGGGGGCGTAAAAAGCACCTCCAAAACTCATAACCATAATGGTCTTGATAGCATTTATTATGATTATAATCCCTTTCTTTTGAAAGGCTTTAAAAGATCACATACTCTCATAAGACATGTTTTAATCATTCACTAAATGATCACTTTTGTCGATTCAATGTACTGACATAAACTGACAAATATATATTTACAGTTGTATTTATTTGTTATGGCTGTTTTAATAAGTTGTATTTTGAAAAATTCATAAAACTTAACTTATTGAAATATAATGATTTTAATTTTCTCTCATTTAAAAAAAATGATATAGGTTCTAAAAAGAACTGACAAAAATGACAAAAGTTTATTAAAAGGGATTTTGCTCATCTCTATAATGATCAGTTTCTATTGAGATGTTTTCATAAGTGTTTTCATAATGGTCTATAAATCACAATTATCATATATCCTATTTATCATTTCTCTTATGAAACTGAAAAATGATGCCATGGCTATAAAGAACATAACAGCTATAGAGAAAGCAAAAATGCAAATGAAAGCATTTGTTATAAGAGCGCGGTGCTATTAAGGTCGTTTAAATTAAAGCCCCTTATAAACAAAATTCACAAAAAATTTAAAATTCATTTAGTAACAAAATTGATAGGTTATAAAGTTTAAAATACGCATTATGAGAGCGTTTCTAAATATTATAAATGTATAGATTCAGAAAATACGCAATCGTTTCACAAAGCCCGTAATATAGCTTTAAAAGCACATAAATATAAAAGAAACAATTAATAAGCATAAGATATTATCAATACACAACGTATTTAAAAAATAAGAAAAAATATCAAAAAAGATAAAATATTATTTGACAATAAATACGTATTTTGTTATATAAATATTCAAGTGATTGAAAACACTAAACATACAGTGGATAAACAGCCAAAATTGTTTACTTCCTCTATAAAATTCGATTATTGCAACACTCTATAAGTGTATGTATTTATGTCGGGTGTAGCTGTGCCATACAATACCCTTTATGGGAAAAGCATAGCAACGGACTGTATGCCGTGTTTTCAGCGCCCGGCGCCTTTATAGCGCGTCAATTGAAAACTTTTAAAAACATACAGGTTTAAATATGACAAATATCTCAAAAAACACCCCCGTTATCTCTTCCATTTCAAATGAAACTGCGTCTGTTAATAAACAAGAGCCTGCAAAAAAATACGAATTTATTGATGATTGTGAATATATCGATGGTCATTTCTTAACTCGAATTAGAGCCTTAAGAGATTTTGATGATGTCAAAAAAGGCGATTTAGGGGGGTATAT
>NZ_JBHIMA010000040.1:0-2318 GCF_042193775.1 Bartonella sp. OD88NMGDW | reverse complement strand
ATGTCTGATAAGCCGCCGCTCCATACCTTTAGTGCAATCTGTAAATCTAAGCCAGTTTATAACTATACTATTACAGATCAGGAGATAAAATCATTACAACATAATAATAAGATTGAGACATTCTGTAATATATCAGCAGGCTTTCTAATTGTAATGATTGTCATTATCTTCGTGTGGATGATGAATGATGATGATGATTGGAAAAAAATTCCAGCCTTTTGTATAGGCGGCGTGTTGCTAGTACTTGTAGCGTCTTTAGATGCAAAAATAAATTCAAACTCAGAGGAAATTTGGGAAAACGTTAAACAGGTGTCTGAGGTTATCTGTGAAAAAAAATAAAAAAAGGGGACGCCCTAAAATAAAAGGGCAGGTAAGAGAACCAAATGGGCGTATATCACGTGCAAAAGCACCGCGTGAAGCCGTTGATAAATTGGCAATAGAAATGCGTGCAAAGCGCTTCGGTTTAACGCTACAGGAGGCAAAAAATCCACTTTCTGGGTCTTACATAGGGCGGCTTTGCTTGCAAGGCGTGCTTACTCAAGAGCAATACGACGCCGCGCAACAGTATTTACAGATAAGAAACGATTACCTTTGTGCAAAAGGCTTGCCTAATGCGATTTATGACGAAATGCCGTCATCATCTGATGATAAGGCAAGAGATAAATGGGTAGCATTTGCAACAGAGCAGTTTATCAACATGCAAGAGGCACTAAAAGAAGCACAATGCCTTTATAGACAGTACAATCTTCACGCTGCGCTACAGTACCTCGTGATAGAAGATCAAATGCTACCATATCTTGTGAATTCATTACGTGTTGCTCTTAATGCTCTTCAGAAACATTTTGATCGTAAATGACAATCTCTATTACGGTTTCATTATATTGTATATCGTTTGTAAGTTTCTGCAAAATTCAATGGATTCCTTTAAACTTTTATGATCATTTCTTTTCACTTGAGATACTATGTTATTTACTTGTTCTTTTCTTAAATCGGAACGCTTATCTATAGCCATCATAAATTTTTTTGCATAATAAATCATTGGATCCTCGTTATCATTGACCACGTCGTATGCCCACATAAAATCGCTTTCACTCCAATCATATTCATCGCGTAAACGCTTTATTACATTGGGTAGATCCATTTGCGACATCTCCTTATTATAATCACCCCGCAATAAACTCATAAGGGATGCACAACCAACAACTGATATGTGACGATACAATATATCTTCTTGTTTAAAAAACGAATATTCTGTGCCCGTGCTGAGTGAAAGTTCTTCTGCTTTGCGTATCTTTTCAGAATGCATAGAGCCAATATATGATTCACTCGCGTATTTGTTGTAAAGTTTATTATACTTCTCCATAGTATCTACACTTGTAAACATACGCGTCAATTTGTCTATAAATCCAAATGACGCTGATGCAGGTAGCGCTGATATAAAAAAGAAAGCTATAAATGTTATGATGCGTGTTATGGATAATGATTTCATCATTTTGAACCCTTAATTATTCATAAGCGCTGTTTAACCGATTCACTTTGAAATTATCAATATGTGTTATTTTTATGTTGACAAATTGTAGCAAATCGTATTTAATGACATTGCTGTACTTAGGCGTATTGTGTCTAGATGAGAGGCAGTGCAGTTTGGAATCCCCGCATTTGCGGGGTTTTTTATTATCTGGAGGGCGTATTTTATGACATCAGAAAATACACAGCAGGCTCCACAACCGATTAAAAAGCGTATACCCCCAAAGGCAGGTCAAGGGCGTGTCAAAGGCGTTCCGAATAAGATGACGCGCATTTTAAAAGAAGCAGTGGTTAAGGCTGCTGAGAATGCTGGGAATAAAATTGGCAAGGATGGTTTGATTTCTTATTTGGAAAAGCAGGCTATGGAATGCCCCGCTGCTTATTTAGCGTTGCTTGGTAAGGTGTTGCCTTTACAGGTAACAGGTGAAGATGGGGGAGCCATTAAGGTGATAACGCGTGTAGAAATCGCGCCTTTGGTCAATGACAACACGACAGATTAGTATTGTACCAAAGCTTATACCGATTTTTACAGGGGATGCTTTGGTACGGGCGGCTTGGGGTGGACGAGGGTCTGGAAAGACAAGATCATTTGCCTTGATGGCTGCTTTAAAAGGCTATCAATTTGGTATGCAAGGGATATCGGGCACTATTCTTTGTGCACGTCAGTTTCAGAATTCTTTGGCAGAAAGTTCATTGGAGGAAATTAAGCGCGCTATTGAAGCGCATGACTTTTTAAAGGACTATTACAAGGTTGGGGAGTCGTCGATTAAGTCGATAGATGGTCGTATAGC